>CAURKZ010000004.1:0-170398 GCA_963525605.1 uncultured Campylobacter sp.
GCTATTTCATCTTTGGAGATTTCTTTGCGAGCTACACATTTGTCTTTATAAATTTGCTTGTAGTATTCCATTTTTTTATCTACGTCTTGTAGCCTATCTATAACCCGTTTTATTTGATAGTCGTCCCATGTAAATACCTTGCCGTTCATATTAATAGGGTTTGGGCTTCTATATCGTTCTTGCACTATTTTTATTATTTTGTCCACTACTATTCTTTGTTGCTGCGGGTAACTCTTTTTTCTCTCTTCGTTATCAAACCAAGCATCATAATATATCTCTTTATACTCGCCAGGTTTTGAGTGGTACTCGTCGTAAAGTTGTTTAAATTCAGAGTAAGGTATTTTTTTATCGGATAAGTAGTCCTTTAGTTCTTCATCTATCGACATAAAGCATTTATTTGAAGTATTGTTATCTACGTACATTCTAAAAAATTTACCATTATTGGCACTATCTTTCGCTTGAACTCTATAATCTATATAGTCCAAATTGCCATTTATCAACATCGTAAAAGCAATGTCTTTAGTATAATCTTGCGATGAGAATTGATTTACTTTAGGAAACCCTAGATCAAATTTCTTTTCTCCGGCATAATATGCTCTGATAGCGGGCTTTTCATAGACGTTTATTTTGCCGTATAGATATCCGTAGCAATGAAATATGGCAGAAACTATAAATCCGTCACCAAAAAATACGACAAACCAAACAAGAAGCCAAAAACATTTGCGTTTGCCTTTGAGGGCGATTAAGGCGACAAAAAAGCTTATGGTAAAAAAAGCGGGTATTATGAAAAGAAATACTATACTGCGCATATCTAACCCTTATAAAAATACATATGCAAATTTATAGAGCTCAAAGAGCTTCTTTAGTAGCAATATTTTATTGCTCTATATCTTATCTCGTCATTAAATTTCATATAAATTCATCTGCTTGAATTTATGTGAAATTTTAAAATTAGCTTGAGCATAATGAAATCACTTTCAGTTTTTAAAAGCCTCTTTAGCTCTTCAAGCCTTGCTTCGTTCATCCTTATCCCCATTGATGATCTCAGAAGTTCATCTATTTTACTCTTTGCGGCTTAATCAGATATTAAATTACTATAGCGGCCTACTTTACGTTATTACGCATTATCTTTCCCAATCAGATCGGCATATAATGACAAAATTTTTACATATTGCGTGGATATCCCGAAGCCGATTTTGAACTGAATATTTTTGTCGGGTATCCTGTTGGTTGTCATAATCTATTCGATGGCCACTCCTACGCCCATTCTTTCCTCTAGCGCCATCGTCCTAGTTTCCCAAATTCTCTCAATCCCTTAAATTTTTTTAAAATTCCCTCCGAATTTAAGCACCGTTTCAAATATACTTAATAGAATTCTTTCAAATTTCACTCAAAGGTATCCAATGCAAACCGCTCTGGGCTCGCTAGGTCTGATAGCTGCCGTAAATCATATCCCATTCGATGCCAAGGCGCTTATAAATAAATTTGCGCTAAGCAGCGAGGAGCCGCAGATCGAAGAGCTGGTGCGTATGGCTAAACATTGCGAGTTTAAGGCTAAAATCAAAAAGCTAAATCTTTCAAATTTGATGCGCTATAAACCTCCCTTTATCCTTCAGAAAAAGGACGGAAGCTACTTCAACGTCCTAAAGATTGAGCAGCAAAGCGAAGCGTATATTAAAGCGGCAAACGCTAACAAGACAGCAGCTGATATAAATAGCGCAAATTCCAAAGATACGGCAGATTCCAAGGAGATATTGAGCTCTAACAACGACACGACAAATTCTTTAAACTCATCTTCCTCCGCATCGTTCTCTTCCGGCGCGCCGTCTCCATCCCACGCGGGCGCATCCCATTCGTCCTCCAAAGAATCCAAAGCCTTCCACTCATCCAGATCTCCTCAATCCAAAGCCTCACAAGAGCCAGAAGCAGCTATTAAATTTATAGTATTTGATGGCGGCAATTCCGTAAAAGAGCTGGGCGCAAGCGAGCTATTTGATCTTTGCAGCGGCGAGTTTATAGTGCTAGCTCATAAAACTCTGAATTCTCAGATTAAATTCGGCTTTGCGTGGTTTTACAAGCGGATGTTAAGCTTTAAAAGGGTTGTATTTGAAGTGCTTTTGGCCTCATTTATCATGCAGCTTTTCGGTCTAGTGACGCCGCTTTTTACGCAGGTAGTGCTAGATAAGGTTTTAACTCATCATAGCATTAGCACGCTAAACGTAATTGCATTTGCATTTTTGGCGACCATCATATTTGAGATGCTTTTAAGCCTTAGTAGAAATTATATATTCGCGCACACTACTACTAAAATTGATGCTAAGCTAGGTAGCGAGCTTTTTAGCCATTTGGCTCTACTTCCGATGACCTACTTTGAGAACCGCAAGGTCGGAAACATAGTAGCTAGAGTGCGAGAACTAGATAGCATAAGAGAGTTTATCGCAAATAAAAGCGTTAGCGTGCTACTTGATATTTTATTTAGCTTCGTATTCGTCTTTATGATGCTGCTTTACAGCATTAAACTCACGCTGATCGCAATCGCATTTATAAGCGTAATTGCTGCGATCTACTTTTTCATTACTCCCGTGCTTAGAAAGAGGCTGGAGGATAAATTTCAAATGGGAGCCGCTTCGAACTCCTATCTCGTAGAAGCGGTAACCGGAATGCAGACGGTAAAATCTCTGGCGATCGAGGGTAGTATGCAAAAGATGTGGGAGGAAAATCTAGGCAGATATGTCCGCTCATCTTTTAATCTTTCAAATTTAAGCAATGTCGCAAGCGGCTTTGCCTCCGCACTGCAAAAGCTTATGACGCTTTGCATCTTATATTTCGGCGTGGGGCTCGTAATCGAAGGCAAACTAAGCGTCGGTCAGCTCATCGCCTTTCAGATGTTTGCGGGGCAATTTAGCGCTCCTGTAATGAGGCTGGTAGGTCTTTGGAATGAGTTTCAGCAAGCCCTTCTTAGCGTAGATAGGCTAGGAGATATATTAAATACTCCAACCGAGCAGAGCACCGATAAACCCATTGCGCTAAATAATATAGAAGGGGATATAAAATTTGACGCCGTAAATTTTAGATACAGGCCGGATCTAAATTTGGTGCTAAAAGATATCAGCTTTCACGTCTCTCCTGGCAAAAGCGTAGGCATAGTCGGTAGAAGCGGCAGCGGCAAAAGCACGATTACGAAGCTGATCGAGCGGCTCTATCTGCAAAGCTCGGGCGCCGTTTACATAGACGGCATAGATATCAGACATCTTAATCCCTATCTTTTGAGGCAAAACATCGGCGTGGTCCTTCAGGAAAACTATCTATTTAGCGGCAGTATCAAGGAAAACATCGCCTTTGCCGCAAGCGGGGCGAGTATGGAGGAGATCATCAGGGTTAGCAAGATCGCAGGCGCTCATGATTTTATAGCAGAGCTTGCGGGAGGTTACGATACCTTCGTAGGCGAGCGCGGCTCTAGCCTTAGCGGCGGACAGAAGCAGCGCATCGCAATCGCTAGAGCGCTCATAAATAATCCTAAAATTTTAATCTTTGATGAGGCGACCTCCGCGCTTGATTATGAAAGCGAAAGTATCATCAATAAAAATTTAAGCGAGATCAAAAAGGGAAAAACCTTCATCATCATCGCGCATAGGCTAAATTCCGTCAAGAATTGCGATGAAATTTTAGTACTTGATAAGGGCGAGATCGTAGAGCGCGGAAAGCATGAGGAGCTAATGGCTCTGGGCGGCTACTACAAGAGCTTATATGATAAGCAGCTAGGCTAGGGCGAAGGATAAGACGGGATAAACAATGCTAAAAATCTTTAAAAGAATAGAGGATGATTCAAACGAGTTCAAGCCTTTATTGATCGAGATAGAGGATGCTCCGCAAAACCCTTTAGGAAGATCAATTTTATGGATCGCTTGCGGGGCTTTGATATTTGCCGTGCTGTGGATGGTATTTGCTAAAGTGGATATCGTAGTAAGCGCTAACGGCAAGGTCGTGCCCGACGGCGAGATTAAAATTTTAAAATCGCTCGAAAGCGGCGTCGTTTCTAAAATTTTAGTAAAAGAGGGTGATAGAGTAAAAAAGGGCGATCATCTAATCTTAATCGATCCAAGCGTCTCTACGGTAAATTTATCCACCAAACAAGAAAGCCTAGCTCTACTTGAATACTCGATAAAAAGGCTCGACGCTCTAAGTTCGGGCAAAAGCTTAGATGCTAACATCAGCGCAGATGAGCTGAGCTTATACAATACGCAAAAATCAAATTACGAAGAGAGCATAAACGTCTATAATCTAAAGATGCAAGCTCTGCAAATGGGGATAAATTCTACTAATTTGGAGGTCGAGAGGCTAAGCGGAATTTTAAAGATAGATGAAGCGCGGCTAAGCAATCTAAATAAAGTAAAAGATATAATAGCGCGCAGAGATCTATATGAGCTCAAATCCAAGGTAATCGAGCTAAACTCCAATCTTAAAATTTCAAAAGAGAAGCTTTCCGAGCAAAAGGCAAATTTAGATGAGCTAGCTAAAGAGCTCGAGGCCTTTAAAAGCCAAAGCATATCAAAGTGGCTCGATGAGATGCTAGCCAAGCAGAAAGAAGCAAGCTCGCTAAAAGCGGAGATCAACGCGATCTTGTTTCAAACCAGACAGCAGATCATCTCCTCTCCGGTTGACGGCTTTGTGGGAAAGCTACTCGTAAATACTCAAGGAACCGCCATCACAAATCAAGAAAATTTAATCTCTATAGTGCCTAGCGATAAGCCCTTGATCATTAAAGCGAATGTTCTTAATAAAGACATAGGCTATCTGGAAAATAATCAAAGCGTGGCGATTAAGGTTCAGACCTTCGACTTTCAAAAATACGGCAAGCTTGAAGGCGAGCTGATTCACATAGCAAACGATGCGATAAACGATGAGAAGCTGGGAGAGATCTACGAAGTAAAGATCAGACCGGATTCTACATTTTTGATCGTAGATGGGATCAAAAAGGAGATCGAGCCTGGTATGAGCGTAACTGCCGAAGTAAAAGTAGGCAAACGGCGCGTAATAGAGCTATTTATCTATCCCGTCATCAAATACCTAGACGAAGGACTTAGCGTAAGGTAGGGAAGGAGCAGGATGGCAAGTGTGGATATTTACCCTAATGGGTAAGTCTTTACTTGAATGCACTGCTTGTTTGAGTGACTGTCTATCCTGCCTGTACTAGCGCGACCTCACTTTAAATTTAGCGCAAGCAAGGACGTCCGCTTGATAAATTTTAATGTAGTGCCGAAGCAGAGTGGATAGCTACTCCCTCTATCTTGAGCTGCTGTTCGTTCTAGCAAGCGAGCCTCTAGCCAAATGTGGTTCGACAGAGCTGTCCTTGCCCGAGTGGTTAGCTATCTTGCCTGGTTGGGCACACCTCTTGAACAACTACTTTTAATCTTAGTGGTTGTTCATCCTAGCGGACGGCGGTAATCCAAGCGAACAATATCTCTGCGAGGGGCGAGATTGTCACCGCCGGTATTATGAACCGGCGGCGTTTTGCTAGTAGTAGTTAGAATATCACCGCATAGAATTAGAAGCACGTAGCGTGAGGGTGGAAGATTAATTCCCCCAGCCGCTCGCAAACATCTGCATTATATCCGGATTATTTTTCATATCATCCATCGAGATATTGCTCATACCGTTATTTGAGGCGTAAGCGTTGAGATCCTCGATGATCTTATTTATCTTGCTAGCAGTGATATACTCTCCACTAGCAAGCGCAATCTGCTCTATAGCACCACCGCCGAATTGGTTATTTATACGGACGGTGTCGTTTTCGCCGTATTTTAATACCAGATCGTTGGCGACCCTTTGAAAGGTGATGTTTTCCTTACCGATTCCCTCTTTAAATTTAATTATGTCGTTTCTGTCTTGAGAGCTATCACTATTGCTTATAGTATCTACTCCGTCGCCTCTGCCGAATAGATAGGTATCATTACCTTCGCCACCGCTTAAATAGTCGTTACCGGCTCCGCCTTCTAGGATATCGTCTCCGCTATCTCCATAGAGCTTATCGTCACCTTCACCGCCATAGAGGATGTCGTTACCGTTACCGCCGTAGAGGGTGTCGTTACCGCCGTTACCGTTTACGATATCATTACCGCTTTTAGCAATAACGGTATCGTTTCCTGAGCCTACGCTAATGGTATCATCCGTATAAAAGCCATGTATAACGGTATCGTTGTTTGATTTTGGATTAAGCATCATATTTTTTACATCATCGGCACTAAGGGATGAGCCATCGCTGAATTCAAATTTCTTTATAAGACCATAGTCGTTAAATAATCCTTCTCCACTATTATCTAAAAACATATCGGAGATGGTTATTTGATCATCGGTGTCTTTAATCTTTATTGAAAGATCTCTTCCGTAGTATCCCGTTCTTTCTAAGATTAAATCTTCCTTGTTTATCCCCTCTTTAAATTTAATAGTATCGTTGCTGTTTTGAGCATTATCGTTATTGTTTATAGTGTCTATTCCGTCGCCCTTACCGAATAGATAAGTATCGTTGCCTGCTCCGCCATTTAAATAGTCGTTGCCTGCTCCGCCATCTAGGATATCATCTCCGTTATCTCCATAGAGCTTATCGTTACCATCTGAGCCCAGTACAATATCATCACTGGCGCTGCCGCTTGAGTTAGTGGTAATGTTTATCTTACTTATTGAATCCTTGCCGAGCGTGTCAAGATATTCACTCAACACTCCTTGTTTATTCGCTCCGTATGCAAACTCGGCAAGTAGGCTAAGTCCTGCGGCGAACTCCTTTTTGCTCTGAAATAAAGTAGCAAACTCTGCCAAATCCACGAAAGCTTTCTTCGGATCGCTTAGGTTGATCTCTTTAAATTTATCGATTACTTTGGTGAAATTTAGCCTAAAATCATACTTCGGCTTAGCAGATGCGTTTGCACCGCCGCTTGCGGTATCGGATTTTGAATTGCCGCCCGCCGAGGCACCGCCCGCAGCCATATCGTTAGGCACGGAGATCATATCCAGACTTATCAGATCGGCATAGCTTTTTAGTCTCGTTTGAGCCAGTAGCGAAGCATAGGAGTAGTTTAAAATTTTCTCATAGGTTTCGTTTGTGTTTTTGATGATAGCTTTTATATCGTCATTGCTTATATAATAGAGCTCTGTAGTCTTTGAGCCGGTGAAAGCATCGATTACTTTGATCTTGTATTTTATACTCTCAAATTCCTTTAGTAGGTTTTCATCTATGGATTTAGAACTATCTAGAAGTGCTCTGTATTGAGACGGAGTAAGGCTTAGTCTTCTAGCGTTTGGAGCGCTTGAGTTTATCACGTTACCGTCTGCATCTACATTGATGTTTGATCCTGCGCCTAGATTTACATTGCTTGGAAGCTTCACCCCTTTTAGGCTTACTTCGTAGCCCGCGGCATTAGAATTTCCGCCCGTGCTTCTTACCGCAGTCTCGCTCCAGGCTTTGATGAGACCTGGTAGAGCCTTGAGCTGCTCCTCTTTAGTACCTAAGCGAGAGTAGTTATCTAGTGCGGCAGCAAGATCTTTATTTAAAGCAGCGGCCGATCTTAGATCTCTTAGTAATCCAAAGCCTTTGATATTCGCTCTAGCCATATCTTCGGAGTTTAACGGCGTTTCATCTTTAAATTTAGAGTTTATCGTATCTACGTTGAAATTCAGATCGCCCATACTATGAGCGGTGCCGTCTTTTTTAGTATAGCTTCCCTTTAGACTTAGGGTGTTTCCGCCTCCTAGATCTTCGTTTACCTCATTGTGATTTAGGCTTAGACTGGCTATACCTAGCTCATCTAAGCTCTTTAGCTCGCCTTCGTCTGAGATCCCGTTAGAGTTCGCATCCTGCCAAATTTTAAGATCTTTAAATTTATCGTCTTTACTATCTATAACTCCGTCGTTATTGCTATCAAATTCCTTTAAAGCTTCGTAGCCGTCCTTAGCTAGTCTTTGATTACCATCTTTATCTTTTATATGCGTGAAATTTCCAAATAGCTCGCCGCCGTCGTCTATCTTGCCGTTGCCGTTACGATCGTAGGCTAAAATTCCATCCTCTTTGCTTATCCAAGATGATCTGTGAGATACTCCATCTCCGTTGTGATCGAAGTAGGCTCCGCCGCTTTCATTATTATTCGAGCCTGATTTTTTATCCGAAGCCGTTATGGATATAGGATTGATACCGATTTTGCCATCACCGTTAAGATCAAGGGCGAGAGGGTCGTAGATGGAGAAGTTAAAAATAGAGCTGAATAATTGACTGTAGAAATTCTTAGCGTCTTGGAGGGTTTTTGATATCTCATCGCCAACGTCATTAAATAAATCATTCCAAAATTTAACAGTTTCATCGTAAAGTTTGTTATATCTTTCGGCTGCTTGATCAGCGAGTTCCATAGCCTTTAAAGCAGCTTTAATACCAAGTTCATAAAAATCTTCACCCCATACGGCTCCGACAACACCGCCAATAGTTGCGCCTATGATTCCGCCTATTGGACCGCCAATCGTAAAACCAAGAGCACCAAGCGCTTCGCCCATTAATATGGCTGTGGCCGCCGTTCCAATTACATCATTCATACTTTTATCAGGATTTCCGTTTGCGTCAAATACTCCCGATATTACTCCATCCGTTACTGCAAAGATCTTTCCATAAGGGGTAGCTTTGGCGACGGTTCCTGCGATCTTACCGGCATTTTCGAGTAAACTTCCACTAAAAGCTAAATAACCGCTGAAAGCGCTCATAGCTATTTTTTGACTCTTTTGTTGTTGACTAGGTTGAGGAGTACTTTCGCCCGACCCCGGAACATTTCCACTCTTATTATCATCGGTAGGACAATCTATTTTTTCCTCCGAATTCATAAGATGAAGAACTACTTTACCGTTCTCTTCCGTCCAGTAGCTGCAACCATATCCCATTTTATACTCCTTAAATAAAATTGCTGTATTCGATATTTTTATCGCTCATTAAAATTTTTAATTTTTCAAAATCTTCTTTTGTTATATAGCTTAAAGGCAAAATAATCGAGCTTAGATTAAATACGATATTTGCCAAATTAAATTTTAGTTTTAGGCAAAGTGTTTCGCCTCCAGGCAGATATGCAAATGTAGCAATATATTTAATCTCATCATATTTTAGAACCCTTTGCCAAAAGATATATCTTACTATCACTTTATCATCGTAGCACGCAATAAATTTAAAGCAATTCGGAATAACCGTCGTATAAAAAAGACCGATTAGCGTTATCCAGCCTACGATAGGCGCATAAGGCTTGTCAAGCATTATAAAAACAATGGCGATATAAAATTGCAAAATTTTAACTACCGCATAAAAAGGTCCGTAAAAACGCCTCGCCCTTTTTATGATTAGTAACGGCTCACTCGGTTTCATATCGTTCATTTTATCTCCTATATACTAACATGTGGGCATAGCTAAAAATTTGGCGCATTTTACCTTTTTATTCTTACGGTATATTTAAAATTTAAAACTGCTTTGCCATATCAAATTTCAAGGTTCTTTACTACTCTAAATTTTAAAATTTTACTTCACAGCACAGTAAAATACAAAGCCTAAAAACAAATGCAAGACGCTATGTTAAAACGCCATAGCCGCTTAAACTATCTATTGGGCTAGCCGCGAAATCATCTACTTGGCTACCAAACAGCCTACTCACACCTTCCATATCTAGACATTAGTTCCGCTTTTTTGATATTAAAGCTAGCTTTTTGTGCATGTTCTTTAAGAGCTAACTCCTTTTTTAAAGAGGCTATTAGAGAATTTAAAACATCTATCTTTGAGCTTTCGTTACCGGCATTTAATCTCTTTTGCATAGTTAGGATATCTTTTGAAATTTTAGAGGAGTTAGATAATATCTTATCGTATTCGTCCTTTTTGGATAGAAATAGTTTAAGATCTGCGATCTGCTTTTCGTATTCTAATTTCGCCTCCTCCTTTTTAGATAAAATCCTCTCTTTATTGATCTCTTTTTCTTTAATCTGTGCGACGCGCTTGCCTCCGTCAAACAGGCTCATATGCACTGTAAGCCCCGCTCTATATCCATGCCTTTTAATATCTTTTCCCGCACGGCTAAAGTCGTCTCTGTCGCTGCCGTAAAGATCGTATCTGCCGTAGAGCGAAACGGTAGGATAATAAAGTCTTTCTTGCGATCTCATACTTAGCTCATTTGCGGCTAATTCATGATCAAACCCCTTTGCTATTACGCTATCTTCAAAGGGTACAAAGTCCGAGTTGATACTATTAGCTCCGCCTAGATCCGAGAGATAAAACACGTTTGGAATTTTAACCCCGGAAAGCGAGTAAATTTTATTTAAGGCGTTATTGGCATTAAGCTGTAGTTGAGATAGTTCATAGCTCGTATCAGCTAATGCTATGGCTTGATCTGCCAGGACAGTTTTGCTTAACTCTCCTGCGCCCGATAGCCTCTTTTCGTAGATATAAAGCATCTCGTAGGCATCTTTTAGCCGCTCATAGATTTCTATTCTGTTTTTATATCCGAGCGCCTCGTCGTAAAGCTCCAAAAGCTTAATCGAGCTATCCATATACGAAGCGCATCTTTTAAGATTTGCTTGTTTGATATTCTCTTCGGCAGCTTCGATCGCTAACTCATCCGCGCCGAATTTAAATATATCTTGACGTAGTACTAAAGAGAGGGAATCTCCGTAGCCGCTTTGCGAGACCAGGCTATCGTCGCCAATCTGCACGGAGTTGTAGCGGGCGCCGTAGCGTTTGGCGTATTCGCTATTGGCATTAATTCCAAGCTCGGGGTAGCGTGAGGCCTTTTGATACTCAAGCTCGTTGCGTGCGCTTTGAACATCGAGCCTGGTTAAATTTAAACTCGGAGAATTAGCTAAAGTATGCTCTAATAAGGCGTCGAAGGAGAAGGAGTTTAGACCTGCCTTTGAATTTAAATCAAGCTCCCCGTCCAATCTTTTTTGATTTATATCTCGTATTTTTGATCTGTCGAGTCTATAAATTTTAGTAGGGGCTTTTGGGTTTGAATTCTTTGAGGCACTTTGCGAGCTATCTTGCTTCGAGCCCGTCTCGGGAGTGGAGAGATATTTTTCCAAAGCGCTCTGAGTGTTTTGCGCGGCTGCTTGGTTTTGAGTAGATTTTTGTGTGTACGTTTTATTGGAGGTTGACCTTTGTGTGTTCGCTCTATCGGAGAGAGATTTCTGTGAAGCGGAATTAAATTTATCCGCTGCGTTTAGTGCATCCGCACCCAAGATCAAAGCAAAAATGGCGAAAGCTATTTTAAATTTATCCAAATGAAGCTCTTTATAAATGAAATTTTAATGCATTTTATACGAAAGGGGATTAAAATTTTATAAAACGATGAAATTTTGGTTTCGCCGTTTCAAAAATCGCAAGATTTAGACGGACATTTAAAGGCATATCTGATTCGCAAAGCGTCAGCGTATATTAAATTCTAAGACGCTTAAAGAAAGAGTATTTAGGCAGGATCGTGAAAGAGAAGCGACAGGATCGTAATCGGGGCAACGGGTCGAATGGAGCAGACCCCATAAAAGTCGTGTCCCATTTGCCTTCCCACTCGTCTCATTTTACGCCATGAAGCGTACCATATGCAAGCTATAAATGCCATAGGGCTGGGGATATCCGTCAAGAGGCGATAGGCTCTTGACGGATATTTATAGTGTATCTTTTTGTCCTGTTTTACCTTGTTTGACGTATTTGAGACGTTTTAACGCTTTATAGGAGCTCTCTTTTTTTGGGTGGTATTTTTTGTATATTACACATACACGTAAATTTGAAAATACATCTATGTATTTTTAATCATCACATAACTATAAAAGCTATAAGCCTAAAAGATATTGTTTCTTTGTGATTGCAATGCTCTATGACTTCTTTTTAATAGTATGACGCGTTTTAATGCTATGTGGCGTGGAGCGTTTTATATTCTTGTCCTTGTCCTCGAAAAGCTTCCTCTGCTTTTTGAATTAGGCTTTAAATTGAGTGTAGCTTTTTGATGTGTTGATGAGCAAGATTTCGCCGCTTGCATCTTAATCTTAATAAATTTTACTTTAAATTCCAGTGTAGCTTTTAATGGATCGCGCTATTGGGTAGTGTTTAATCGTTTAGGAGCAGTTTGTATATTTGAGTATTGCGTCGTTAAAGCATTGTCGTCGTTTATTCGCCGCTTATTAGAATTTATAGTACCTTATAATGTTTTTTAATCTTAATCCGGTTTAGAGTACTTTGATATTTAGTCCGGCGTCTTTAATCTTAGTCCGGTTTGGCTATAGCTGCTTCGATATGTATAATGCAGCAACTGCCGGCGGTAGTATATTGTGCCTATATCGTCATTGGGGTATTGCACCAGTATTCGTAATGCAACGATTTTTGAGCATATCTCAGTTATTTTATATGGATTTTCATAAAATTTGCTTATATGCTTCTTGTTTAAATTTATGCCGCTTTGTTTAAATTCTGCTTGATATTCATAATGTCTTTGGCGTATATGTTTAACCCCGGCTTTTTAGTTTTTTATAATTGTCGAATACTTTTGTCTAATACCTCCCGCTTATATTGGGCATTGAGTGTTTAAATCAACGCTTTATCCACTTTGAGTAGCAGACATCTCGTGCTTCTTTATATTCTTACTATGCTTTATTTGCTTGGTTTACTTATTCTTTTAATGTTTTTACTGCCCTCCGATATATTTGCGATCAAGCGGATCGTGCGGGCATTCTCTGCTTCTTAACTATTCTTGCAATGCTTGCCATGTTTGATCTGCTTTCCATTATGCCTACTATGTTTAATTTGCTTGTTATACTTATGTCTATTATTCCCAATTTACTTACTTTTATTAATACTTTTATCATCATTGGTCCTTATTAATATTTTAGGTACTTGATGTATTGAGTTGCTACTTAAAAAGCTACGGCTGCTTCAAGTGCCGCACTTTAAGCTTTACTTTGAAATAACATTTAAGTGCTTTAACACCTTAACACCTTGATGCTTTAATGCTTTAATCGCTGCAACTATTAAGCTTTGATGCTTGCTTTTAGTGTTATGAGTGCATAAAGCTTTTAGGATGTCTACTTTATCCTTATTATTCGCTATTTTGTGTTTTCATTGCTCTTTGATACTCCTATACCATTGATTTGCTTTGTAATTTGATGGATGACTGCTTTGGTGTTTGTTGGTATGTGAATAAACGCTTTAGTGTTCTTTATTATTCTAGCTACTCTTGCCACGCTTGATTTGCCCTCCTCTATTCCGCTACTTTTTATCTATTTACTTAAATTTTGAATCATCCCCTCTGTATTTTATAAGTCTTGGCAATGTGTAAGAAATTGCATCGCTTGCCCATGCTTTTAAAGAATTTTAAAAGACTATCGAACCAAACCTATTCTATCAAGTTTTCCTACCCATTATGATTTTAAAGAAGCTTAAGGGCTTTTAGGCACTTTTCAGCTAAGAGGGAAAGCTCAAAAAGAGTATCAATAAATTTCGACTAAGTAGTTTTTAAGATCTTTCTAATATAATCCCCGACGCATAAGGACAAAAATAGTGCCTTAAACTTTATCTACTACTGTATTCTTTATACTAATAAGAATACATTTTACGGATAAGCGTTTAAAGCACTAAGTAAAAATTGTGTTTGATTAGCCTACTTAAGGGTTTAAGCCTTGAGCTGCTACAAAGCTTAAGCTAAATTTCTTAAGGTCTATATGTTTTAACCCATTTTTGCTTATTATTTAAAGCCTCCTTAAGAGATAGCAAATTTTGTTATATGGTCTTCAACGACTATAGAGCGATATTCTGTAATCGCGTATTATGGGGCGTTTTTAAAAGTTGCATAGATACTACACGGGACACCAATACTTTTTTACATACAATTATAGAATTTTAATAGGCGATTTTTAATTAATACACCCAAATTTATAATCACGATGCTTTTGTAAATGCAAATTAGGGCCACTCGAAGTAATAAATGACTTTTTCGATAATGTATCCAAGCGATAGAATTCGATGCATAGACGAAATTTAATAATCATAGCCAAAAAGCAAAAAACAATTCTAGCCTTGATACCGCAATAGCTAAATGTCATCCTTACTCTTTAGTAAAATAGCATTGCTGATTTAGCGCAATGCTAAAGGTTAGCGCAATATGATCTTTAATATAAAGCGCCGCAGTAGGGAGTTTTATCAAAGCAGCCTTTACATTCAACCGTAACACCCCAATATAGAAATAAATTATTTAAAATTTATCTATTTTCGGAATTGCAGGTTTTAAATTTATCATAAACCAATACTGCAAAGGTAGAAAGCATAAGTCCTATTATTGCAGATATTGCTAAAATGATTAGTTTTTTAGGCTTTGCTGGGCGATCAGATAAAACTATATTAGAAATTATATGAGAAGTTTTAAAATTAAAATCAGAAAGCCTACTTTCTATAATGCTCTTTTTCTTCATTAAATCAGGAATTTGTACTAGAGTTATAGCACTAATTTCGTCACTTATTTTAGGTATATTGTCGTTTAAAATTTTATCTTTTATATTCATTAACTCCATCTGTTTTAATTCGCCAGCATCGCTAAGCTTTTCTCTCTTGTTCAGCATATCTATTTGATCGTCTATTTTGGCTATCTGAACGCCTTTTAAATATTCTATGCGTTCTTTTAAATTACGAATTTTATTATTTTTTAAATAAGTTATCTGCGAATCAATACTTATCAATTGTTCACGTAAAACCTTTTTATATTCATCTAAAACTATAGCATCTTCTTCGCTTAAATCTGCCACCATCTCATCTATATGTTTTTTTAGTAATTCGTTTGATTTGGCAAACGCCGTTATAATAAATATATTGGCGCTATCTTTATCGGCGACGATACTATCAACCGTTACGTTCTTGTCCTTAATATCCTTTAGTCCATCAATATATTTTACTCTAAGCTCATGCATCCGAACGGATCTTTCGGTTATGTACTGAGGCATACCAGCTTCATTATTATAATAAGCGGTTTCTACCATCGCCGTTGCTTTATACCACGGAGTAGCAAATAGAATATACAAAAGCCCAACAGCAATAAATCCGCAAGTTATAATGCATACTAATTTCTTATATTGAAATATTTTTTTAACTATATCTATCAAATCTATTTCGTTTTCATTAATGGCTTGCATATTCAATGTTTGATCCTTAAATTTTAAAATTATAATTTTTTTAGTATAGCTAAACTTATATAAAATTATAATAAATAATATTGAGTGGCTTTAATTCGGTTATAGCAAAGATTAAACTTATATTAATAAGCTTGATAGTAAAATGGCTCAAGTAATCTATTAAAGATAGGAGTACCCATGCTAGTTCTTGGTAGGAAATATAAATTTACAGAAATGGAACTCGAGCGATTACATAAAAAATTTAGTGAAGTGAACATTGTGAAATATTCAGGTCGATCATCAAGAGACGTCAGATTAGAAATAGAAGATTTATTAAAAAGTCATAATTATAAATTTTTGGTTATAAATACAAAAGAATTTGTAGATCCGAAAATGATCAAATTTCTTACACTTTTGCAATTTCGTTTTAGCCATAAACGCATTAAAATTCTATCTATTGAAAAATTTCTGGAGAAATTTTTCCATAAATGTTACATTCCTGAGGACGATAGAGATTTAGAATTTTTAAGCGATATTCGCCCTTATAATAGTTTTGAATATACTGTCAAGCGTATCATAGACTACATAGGTGGTAGTATTTTATACATATTATTTATCGTAATTAAATTTTATGTAAAAAAGAAGATAAACGAGGAATCGCCTGGAAGTATATACTTTTTACAAAAACGGGTAGGATTAAATAACAAGGAATTCGTTTGTGTTAAATTTAGATCGATGAAATTAGATGCGGAAAAATATGGAGCTAAATTTGCCGATGAAAATGATAAAAGAATATTTAGTTTTGGAAAGTTTATGCGAAGGACTCGCATAGATGAAATACCTCAATGCATTAATGTAATTAAAGGAGAAATGCATTTAATAGGTCCCAGACCAGAAAGGCGATACTGGATAAATTTTTTTGAAAAAGAAATACCATACTATAACGAACGCCATCTAGTCTGTCCCGGTATCACTGGCTGGGCTCAAGTAAATTATCCATACGGAGCTAGTACCGAAGATGCAAAACAAAAGTTAATGTATGACTTATACTATATAAAATATTGGTCATTATGGCTGGAGGTAAAGACAATACTTATGACAGTATTTATAGTAATACGCAAAAAAGGGATTTGATTATTTATATTTTATCAATCCATAAAACATATAGTTCATAAAATAATATACACTTTTGAACCAACTAAGCTTTTCTATATCTCTATAAAATCTCCATTGATAAAACGCTATTTTAATTTTATTAGCCGATACCGATTTGCGATGTCGCCTATATATAGCAAGCGGCTCTAAGCAACCTTTAGTGACTTTGATTTTTTTAAGGATTTTTAGCCACGTAGCGTAATCTTCGCGCTTATCTGCATTTGGCATATATATTTTACCTAGTTGAGAAACATCATATATAGCCGTTAAACACCCAACAGAGCAGGTTTTAAGCATGCTATTATAAGTAATTTCTCCTTTGGTTATAAAACACCCCATATCATTATTAAATTCATCCATCAATCTATATGAGCCATATGTAAAGCTTAATCCATTTTTCTTCATAAATTCAATTTGCAAATTAAGTTTATCTTTCAACCATAAATCATCGGAGTCTAGAAAAGCTATATATCTACCGCTAGCTATTTTTATTGCAGTATTTCTAGCTACAGCTGCTCCACTATTAGTTTTTAATTTTATAAATTTTATACGGCTATCTTGCTTGGCGATTCCTTTAATAATTTTTGCAGAATTATCTTGCGAGCAATCATCAACTATAATTAATTCCCAATATGGATATGTTTGTTCTTGTACAGATTTTATAGACTGTTCTATAAAATTCTCTGAATTATATGACGGCATTATAACCGATACTAATTCTTCATTCAAGATCTGCTCCTATAAATTTTAGTTCTTTTATTACTTTATTATCAACATCTTCCCAAAAAATACCTTCTTCATACTTTTCATAATTATATTTTTTTATATAATTTTTATACCTTTTTATATTATATGCTATATCTTCTGCAGAATACTCATCTACCAAAATAGAACTATGAGTAAATTTTTTAAGCCTATTACACATTTTTGCCTTTTTTGAAATAGCAATAACCCTTCCAAATAAAGACGCTTCAAAATATTTATTAGAAATGGCGTAAACTACATTATAATCATTTGTAGGATATGCAGCCCAAACTATATCCGTAATCTCATAAATATATTTAATTTCTTTCTGGGAATATCTACCAAAGAATAATATTTTATTAGTAAGATTTAATTCTTTTGATTTCTCTAATACAAAATTTAAATCTGGTCCATCTCCAAAAATACATAATTTACAATCAAAATCCATATTTTGTATAGCTTGCATGATATTTAATATGATTTCTTTGTAACGAACTACACCAATCCAAGAAATAACAGTACTATTCGATACTTCATTTTTAAATTTATCATACCAATCGGGCTTATTAAATTCTGATATAATTTTTATTGAAGGATAATTTTCAAAAATCATATATCTCGGTTTACTTTTATATAAGCCAGGGAAATATCTTGATGCAAAAATGACTGAATCGACTCTCTTCAAACACCTACTTTCCAGAAATCTTAATATTTTTACCAAAAAATAGTTCTTGGCTGTTGGTACATCTAAACAATCATAAACAATCTTATATTTATTTTTTAAAAAAAAGGTAGCAATTATAGCACACAGCAAGCTATCCCAGTGACTCGCAAATATAATTTCTATCTTCTCGCTTTTCAATATAGAATAAATATGTTTAATAAATTTAAAAATTTTAAAAAATTTTTTTAGCTTATTTCCATATTCAGCTTTACAATTCAGTATCCGATAATTATCGTAATTGGATATATGTTCATTTTTTCTATTCCAGGCAATAACCATAATATCAAAGAATCTATTACAAGTATTCACAAATTTTAAAGTACGGTTGTTGATAGGAAAGGCTGTATCTATAAAAGCGATTCTCATTGCGTAAATTCCTCAAATAGTTTATATTCTTCTGCATTATAAATTAACCAAGATATATATATAATATAAAAGGATATAATAAATATAAATGAAAAATATTTAAATCCGACAAAACAAGAGAACTTTAAGTTATAATATTTTAAAATAAAACCGATTATAAAAAAAGAGGAGGAAACCCAAAAATAATAACTTAATCTCCATGCCATAACTGTTGAATTTAAAAAAAGTAAAATAATAATGGCACCAATTATATATATTTTATACCAAAATATTTCTTCTTTTAGAAGATTGCCATGTATACTATATATGAGGGCTATTAATGATAATGACCACATTATCCTTGGATCGTATATTTTCATTGCATAACCATAATCTTGTTCAGTATATCTAATAAAATAATGATTGTCCATTCCTAGCAAAGTAGATAAATGTATTAAAATCTCTATCGGATTTATTAATAAAACTAAAGTAATTATGAATAATAAAAGAAATATTAATGTCCTAACACTACATTTACTTAAAAATATTAATATCAATATTAATGCAGATGTATGGAATAAACTTGCCATTAAAAGATAAAATATTGAAATAATATATTTTTTCTTTATATAAAATAAAATAAACAATGACCCGAAAGCAGCAGCAACAGAAATTCTGGAAGAATGCAGATTCATAGTAAAAAAATATGGTAACCATATTAATAAAGCTAAATTTTTGCGCTCTAAATAATTATTTATTACATACAACATTGGTAAGATACCTAAAATAGCCATCATAACGATAATGTATTGGGCTTTAAAACCATTGAGATTGCCTAGATATGATAAGATTCTAAAACCAAATTCTGTGTGCATCGTAGGTTGAATAATTTCTTGCCAATTATCAATTTGATTATATATCCAGATGTAATGCTCGTAATCGCCTTTACCAAAACTATTCCCTCTCAATGTAGACATGCATATCAAAGAAGAAGATATTAAATAAAAAATTAAGTTTTTAAATCTAGTATGATCAAAGAAACTAGCGATTATTGTTATAAAAAAAATGCTCAAATATACATACATAAATTATATCCGAAAAAATATCATTATATTATATTTCTTAAAAATATAACTATTTCTTTATAATTTACGTAATATATAGCAAAAATAACAGTAATCTTTTTATATAATTTTTTAATATACAGTGTATAAAAGCTATTTATTTCAAGTTTAACTTCGGTATAACTCGTTTTAATCTTTTGATAAAATACTAAAAAGGTTACCATTTCGCTCATCACCTCCATGAACTAAAGCTAAGTATAAATTAATTCCTGCCAATAAGGTTTTCTTTAAGCCAAATAGATTATAATACAAGTATAAACCTCGGCTCTTTATCTCAATATATGAATCAAAATGTAATTTTATATTTAATAGCCTTGAAACATAATTTAAATCTTTCTTATGCTATAATATAATACATATTTTAATCCTAAAAACCATTTTTATGCTTTTTAAATTCTTCGATAAAAAGAGCTCTCTCTTATTAGCTCTCAACTAAGTCAAATAGAATTAAAATCTTTTCATTCAATTTATCGTTTAAAAATATATTATAATAAACGATTGTTAGGCTTTCCTATAGCGATAATTACAAATATACCGAATATACATGCTACGAAATATCCAATTCCAAGACCAATGACCGTACCTATTGCTTTATACAAAGGAATAAAATATATATATGCGACTATAGCACTGCTTAATGCAAGCCCCCATTTACATATTGATATTTTACCTAACTTCATTTTAATTATATATAAATTTAACGCTTCATTTAAAAATATAAATGGTAAAATATATAATAAATATCTAAAAATATCGGCAGCATCATCAAACTTACTACCAAATATTATATTTATTAGAATGGGTGATAGAAAATATATAATGGTAGCGGAACATATTGCTATTCCCAGCATAACAAAACCAAGAAACCATATATGTTTTTTAATAATCCTTATGTTATCGAATTTATATACAAATAATGGAGCAAATGAAGTTGCAATTATAGGTGCCATAGCTGTTATACTGCTAAATAATTGAATTGCAGAAGCATATAAGCCCAAAGTTGTATCATCACTTAAAAATTTAGTCATTACTATATCAATTCGCCAAAATACGCACATAAAAACTATTCCCACAAAAAAAGGTAGTCCATCTTTTAATAATGATAAAATTTTATCAATATTAAATGTAAAAAATAAATCCTTATTTAAAATCTTATAAACCAAAAACAATCCTATAGCCATACTAATACTTTCCAACGCATATATAAGTGCATAAAAATATATATTTGTAATATTTAATAAATATAAAAATCCTAAAAAAGATACTCTAATAATTACAAAGATAATATATAGGATACTTCTATACTTTATCATAGTCTGAGATTGTAAGAACGCAGTAATAATCCCAAAAGCTTCGTCAACTAAAATACTAAATCCAAGAATAACAGCTAGATAAAATATATTTATATCATTATTTATATCATTATTGAAATATATAAATAATAAAAATGCTAAGTATGCTATTGCACAAAAAAGAGATCTAATAAAAAATCCACTGCCCATAAGACTTTTACGCTCCACAATATTAGCATTAGCAAGTTTAGGAACCATTATTTCGGCAGAATTTACATATGAAAGCGATTTAAATATCACAACAAGACCTAAAATATATTGGAAGATCCCGTATCCCTCTACCCCCAAAACACGTGCCAAGATAGATGCGGTCACCACTCCAGCAATAATCCTAATACTATGTTCTAATAAAAGCCAAGAAATATTTTTTATAACCATAAGTTTATTATTCACGTTTCAAATCCGAATATAAAATTTATTTCTAACTCGCCACCCAGCATACCGAAATGAATTAAAGGCTCTTAAAATAATTGTGATATTATTTTAAATTGACCAATTTTTCATATACTATATTTCCATTTTATTAATATAAAAATACAAATTGCTGCGCTAACTCACCCACCAAAGCTTAGTAAGCCTGATTTGACGAATTAGATTAAATTTACCATATTTTCATTCATGTTTCTACATTCATATTGGACGTAAAAGCAAAATCTAACGATGTCAATTTAATCCTTTTATGATTTAATTACCAAAAAGCTCATAAAATAAACTCCGGTGTAAAAAATTATTTGAATTCGTAATTATGCAGATCGATGTTTATATCTAACATTTTTAAACATTCTACTTTCTACAAATTTTATTAAGACATTGTGCTAAGATTTCATCTTATCTTTTCCGTATTGAGTAAAATTTTATATTCAAATAGCACGCCGACAAATTCCGTTCTTCGATATGGAAAATATACATTCTTATCAATCATCTTTCTTTCGTTATCAACAAGATTGAAGTAAAAATCGAAAGAAATGCCAAAGAAAACAATGTTAAATCGAGCCGTCGTTTAAACGAACATTCTATTATGATAATCACATTTATCATATTGTACTATATATTTAATATCTCTTACCTATCAAAAGCGCGGCCGTCGGTAGCCCTATATACCCAAGACCTAAGATGCAAACTTTTTTCACAATATTCCTTTTAAAAATTCCAGTATTTTTTTGCAAGCTTTACCGTCGCCATACGGACTTACACTTTTACTCATTTTATCATATTTATCTTTTAAATTTAATAATTTTTGCACCTCTTTTATGATATTTTCGCGCTTGGTGCCGATAAGCTTCACACATCCTGCTCTTATCCCTTCAGGTCTTTCGGTAGTTTCTCTGATAACTAAAACAGGCTTGCACAGGCTCGGTGCCTCCTCTTGAATACCGCCGCTATCTGTTACTATCATATATGACTTGCTCATGAGATAGACGAAACTATCATACTCTAGCGGATCAATTAAAAATATATTCGGAATGCCCGATAAAATTTCTCCCACAGGCTTTCTTACATTTGGATTTAGATGCACGGGATAAACAATGTCGATATTTTCATTTTTTAGCGCTATTTCACGCAAAGCCTCACAAATATTAACAAAGCCTTCTCCGAAATTCTCTCGTCTGTGTCCTGTAACGAGAATAAATTTTTTATCACTAAGCTTATATTTGGAATTTATAAAGGATAAAATTTTATTTTTTAGCAGCTCGTTGTTTTCGATTTTGTCTATCGTCCACAAAAGCGCGTCTATAACGGTGTTGCCGCTAACGATTATATTTTTTGAATCTTTGCCTTCTTTTAAGAGATTGTCTCTAGCATCGATGGTCGGCGCGAAGTGATATTTAGCTATGAGTCCCGTCATCTGCCTATTTATCTCTTCAGGAAACGGCGAATAGATATTATGCGTCCTAAGCCCCGCTTCGACATGTGCCACGTCGATCTTTTGATAATACGCCGCTAAAGAAACGGCATAAGTAGTAGTCGTATCTCCATGCACAAACACGATGTCTGGGGTATATTCGCTAAATACATCGCGCATACCAAGTAAAACACCCGACGTAATATCATATAAATCCTGCCCTTGCTTCATTAAATTTAGATCGAAATCAGGCTTTATCTCAAAAAATTCAAGCACCTGATCAAGCATCTGTCTGTGCTGGGCCGTGACGCAAACCTTTACCTCAAATTCCGAGTGCTTTTGAAATTCTTTTATCAACAGAGCCATCTTAATGGCCTCTGGGCGCGTCCCAAATACTATTAAAATTTTTCTTTTCGTCATAAACTCCCCTAAATATCGATTTTTTAACCAAATTTATCGCCGTAATTTTAATTAAATTTTGCTATATCGGCGCTTAACAATACATAAAATCACCTATTTGTCGCTACTTGGATGGTATAGAATGTTCTTTGCTTTAAAGTCGGCTAAGATTTATTTTAAATTATCAAAAAATTCCATTGCAAAATCATCAAAAATTTTGCTTTTTAGATGCGCTTTACAAAATTCCACTATAAGCCCGTGAAATAGCGCATACACGTCGTTTTCGTTCTCCAGCTTATCTGCTTTTGCCGCCGCGTCGCAGGGAAAATTAGCGGAATTTACAAACTCATAGATCCGCTCAAATTCCAGCTCGCCGAGCCACGCGCTAAGCTCGTCGTAACTTTCAAACTCATAGCTCAAAGCCCCGAGCAGCCGCACCGAATAGCTATCTGCGACCATCACCGCGCGCTCACACGCATAGCACAGGATCGCATCGCAGCTCTCCGCGCCGATCCCCTTGCGCGCTAAAAGCCACTCGCGGCTAACGCCCGCTTTAAAGCTCTCAAAATTCTCAAAATCCGCGATTATAGCTTTGCAAAGCGAGTTTAGGCGTCTCGCTTTTTGATTATAAAATCCGCTCACTTTAATGATCTCCGCAAGCTCCGCTTCATCTAGCCCGGCAATCCCCTCTAAGCTCAAAAGCCCCTTGCTACGCAGGTTTTGCAACGCCGCGTCAGCATTGTGCCACGCCGTATTTTGGATCAAAATCGCCCCCACGACCACCTCAAAGCTTCCAAACCCGGGCCACCAGCGAAAATCCTTAATTTTCACGGCGCGAAAAAGCTCGATAAAAAGCTCGGTCGCGCTCATCTCGCGCCTCCGAAATTTCTGGCGTCGTTTCTAAAATTTCGCGCGACGGCGGCGATTTTTTGCGCGTATTTCGGCACTGCGATAAAATTTACGCCAAATTTAAATTCGCGCGCCGTATTCATCTGTCGCCGCCTTTTAAATTTGCAAAAAATTCCTCACCAAAGCTCAAGAAAAACTGCTTTGCCGCGCGGCCGCTTCGGCTTGCGCGAAGCATCGCAAACTCCCGCGCTTTTGCGTGCAGCGCGTCTAAATTTGCGGCGAAGCTCAAGCGAAATTCCGCCGCGCTCATACCTTGTGCAGCCGCAAAATAGGCATCTACGATCCCTAAATACTCCCGCATGCTCCCGCCGTAAAAGCTTAGCTGCAGCCCGAAGCGCTCGCTCAGGCTGATTCGCTCGTTCGCCGCGTCGCTTAGGTGCAGCTCGCCGCGGCTGATCTGCGCGGCGTCGTTATCGCTTGCGCATTCGCCTACTATGTGGCGACGATTGGACGTCGCATACATCAGCACGTTGCGCGGCGCGCGCTCTAAGGATCCTTCTAGCAGCGGTTTTAGGTGCTTGTAGCCGCTCTCGCCGAGCTCAAAGCTCAAATCATCGCAAAAGATGATAAATTTAAAATTTGTTTCGCGGATCGCGTCGATTATATCCACGAGATAGCCCAGATCGTCCCTGCCGATCTCGATGATCTTAAGGCCTTGCGGGATAAATTTAGAAAAAACCGCCTTCGCAAGGCTTGATTTGCCGCAGCCGCTCTCGCCCCACAAAAGCGCGTGGTTGGCGCTCGCGCCGCGCAGAAAGGCATCCGTATTTTTTATAAGAGCCGATTTTTGGCTCTCTAGCCCCACGAGCGCGTCAAGATCGGTAAAATCGATGTCACGGACAATCTTTAGCGCCTTTTTATTCGCGCGAAAGACGGCGACCTGTACCGTGCGCCAATCAATCGCACTAAAATCGCTGAAATAAATTTGCTCGCCGGCGCCGCTCTGCGCGCTTTTTAGGACGGCTTGCGGCGCTAAATTTAAACCGCCCGCCGCGTCTAAATTTAACTCTTCGCTTCTGCTTTTGCTCGCGCTTTTTTTGATATTTTCATCGCAAGTTCGCATTTTTTAGCTCCCTTCGCAGATAGATCAAAATTTCGTTTATCACGTCATCATCGTCGCGCGTCTGTGCTTTTAATCGCACCTTATCGCCGTTTGCAAGGGTGATCAAGATATTTTCGTCCATGCTCGAAATCACGCGCAAGCCAAGCTTCGTAGCCAAAACCTTAATCATCATCACGTCGATGAATTGCTTGGTGTAGATATCCGCGCGCCCGAAGCGATCCTCGATCTCGCCGAAAATTTCAAGCACTTCGCTCGCCTCGGCGCACTTGCTAAGCCGCCTGTAAAGATCCAAGCGCAGGCGATCCTCTCTGATAAATTCCGAGTTTAAAAAGGCGTTTACCGAAATTTTAAGCTCCACGCTCGCAGCGGCACTCTTTCTGCTTAGCAGCTTGCCGATCTCCTCTTCAAGCATCTTTAGATAAAGCGAGTAGCCGATCGCTTCGATATGCCCGCTCTGTGCCTCTCCGAGCAGGTTTCCGCCGCCGCGAATTTCAAGATCGTGATACGCTAGCACCGAGCCGCTGCCCAAAAACGAGTTGCTCTCAAGCGCTACGAGCCGTTTTAGCGCGTCCTGCGTAAGAGCGATTTTATCCTCGATCAAAAAATAGCAAAAGCCCTGTTTATTGCTGCGCCCGACGCGACCGCGCAGCTGGTGCAGATCGGCGATACCGAATTTATCGGCGTTTTCGACGATGATCGTATTTACGCGCGGCATATGAATGCCGCTTTCTACGATGCTGGTGCAAAGTAGCAGATCGTATCCGCCCGCTACAAATTTTAAAATTTCATCCTCCGTAGTTTTAGCGTCGATCTTGGAGTGCAAAATTAAAATTTTAAGGCTCGGCAAAATTTCAAGCAGCTTCTTTTTAGCGCTTTGCATCGTCGCGATGTGGTTGTGGACGTAAAAAATCTGCCCGCCGCGTCGCAGCTCGCGCGAAATCGCCTCTTTTACGATCTTTTCATCCCACTGCTTGACGAAGGTGCGCACATCCAGGCGATCCTGCGGCGGGCTAAGCAGCGTAGAGTAGCTTTTAATCGAGCTTAGCGCCATATTCAGACTGCGCGGTATCGGAGTGGCAGACATACTAAGCAGGTGCGAGGCGGCGCTTTTCTCTTTGAGCCGCTCCTTTTGCTTAACTCCGAATTTATGCTCCTCATCGATGATTATGAGCCCCAAATTTGCGGGGTTTAAATTTAAAAGCGAATGCGTACCGACCACGACGATCGCCTCGCCGCTTTGCAGGCGCTTTGTAATCTCACTCTTTTGCCGCGCGCTACTGAAGCGATCGAGCTTGAAAACAGGAATTTCAAACCCCCTAAAGCGCTCGCTAAGCGTGGCGTAATGCTGCGAGCTAAGTAGCGTCGTAGGCACGAAAAACAGTACCGAATGGCCGCTGCGGATGCAGGCAAAGATCGCATTCATCGCAACCTCGGTCTTTCCAAAGCCCACGTCGCCGCTAAGTAGGCGGTTCATCGCCTTGCCGCTTTGCAGATCCGCCAAAATCGCGCCCACCGCCTTTTGCTGATCGCTCGTGTAACTAAAGCCGCTTGCGCTTAAAAATTTCGCATAATCTGCGCTTTCGTTTTTGATGACGAGCCCTCGCACCAGCTCGCGCTTGGCAGCCAGTGCAATGATCTTCGAAGCGATCGCAAAGAGCTTTTCGCGCACTCGCTCCTTGATTTTTGAAAAGCTCGCCCTGCCCAGATGATCCAAGCTCACCGCACCGCCGCTTGCTACGTAGCGATCGATCTTGTTTAGGTACTCGACCGGCAGCAACAGCTTGTCGCCGCCCTCGTAGAGCAGGGATACGAACTCCTTGCTACGCCCCATCACCTCGATGAGCTCAAGCCCGTTAAATTTAGCGATACCGTGATCTTCGTGCACGACAAAATCGCCCACGTTTAGCTCATCCAGAGCTAAGCTCGATCTTCGCACGCGCTTTTTGGGCGCCGCTTTGTTTAGCGAAAGGATGATACGCTCGGCGCTTATTAAATTTACGACGAAATCCTCGCGTAAAATTTCGATATTGCTAAATCCGCTAAGATCAAACGGCGCGAGCAGCGCGTCGTTTCGCGCGATCAGCGTGATAGCCTCGCTGCGGTGAAATTCAAAAAATTCCTGCGACGGCGTCACGGCGAGGTCTTTAAATTTACGCGCCGCGGGCAGTACCTCGATCGCGTCTAAAAAATCCAAATTGCGCTCGGAAAAAATTTCGTCCTTTTTGATTTCGTGCAGCAAGATGCAATCAAACGCCTCCGCATAATCTACGAAGCCCTCGATAAACCAAAACCCGAGCGAGCCCAGATCGCGAGCTAGCGCGTCGCTATCCGCGCGCGATATCTTTTCGCTGACGCTTTCAAACTCGTCCTCGCTTAAATTTGCAAAAAACGGCGCTATCTCGGTCTGCGCAAGCTCATCTTTTTCGCTTTTTTGCGTCGCGACGTCAAAGCGCCTGATACTCTCGACCGTCTCGCCGTCGAGCAGAATTCTAACCGCGCTTTCGCTCCCTACCGAAAAAATATCGATGATCTCGCCACGGAAGCTAACCTCGCCCATGCTTTCAACGATGTCGCGCACGTCGTATCCCAGGCGCAAAATTTCATCTTTCAGCTCGCTTAAGTTTAACTCTTCGCCAAATTTTAAATTTAGCGGGCGCAGATGGCTTGCGGCGGGGAGTTTGTTTAGGATCGTGCGGATGGGCGAGATTAAAATTTTTTTGCCGCTTGCTTTGTAAAACGCGCTAAGAGCAGTGCTGATGCCCGCTAGCTCACCCATATAGCTGCGCAGATCCTCGCCGAAGCTCGCTCTAAAATCTGGCAGGCAAAAGGTCGCATAGCCCATAAATTTAAGCACCTGCTCGCACGCCGCAGCCTCTTTATCGTCCTCGCAGATCAAAAGCTCCTTTTGGTTTTGCAAAAAGTATTCGTAAACCTCAGCTTGCATTATTTAAACCTTTCGATCTGGTGCTGCACGACGTTTGCGATCTCCTGCCACGATACGTTAGGCTCTAAGGTCGAGATATTTTTGAAATTTTGCGCGTTCCAGCTCATAAAATTTGCAGGATCAACGCTTTGAGCCAAAAACCTAACTTCGTAATGCAAGTGCGGACCGGTGCTGTAGCCGGTGTTGCCGCTATAGCCGATGAGATCGCCTTTTTTAACCCAAGAACCGGGCGTTACGACCGCAGAGCTAAGGTGGCCGTAGCGGGTCTCAAAGCCGTAATTGTGCGATAAAATCACTAAAATTCCATATCCGCTGCCACTGCCGCCTGCAAACTGCACGAAGCCCTCTGCCGTCGCAAACACCGGAGTGCCCTCGCTCGCTCGCAAGTCGATGCCGTGGTGCATCCTCATAACGCCGCTGATCGGGTGGGCGCGCATGCCAAAGGGGCTCGTGACGCCGCGATACTGCATCGGAAGTCCGTTAGGCACAGCGCTAAGAATCGCGCTCGCCGTTTTTTCGCTAGCTGCGATATGCGCGCCGGAGCCCTTTTTACGCTCCTTTTTCATCTCATTCATCGCAAGCATTACCTGGATATCACTATCCAGCCCGCCTCCGTCGTCCTCGCGTCCGTCCAGCTTGGCAAGCACCTCCTCGTTTTTGCCCTCAAGTGCGATATTTTGCTCTTTTAGCGCGAGATTTTCGGCGTAGAGGGTTTTGTTTAGCTCTTTTAAATTTGATCGGTCGCTCGCGAGTTTAAAGATCGCAAAAAACAGAACGAGCAGAAAAATTACAAAAAACGCGGATAAAATTTTAAGTTGAAATCTAAAATTTTCGCCAAAATACAGCGTCTTGGTGCCAAAGTGATCGCTTAGGGTAAGTTTAGTTTTAGCCACGGCGCGCCTCAAGCCATAAAATAAAATTTTCTACCAAATGAAACGAGCCGAAAACCAAATACTCCTCGTCCGCTCTAAGCTCGCCGCGAAACGGCGAATGCGGAATTTTAAGCGCGTCAAGCGCACGGATTATCGCCTCTGCCGCCATTTCGCGATCCGCAACCTCGTAATTAAAGATCTCCACGCGCTCCACTACAGGCGCCAAAGTCCGCAGCACCGCAGCTACGTCCTTATCGGCAAAAGCGTTGTAAATCAGCACGATTTTTTTGCCCCCGTAGATTTCGGTAATTTCGCGGGCTACTTGCTGTGCCGCAAGCTCGTTGTGTCCGACGTCCACGCGTAAATTCGGTGCCAAAACTTCCATCCTGCCGCGTAAATTTAGAGGCGGCAGCTGTGAAATTTCAAATTTCAGATTTAAAAATTTCATCGCGGCAATCGCTAGAGCTAAATTTGAAATTTGAAATTTAGGTAGATTATTGCGTGCGCAAAACTCCGCGATCTGCGCTTGCTCGCTCTTGCTTAAAAGATCTGCTGCAAATCTCAAACGAGTTCCTTTTTGCTCTGCGATCTGCCGCGCGATACAAAGCGGGACCTCGCTCATCTCGTCGCTTAAAATCGCCTCCTTATCCATCGTAATGAGCTTAGTGTGGGCGATCTGCTCTAGATTTTGTCCTAGCATGCCCAAATGATCGGTGCCGATCGGCGTAAAAAGCGACAGCATGCGCCCGAAGCTCGACGTAGCGTCAAACTCGCCGCCCATCCCGGCCTCAATCACGCAGTAATCGCAATCTTTAAAGATCACCGCCGCCGCAAGCGTGAGATACTCGAAATACGACAGGCTATCTTTAAACTCCGCGGGCAAGCTCTCTTGCAAAAACTCATGCGCGAAATCAAGCTCCTCATCCGTGGCATCGCGCCCTAGCGAAATGGGAGGCGAGCTTTGAGCGGATTTGGAATTTGATCTTAGCTGAGATTTAAAATTTTGCTCCGGCGAGAATTTTAAATTTTGCTCAGACGACGATTTGAGATCTTGCGAATTCCATAAATTTTGTGTAGAAGCAGAATTTTGTGTATCTATGGAATTTTGCGCGATAGAATTCTGCTCGCTACAAAAATTTTGCGTGATATAAACGGGGTTTTGCAAGGCAGAATTCTGCTCGCTATGCAAATTCTGCGTGGTGGAATTTTGCAAATTAGAAATAGAAACTTGAGAGGCGGAATTTTCTCTGTTCGCAAAATTTTGCATCTTTACGGAATTTTGTTTTTCCGTAAAATTTGACGCCGAAGCGGAATTTTGCTCGTTTTTAAAATTTGAAGCACCTGAATTTAACGCAAAAACGGGGCTTTGCGCGATGCGTCCGCCTAGATAGATACGCTCATTGAGCCTAAAAACGTGCGGGCTAGTGTAGTGCCCGACGCTAAAGCCCGCTGCGGCGATCGCATTAGCCAAAAATCGCCCGGTGCTGCCCTTGCCGTTGGTGCCGATGATCTGAATGACGTTTTTGAGCGGAATTTTATCTTTAATGGCGGCATACGCCCGCGGGAAGCGCTCATAGTCGATTTTTTTGTAATAAATCGGGCGATTTTGCAAAAATTCTTTAATGCTGCGCCCGCTCAAGTCTGAATCCCCTAATCGCAAGCGCCGAAATAAACTCGTCAAACGCCTGCGCGGAGGCATTTTCGATCGCCTTGTAGCGGTCCTTATCGCTAATGATGGAGCTCGTATCGTAGCTATTTTTGACTAGGCGGCTAACTTTAAAATCGTAATCGCCAACGCAATCCTTGCTGAAAACATCGCCGTTTTTAAGCTTGGTGCTAAAATTTACGATGAGATTTGCACGGTAGCTAGTGACATAGCCGAACTGATCGTATGAAAGCTCGCTAAAGCTTAGGCTTTTTATGCTCGCTACTACAATCGTCTGCGCCGAGTTTTTATCCGCAAGGCTCATCCCTAGGCGCTGGACTATACCCTGTCTGATCGCATTTTTGATCGCGACGGTGTTTTGCGGATCGGTCTTGCTCATCATCACGTCTACGAATACGCTTCCACTCATCGTCTCTTTCGCGATCCTCGAAACGGGCTTGTAGCCGCAGCCGATTAAAAAAATCAAACAAAAAACGGTTAAAACTCTTCTCATCTTCGCCTACTTTATCACCAAATTTACAAGCTTGTTTTTGACGTAAATTTCTTTTACGATGCTCTTGCCCTCTAACCATTTGGCGCAATTCTGCTTTGCAAGGCTTAAAATTTCGCCCTCGCTTAGGTTCGCACCCGCTTCAAACTCGGCGCGCTTTTTGCCATTAATCGTGACGGCAAGCTTGATCGTATCGCTCTCAAAGACCTCTTCGCAAACTCGTAGCTCGCCGAAATTCCGCCTCTTAAACAGCTTCTCGCTAAGCTCGGCGCAGATGTGCGGCACGATAGGCTCAAGCAGGTTTAAGATCACAAAGTAACCCTCAGTAAATACGTCTTTGTTACTCTGCGCGTTTAGGGCGTTTAGCGCCTCCATACACGCGGCGATTAGGGTATTAAAAGCAAAGCTGCTCTCATAAACCTGCTGCGACTTCTTAAGCGCCTCGTAAACTTTAAGGCGGGCGTATTTTTCCTCTTTATTTAAAGCGGCGTGGTCGATCTGCGGAATTTTATCCGTAGCGTAGGCATTTTCGGCGCGATCGTATAGGCGACTAAGAAATTTATACGCGCCCTCTACCGCGCTGTCGTTCCACTCAAGCTCCTTTTGCGGCGGTGCTGCAAAAAGTATAAAAAGTCTCGCCGTATCGGCGCCGTATCTCTCGATAATATCATCAGGATCGACGGTGTTTCCTTTGCTTTTACTCATCTTTGCGCCATCTTTTAGCACCATGCCCTGAGTTAGCAGCCGCTCAAACGGCTCACTATCGCGCAGATAGCCTATGTCGCGAAGAGCCTTTTGGAAAAATCTCGCATACAAAAGATGCAAGATCGCGTGCTCGATGCCGCCAATATACTGATCGACGTTCATCCAGTAATTCACGCTTTGCTCGTCAAACGCTCGTTGCTGCCACGTCCGCTCGTCGCTTGCGTAGCGCGCGAAATACCACGAGCTTTCAAAAAATGTATCGAGCGTGTCGGTCTCACGCATCGCGTCGCCGCCGCATTTAGGGCATTTACAAAACTTCCAGCTAGGATGCGCATCGAGCGGATTACCCTTGCCGGTGATCTTAATATCCTGCGGAAGCTCTACGGGCAGATTTGAAATTTCCTCGCTTACCAGCCCGCATTTTGGGCAGTGGATCATCGGGATCGGCGCGCCCCAGTAGCGCTGGCGGCTCACTCCCCAATCGCGCAGTTTAAAATTTACCACGCGGCGTCCGAGCTTTAACTCCTCAAATTTTGAGATAACGGCGCTTTTTGCTTTTTCGCTATCCATGCCGCTAAATTCCGCGGAATTTATTAAAATTCCAGGCTCGATGTAAGCCTTGCTAGCGTCGTAATCGCCGCTTTTTGGAGCGATGCTTTGAATGATCGGCAGGTTAAATTTCTTTGCAAACTCGAAGTCCCTCTCATCGTGCGCAGGCACCGCCATGACCGCGCCGCCGCCGTATTCTGCCAAAACGAAATTCGCAGTCCAAACGGGGATTTTTTTGCCGCTTAGCGGATGAAGCACGCTGATCCCGAGGCTCACGCCGTCTTTATCGCTTGCTTGGCGCTCACGCGGGCTTTGATTTAAAATTTCTCTCACCTTCGCCGCAGCTTTGGCGCCGAGTAAATTTTCATCCAAAAGTCTCTTTACGACCTCGTGCTCGGGCGCGACCGCCGCGTAGCTCATGCCGTAAATCGTATCGGGGCGCGTCGTAAAAACCTTAAAGCCCTCGATACCGCCAAGTTTGGCGCTGCTTTGCTCGTCAAATTTAAAGCTAAATTCCAAACCCTCGCTGCGCCCGATCCAGTTTTCCTGCATCGTAAGCACCTGAGCGGGCCACTTGCCCTCAAGCTGCTTTAGGCAGTCCAAGAGCTCCTGCGCGTAGGCGGTGATTTTTAGATAATATCCCGGCATCTGCTTTTGCACGACCTCGTTGCCGCAGCGCCAACACCTGCCCTCCTCGACCTGCTCGTTGGCAAGCACCGTCTGATCGTGCTCGCACCAATTTACCACGGCGCTTTTTCTGTAGATGAGTCCTTTTTCAAAAAGCTTGATGAAAAATTCCTGCTCCCAGCGCGTATAAAGCGGATCGGAGGTAGCAAGCATACGACGAGCCGAAAAGCTAAAGCCCAGGCGGTGTAGCTCCTTTTTCATATAATCGATATTTTCGTAGGTCCAAGTTTTGGGATGGGTGCCGTGTTTGATCGCCGCGTTTTCCGCAGGCATTCCAAAGCTATCAAAGCCGATCGGCTGAAGCACGTTGTATCCGCGCAGCCTGTAATAGCGGCTCAAAGCGTCGCCGATGCTGTAGTTTCGCACGTGCCCCATGTGAATGCGGCCGCTTGGGTAAGGAAACATCGAAAGGATATATTTTTTAGGCAGGCTATAATCGTCCTTAGGCTCGAAAACTCCCTCTTCATCCCAAATTTTCTGCCATTTAAGCTCAATACTTTTACTATCGTAAGGCATTTTGCGCTCCTAGAATTCGTCTTTAGTTTTTGCCGATTCGATCGCTATTAAAATTAGCGAGAAAAAGTTTGCAAGTAGCGCGCCTATGGCAAGCGAGGTCACGATCGACAGATCTCCCGGCGCTACTACAATCAAAACGAACGCCGGTATGAGATGCAGATCCGCTACGAGCGAGCTTGCAAAAAGCTCGGCTGCTAGCATATTTCGCACGCCTACCTTCAAAAGCGTCGAGACTGCATTCACGCTGGTTGCTATGAAAAGTAAAATTTCATTCTTCTCATACAAAAACCCGCCTATCGTAGTCATACTCATCAGCGCAAAAAATATGTAAATTACCCTTCCCCAGTTCATCTTCTATCCTTACACCGTGCCTTTTTCATACATGGCGCGATTCTTTTCTTTCTCTTTGATACGACGCTGTTTTTCAGCCAAAAATGCGCGGTATTTCTCGACGTTAAATTTAAACAAAATCAGCATCGGAGCAGCTACAAATACAGAGCTGAAAGTTCCTGCTATGACGCCTATTAGCATCACGAAGCTAAAGCCGTGGATCATCTCGCCGCCCCAGACGAATAAAATCACAATGACGATGAGAGTCGTAAGCGAAGTAAGCAACGTGCGCGATAGCGTGTGAGAGATCGATTCGTTTATAACCTCGTCAAGCTTAATCGATTTACTATCTTTTACACCTTCTCGAATTCTATCGAAAACAACGATGGTATCGTTTAGCGAATAGCCCATTATGGTTAGTAGTGCAGCTAAAATTTCAAGGTTGAAATCCACGCCGGCTAAAATCATCGCACCTACGGCAACTACGACGTCGTGCAGATCCGATAGTACGGCTGCAATCGCAAATCTCCACTCAAACCGCAAGGTAATATAAACCAAAATGAGCGCAAACGACACACATACCGCTAAAATTCCGTTTGTGCGAAGCTCTTCGCCGACTTTAGGACCTACGATATCGACCTTGCGAATGTCGAAGTTTCCACTGCCTTGCAAAATTTTTTGCGCCGCTAAAGCTGGATTATCACCCAGTTCACTCGCAGCGCCCGAATATCTAATCGTGACCTCTTGATCGCTACCAAATTCCGTAACGTTGATATTGCCTAAATTTGCCGCTTCGAAGCGCTTTCTGATCTCATCAAGCGGTGCTTTAGCGTCGTATTTAACCTGAATGAGTGTACCACCGCTAAAATCGATACCATAGCTGACACCTTTGATGAAAAATAGCGCAATAGAGCCTATTATCAAAACTGCAGAAAGCGCAAAGGTAAAATATCTAAATTTCATAAAATCATAAATTTTGCCCTTATCGAACACTTGCATTTGCGCCTCCTTTTACTTTATAACCGAGCCAAAGCGCGGTATTTTTGCTCTTTTCCATCTTATCCATTACTAACTCAAACATTCCGTGAGTGCCCAAAATCGCCGTTATCATCGACGCTACGATACCGATGCTCATCGTGACAGCAAAGCCCTTCACTGGACCCGTGCCGTAAGCATAAAGCGCAGCAGAAGTAATTAGCGTAGTGATATTTGAATCCACGATCGCGCTCATCGCATTTTCATAGCCTTTATTTATACTTTGTCGGATTGAAACTCCCGTCCTTAGCACCTCTCTAACGCGCTCGTTAATGATGACATTCGCATCTACTGCCATTCCGATAGTTAGCACGATTCCAGCCATTCCAGGAAGCGTTAACGTTGCACCAAAAAGCGCCATACAAGCGATTAGAAATAAAATATTTACTACAAGCGCGATATCGGCAAAAAGTCCCGCTACGCCATAGTATAAAATCATAAAGATTAAAATCGCAACCGCTGCAAGACTAAGCGCTGCCATACTTTTATCGATGCTATCTTGTCCTAGGCTAGGGCCGATACTGCGCGTTTCGGATACTTTAACCGGAGCCAAAAGCGCGCCGCTTCTAAGCGCGATCGCTACGTCATGCGCTTCCTCGACGCTAAATCCGCCGCTGATCTGACCGCTGCCGCCGCCGATACGCTCGTTAATGCGCGGCGCGGAGTAAACCTTGCCATCAAGCACGATCGCAAGGCGCTTGCCGACATTTTTGCCGGTAAAATCGCCAAAAATTTGAGCGCCTTGAGAGTTTAGCGTAAAATTTATGATCGGCTGATTGGTGTGTTGATCGAAAGCAACCTTCGCATCAACTAGCATCGCGCCGTCCAGCACTGGAATTTCGTTTATGAGATACTTGTAATTCGGATTTTTAACGTCCGGGTAGATCACGTCTCCGTAAGCTCTGGCATCTGCTGCACTGATAGTCTGCGCGCGGTCTTGGCGCACATCGTCCACTGCCATAAGCTGCAAGTGAGCCGCTTTGGCAATCAGATCTTTTGCGCGCTGCTCATCCGCTGCACTTTTGACGCCCGGAAGCTCCACCAAAATATAGCTCTCGCCCTGCTTTGCTACCGTCGGCTCCGCAAGTCCGAATTGATCCAAGCGGTTTCGGATAGTCTCGACGGCCTGTTCGATCGCGTATTTTTTAGTCGCTTCGACCTCCTCAGGCGTTAATGTGACGCGATATTTTTCGCCAGATTTTTGAATGTCTAATCCGCTTGCGGCGCTATGCAAAATCGCATCAAATTTGGAAGCCTCGTCTGCGTCTAAAATTTCAAACTCAAACGAATCGCCTTCCAATTTTAGCCCATCCATCAGCAGATCATCGCGCTTGGCGGCGTAATTGACGCTCGCGGCGATCGATTTGATCTTTGAAACGACCGCCTCGTCACTTTGAACTTCCAAAAGCATATGCAGGCCGCCTTGCAGATCCAGACCCAAGTTTATCTTGCTTCCCTTTTCGGTCTGAAAGATCGAAGGCGCGGCAAAAATCGCCGAAAAAATAACCGCAGCCAAAAAGATCAGCAGACGGTATGAAATTTTACTGCTCATCTAATTTTCTTGCCACGAATTGTTTATCTAGCTCGACCATGACCTCATCGTTAAGCTTAACTGTGATAAAATCATTGTTTGTTTTCACGACCGTGCATTTTATGCCACCGCTAGTTATGATCTTATCGCCTTTGCCGAGCGCATCGACCATCGCTTTATGATCTTTGGCCTGCTTTTGCTGCGGTCTGATAATCAAAAAATACATAATCGCAAAGATTACGACGATAGGCAGGATTGATGCAAAGAAGTTTCCTTGTTCCATGTGTTTCCTTCATTAGAAATTTAAAAAGTAGCTATTTTACATTAAGTTACATAAATAAAGGCTTTGTTCTTGCGCTTGCGCTTTCAAATTTTATTTTTGTAGAAATTTTAAGCTCTAAATTTGACGGCTTGGCTGCTTTGGCGGCGGAATTTTTCTCGCCCCTGATCGCGATAGCGGCACTTTTTTATCTGCTAAAGGCAAACAAAGCGGAGTGGTTTTGGTGCGGATTTTTTATCGGCGCGCTGTGGATGCACTGGATCAGCTTCAGTCTGATCTATTTCAATCTCGCATTTTTGATCCCGCTTGAAATTCTTGGAATTTGCCTCGTTTATGCTTTTATTTTCCGCATCTTTGCGATCTTTGACGCGCCCGTTTTGCGCGCTGCGTGCCTTTTGGTTCTAAAATTTATCCACCCTTTCGGCTTTGATTGGTTAAATTTTGAACTGCTGCTAAGCCATGGAATTTTCAGAGCCGATCTTAGCGCGCTGGCTCTGATTTTAGCGGGGCTTTGCGCGGTTTTGTATCTACGCCGGCGCGGCATTACGACTAAGCTTAACGCCCCAATTTTTACAGCATTTTTGATCTGCGCGCTGCAATTTAGCCAAAAAGAGCCCGAGCCGCTACCGATTAAAATTTCACTCGCAAACACCGATATTTCGCAGTATGACATCTGGGCAAAGGATAAAATTTTATCCGCCGCGTTGGCAAATTTAGCCCGCATCGATGGGGCGATCGCGGCGGGACAGGACGCGATAATCCTGCCCGAGAGCGCCTTTGCGATGCCGCTAAATTTAGAAAACGTGCTAGTTGAAGCTCTAAAGGAAAAATCGCGCGCAATTACGATAGTAGCGGGCGCGGAAGCGTATGAGAACGGGAAATTTTACAACAGCGCCTATCTTTTTGCGAACGGAGAAATGAAGCGCTTCGATAAGCACATTTTGGTGCCGTTTGGCGAAATGATACCACTGCCGGAATTTGCGCGAAATTTCATAAACCGCGTGCTGTTAGGCGGCGCGACCGATTTTTCGACGGCTAGCGGTTTTAGCGACTACGAGCTTGGCGGCAAGAGCGTAAGAAGCGCCGTTTGCTACGAGGCTACGCGCGCAGAGCTTTACGAGGGCTCGCCAAAATACGTCGTAGCGATCAGCAATAACGGCTGGTTTGTGCCAAGCTACGAGCCCTATTTGCAGCGCCTCATAATCCGCTACTACGCGAGCTTGCACGGCACGCTGATCTATCACGCCGTAAACGGCAGCGCTAGCGAGATAATCGCTCCGAAAAAGATCTGGATAAACCGCCTTAAAGATCATCTAAAATAGCCTAAAAAGTTATTTTTAAACGACTTTTGGGTAATATTTTAAAATTTTATTAGGAGCTAAATTTATGGCTAAATACAATCGCATACTCGTAAAATTTTCGGGTGAAGCGCTAGCGGGAGAGAACGGCTTTGGGATCGACAGCGAAATTTTAAAATTTATCGCTAAAGAGATCAAGCAGCTCGTAGAGGGCGGCATCGAAGTAGGCATCGTAATCGGCGGCGGCAACATCATCAGAGGCGTAAGCGCCGCAGCTAGCGGTATCATCAAACGCACCAGCGGCGATCATATGGGCATGCTAGCCACCGTCATCAACGCAATCGCTATGAGAGAGGCGCTAGAATACGCAGGCATGGACGTACGCGTGCAAAGCGCGATAAAGATGGAAGCGATCTGTGAGACCTTCATCATCGGCCGCGCCAAAAGGCACCTCGAAAAAGGTCGCGTCGTGATCTTTGCCGCAGGCACCGGAAATCCGTTCTTCACGACCGATACCGCAGGTACGCTCCGCGCGATCGAGATCGGAGCCGACGCTATCATCAAAGCCACGAAGGTAATGGGGATCTACGACAAAGATCCGCAAAAATTTAAAGATGCCAAATTGCTTTCCAAAGTCACTTACGATCAAGCCCTGCACGACAATATCAGGGTGATGGACGATACGGCTATCGCGCTTGCCAAAGATAACGCGCTTCCGATCATCGTGTGCAATATGTTTAAGAGCGGAAATTTATACAAAATCGTCGATGGCGGAGATCTAAGCTCCTGCTCGATCGTAAAAAACTGAAATTTTAAATTTAAGGAGAATTGATGAGAACCGAACAAATTGTAGCCAAGGCTTTAAAAGTAACGGGCGGAGACCGATATAAGCTATCTTTGATGATAAGCAAACGCGCCGAGCAGCTAGCTGCGGGCGAACCGCCGCTGATAGAGAATGTAGATACTCGCAAGATGAAATTTGCCGATATAGCAATCTTGGAACTAGCCGAAGGTAAGATCGCATTAGATGGAATCGTTGACAAGGATTAATGATAACTTCTTAGAAAGTCTCATCGACGATGTCGTCGATACCAAAGACATTCAAAGCGCCAAGCAGCTGCTTTATAATCTAAAAGAGCCCACTCCGCTGCTGGTTGATGCTATAAATTTATGCATCGCGCAGCACGACGGGCAGTTTCGCAAAAGCGGCGAGCCGTATGCTATCCATCCGATTTTGGTAGCTTGCTTCGTATCTTTTATGGGCGGAGATGACGCGATGGTAATATCTGCGCTACTACACGACGTAGTAGAGGATACAGATTACAGCATCGAGCAGGTTAGACAAAGATTCGGCGACGAAGTAGCCAAAATCGTAGAGGGGCTTACTAAAATCGTAAACATCAGGGAGGATAAATTAGCCCCATCCGGCGATAGTAACGCTAAGCTGCGAACTACTGCACTTACCTTCCGCAGGATGCTGATGATCTCCATTAACGATCAGCGCGTTTTGGTAGTCAAGCTCTGCGATAGGCTGCACAATATGCTAACCCTAGACGCACTTCGCCCCGATAAGCAAAAACGCATCGGCGAGGAGACGCTTTTGGTTTATGCGCCGATCGCGCACAGGCTTGGAATTTCATCGATCAAAAACGTGCTTGAAGATCTTAGCTTCAAATACGTTATGCCTAAAGAGTATTCGGCGATCGCCGATTACGTCGAGGAGCATAAGCAGCAGCTTCAGATGAGCTTGAGCAAATTTAGTGAAAAGATCAAGGAGTATATGCTTTCAAACGGCTTTAGTGAAGGTAGCTTTGAGATCCAAAAGCGAATGAAACACTACTACTCGATCTTTTTAAAGATGCAGCGCAAAGGAATTTCGATCGAGGAGGTGCTCGATCTTTTGGCTATCCGCATCATCGTGCAAAAGCCGATGGATTGCTACTTAGCTCTGGGCATAATCCATACTAAATTTAACCCGCTCATATCGCGCTTTAAGGATTATATTGCGCTTCCGAAGCAAAACGGATATCAGACGATCCACACGACCGTTTTTAATGAAAGTATGATCGTAGAGGTACAGATCCGCACCTTCGATATGCACAACACCGCAGAATTCGGTGTCGCCGCTCACTGGAAATATAAATATAGCGGCTCAATCAATCCGAAGCTTGATTGGCTAAATGACATCGGCATGCAGGAAGAGGACGACGCCAACGCCGAGGATCTTTACGAATATGCTAAAGACAGCCTCTACGTCGAGGATATCGCCGTGTACTCGCCGAAAGGCGGAATTTTTACATTGCCGCGCGGCGCTACGGCGCTTGATTACGCCTACGAGATACACTCTCAAGTGGGCTTAAAAGCGACCGAGGCCTTTATAAACCGCGTCAAGGTGCCGCTTCTTACGGAGCTAAAAAACGGAGATATCGTTCATATCATCACCGGAAGCGAGCCACACTACCGCTGCAGCTGGCTAAGCTCGGTCAAAACCGGCAAGGCGCGCGCAACGATAAAGGCATTTTGCAAACAAAAGATCAGAGATATAAATTTTGAAGTAGCGATTAAAATTTTATGCGCGATCTTTACGACGAGCAAGGAGAGCATTCTAAGCTGGCTTGAAAAAGAAAATTTAAGCAAAAAGATCGGTAAAGCTGCCTATGACTCGGTATTTTTAAAAGACGTCGTAAACGCGCTGAAAAAATACCCGCTCAAAGAGAAATTTTTCAATATGAAATTTCGCAGCAAGTATGAGATCGAGAAGCAAAAATTTGACAACATCGTGGTGTATTCAAATTTTAAAATCGACGAGGTTGAGTTTGATTACTGCTGCAACCCAAAGCGCGGTGACGACATCATCGGCTTTCGCAACGGACATGGCGTGACGGTGCATCATAAGCTGTGCGAACGTGCAAGCGAGCTAATCAAAACCGATGAGATGATCTTCGTAAAATGGACGCGCAATGCGCCGCACCGCTATAAGATCATATTAAATTTAGAAAACAAGCGCGGCTCGCTGGCGACGTTTTTGAACTATTTAGTCAAGCTCGAGGTCGATCTAGTATCGATAAGCCTTAACGAAAATAGCGAAACGACGTCGGATTATTTTGAGATCATCATCGAGCTAAACGAAAATTTAGACTCCACGGAGATTAAAGATAAACTCAAAAACCGCTTTAAAATCGTGGATTTCGTATCGCTTACGGACGTATATAAAAACTAAATAAGGGAGAGCAAATGGCTGACATTCAAGGCATTATGGAAAATTTTAAGCGCGGTGTCGCGGAGATCATCGGCGAAGAGCAGATTGAGGCACTGATTAGGCGCTATTATGACAGCGGCGAGGTATTTTACGTCAAAATCGGCATGGACCCCACTGCTGCGGATCTACACCTAGGACACGCCGTCGTTCTAAATAAACTCGCGTTTTTACAAAACCACGGCGCTATCGTGCAGTTTCTAATCGGTGATTTTACCGCTCAAATCGGCGATCCTACGGGCAAGAGCGAGACTCGCAAAAAGCTAGCGCGCGAAGTCGTGCTTCAAAACGCCAAAACCTACGAGCAGCAGGTTTTTAAAATTCTAAATCCCGCCAAAACTAAGGTAATGTTTAATTCCGAATGGACCAACCGCCTGGGTGCTAGCGGTATGATCGAGCTATCAAGCACTTTTAATGTTGCCAGGATGCTCGAGCGCGACGATTTTGAGAAGCGCTACAAGGCCGAACAGCCGATCAGCATCAGCGAGTTTATGTATCCACTACTGCAGGGATACGACAGCGTTTGCATGAAATGCGATATAGAATTCGGCGGCACCGATCAGAAATTTAATCTTTTAATGGGTCGCCAGCTGCAAAGAATTTATGATGTCGGCAAAGAACAAAGCGTCGTGATGATGCCGCTTTTGGTAGGTACCGACGGCACGAATAAAATGAGCAAGAGCCTAGGCAACTATATCGGCGTAACCGATACGCCTCATGATATGTACGGCAAGGTGATGAGTATCAGCGATGCGTTAATGTGGGATTGGTATAATCTGCTTAGCCAAAAAAGCAGCGAAGATATTGAGCTAATAAAAGGCTTTGTGGCGGATGGCTCGATCCATCCTAAGGCGGTTAAGGAGGAGCTTGCCTCTGAGATCGTCACGCAATTTTATGACGAAAACACCGCCTTTGAGGCCAAGCAGGAATTTGACCGCGTCCACGGCGCAGGCGAGCTTCCTAGCGAGATCAAGGAGTACCACGTAAGCTCGCCTGCATGGATCGTAAAGGCGCTCATCAGCTGCAAGCTCGCCGTATCCAGCTCGGATGCGCGCAGGCTGATAAAATCAAACGCCGTCAGTATCGATCAAAATAAAATTTTAGATGAGCAGCTTCAGCTTAGCTCGGGCGAATATACACTCCAAGTAGGAAAGAAAAAATTCGCTAAATTAAAGGTGGATTAATGAGTATAAAAATAGGCAAACACGAGATTGCGCACCCGATAATTCAAGGCGGCATGGGACTTGGTATCAGCTGGGACAAGCTAGCCGGCAATGTCAGCCTAAACGGCTGTCTAGGCGTCATTAGCTCGGTCGGCACCGGCTACTACAAAAATCTTAAATTTGCCAAAAAATCGCTCGATGGCAGACCATATCAAAGCGAGAATTTTTATAGCAAAGAGGCGCTTTTTACCATCGTGCAAAACGCCCGTAAAATTTGCGGCAATGCGCCTTTGGGGATGAACGTAATGTGCGCAGCGAACGACTACGAGCGCATCGTGCGCGACACGTGCGAGGCAGGCATCGACGTTATCATTAGCGGCGCGGGACTTCCTACCAATCTGCCGGAATTTACGGCAGATTTCCCGAACGTCGCGCTCGTACCCATCGTCTCCTCCGCCAAGGCTCTTAAGATCATCGCCAAACGCTGGAAGCAGCGCTATAACCGCATTCCGGATGCCGTAGTGCTGGAGGGTCCTCTTAGCGGCGGACATCAGGGCTTTACCTACGAGCAGTGCGGCGATCCGGCGTTTGCGCTAGATAATCTAATCCCGCAAGTGAAAGCGGAAATCTCGCAATGGGGCAGCTTCCCGCTCTTTGTCGCAGGCGGAATTTGGGATAAGAGCGACATCGATCGCGTGAAATCTTTGGGCGCAGACGGCGTGCAGATGGGCACGCGCTTCATCGGCACCTTTGAATGCGACGCCGCGGAGGAATTTAAGCAGGTGCTTCTTAACGCCAAAAAAGAAGATATCGAGCTTCTAAAATCGCCCGTGGGCTATCCCGCGCGCGGAATTCATACCAATCTGCAAGATATGATCGCCGCAGGCACGGCGCCCAAAATCCGCTGTATCAGCAACTGCGTAAGCCCATGCGAGCGTGGCAAAGGCGCTAACGCCGTAGGATACTGCATCGCCGACCGCCTAAGCGACGCATATCTGGGCAAAACGCAAAGCGGTCTGTTTTTTACCGGTGCGAACGGATGGCGATTAAACGAGATAATATCCGTGAAAGAATTGATAGAAAAACTTGTAAATGGCGAAGATAGTTAAAATTTTTCTAATCGCGGCTTTTAGTTGCGTATTGGCGTTTGGAGCTTCCAGCGAGGCGTTTTTTGCGAAATTCGATAAGGATTTTATCGTAGCGACACCGAATTACAAGCGCTCGCTGCACAAGGAGCTAAAATCGCTCTACCAAGGCGCGTCCGATAAAGAGGTCCGCATCAAAGCGCTAAAGAGATTGGTTTATAGCTCGAAAAATTTAGGGCTTGATTCCTCGCCTTATGAATCTGCGCTAGCCAAATTACAAGGCAAAGCAAGCGATAGCAGCACGCATTCTAAAAAACTCAAAGATGAAAACGCAAAAAATTCCAAAAGCTCGGACGAGAAAAACGTTTCAAATTTAGCGCATAGCTCCAAAGCCTCCGCCTCCAAAAATTCTAAGAATTCAAAAAATTCCACTTCCAAAAATCTCAAAAAGACGCACGTCCCAGAAGAAGCCGATCTAAGCTCGCTATCTAGCGAGGATTTGGAGTTTTTACGCTCCACTAGGCCCCGCGGCGCAGACGACGCAAAAAATTCAACAGACGATGCGCATAGTAGCGACTCGAGCGAAAATCCCGCAGGAGCCGATGACTCCTTACAAGCGCAGAATTCCGCAGGTAGCGCTGCGACAGAGCGACTAGATTCTGAACTTCGCAAAAGCAGCGTAAAAAAATCCGCCCCCGATGCCAAACTCGCTCTAGCATCGCTGCGCGGCGATGGGGAAGAGATCGTGCTTGAGTTTAACCGCGATCTAAAGCGCGGCGATTATAAAGATTTTACGATCGCAAGTAGCGATAATTTTCGCTTCGTGATTGATTTTAGCGCGCGGCAAAAATCGCAAAAAACACGGCTTAAAAATAGCTTCGTTAGCGATGTACGCGTCTCGCAATACAACGATAAGACCGTGCGCATCGTACTTAGTGATCCGAAAGAATTCAACGCAAACGTTGAAATTAGTGGCAATATGATGATTTTAAGTACGGCTGAAGGCTTAAAAGCCACAAAATCTGCGCGTGCAGAAAAAAGCAAGGATCAAAAATCAGGGCGCAAGCGCGGACGCGAGCAAGATAGCGAGCCGCAAATCAGCACGATAGATGAATCTCAAGGTGCCAAAACCGCATCCGTGGCTGCCGGTAAAATTTACAAATCCACCAAGGGCAAACTCATCGTAATCGATCCGGGTCACGGCGGCAGCGATTCTGGCGCGGTCGGAAACGGGCTGAAGGAAAAAAACGTCGTGCTAGCCACATCCAAAAAACTCGGTGCGCTGCTTACCAAGCGCGGCTATAGGGTGCTTTACACGCGCAGCACCGACATTTTTATAAATCTACGATCGCGCACCGCTTTCGCCGCTAAAAAAAACGCCGATATGTTTATTTCGATCCACGCAAATGCCGCTCCTAACGCTAGCTCAGCACTTAAAATGAGCGGTGTGGAGACCTTTTTCTTAAGCCCGGCTAGAAGCGAACGCAGTAAAAACGCCGCCGCGCTCGAAAATAGGGGCGATTTGGAGGATATGAATACCTTTTCAAAGCAGACCTTTTTAAATTTCTTAAATCGCGAGAAGATAATATCCTCAAACAAGCTTGCCATCGATATTCAAAGCTATATGCTAAGCTCGGTCAAAAAGAGCTTCTCAAGCAGAGACGGAGGCGTGCGCGAGGCGCCGTTTTGGGTGCTGGTGGGCGCTACGATGCCCGCGGTGCTCGTGGAGATGGGCTACATCACGCACCCGCAGGAGGGTAAAAATTTAGGCAAAAGCGCCTATCAAGACCGCATCGCCCAAGGCATCGCAAACGGCGTGGATGCGTACTTTCAGAAAAACAAGTGATAAAATTTTATGCGCTGCGTATTTTGCGAGCTAGATGAAATTTTATTTCGGCGCGAGATTTGCTTCGCGGATATAAGTTTGGCGAGCGGCACAGATCTTGCGATAAACAGAGTGCGGAGGCGGTAAATTTAAAATTTTAAAGCCCGCCGCGCTAAATTTAAAGTAAAACGTGCGGCGTTTGCATGCAAAATTCCGCTCGCATGCCAAATATTTACTGATAGCGGGTAAATTTTGCGGAGCGTCTTGCGGCGCCACGAGTTAGGGATATATATGGCTTAGACGCGGAATTTTTAGCGCAGCTTGGCATAAAATTTTAAAGCACGGACTTGGCGCCGCTTGACGCAGCAGAGTGCGGCTGGCGGTTAAATTTACCGACGAAATTGCATTTAAGCCGCAAGAAAATAGCTATTTAGTCGCGCTAACGCAAGTCGTGTTTCAAACCGCGTTCGCACAATTAGGATTGCGTTTAAGTTATGAGCGTGTATATTGAGCCAGTCGCGCTTAAAACAGCACGGTCGTGCCTTAGAATTTCACGCTATGTTCGTAGGGCGCGATATTTGCGTAATGCTGCGAACGCGACAGTTACAGCGTGCCGATGCCTGCGCTGTATATGCATTAAAGGTGCGGCTGAATCGTAAATTTAAAAATAAAATTTAAAAGGTCCAAAATGAAAAAAATCGTATTTTTAATCCTGCTTTTCGCCGCCGTCGCGCTCGCGCTTTATGTCACTTCGCGCGTAAATCCAAATCTTTTCGCCGAAATCAAAATCCTAGGCGCACTGCTAAACGCCACAATCTTCGGCGTCGCGCTCATCGCCTTAGCGATCGGCGAAAAGGAGTTCGTGCGCTTCCCATTTCTTACCGCCTCGCTACTGGCGCTGTTTTCGGGGTTAGTGGAGGGCGTGCTGCTCTTCGATAACCGCTACTATATCGCGATCACGGTGGTGGCGTTTGTCGCTTTCGTCTTTTATCTGCAGATCAGGCACAAAAGATTTTCAAATAAAGCTTATAAAAATTCTGCGGACGAAGGCTCTAAAAATTTAGATGAGAACGCAAATTTAAAAGACGCGGATTTCGGCGGCGCAAAAAAGGTGCGGGAGCCGCAGAGCAAAAGCGCCGCGGCGGATGAAATTTTAAACTTTAAAAGCGGCGGCGAAATTTTAAATTCTCAAAGCGAGAATGAAATTTTAAACTCCAGTGGCTACTTCGGTGAAAATTTCGCGCATCGCGCCGATGAAAATTCCGACGAAAATTTTAAAATTTCAAATGACGGCGCGGGTGAAGGCAACGCGGATGAAAATTCCGAGCAAAATTTCAATCAGAGCGGCAAAAATTCCAAGTTAGGCTCGAACGAAAATTCCGCGGACGACGCAAGGCGCGATAGATGATCAAATCCGCGCTGATCGCGCTTGCGGTGATATTTTTACTGCTTTTAAATTTAGCCAATCTCTTCGGCATGACACGCATAAGCGGGCCGGTGCCTGCGATGATCTGGTTTGCGATCAGCTTCTGCGGGGTTTTTTATCTATACAAATTTTGCGGCGCAAAGCCAGTCGCGGCGCGGATCGGGATCTTTGCCGTAGCCTTCGTGGGCGGATTTTTCACGAGCGTTTTGTACTACGGATTTTTTAATTCGCAAACTTTGGAATTTGCCTTTACATACGCCTTTTTCGCGGTGGTCTTTACGCTCGGCATCGGCGTGATTTTGTAGCGAGCTTTAAATTTAGCGCCCCCCGCTTAAAATTTCACCGCCGAAGCCTAAAGACAGCGCTCGCGCGATTTTAAGCGCCTCGCTTGCTCGCGCAGCGCTAAATTTACATCCTGATCTTGTAGGTCTTGTAGTTATCTTTCATTCTAAACGTCAGCAAATTTTGTAAAATTCCAAAGAGGATCATAAAGGTGATGAAGCTGCTGCCGCCGTAGCTGAAAAACGGCAGCGGCACGCCTACGACGGGCGCGAAACCCACCACCATCGAGATATTAACGCCCGTGTAGATGAAGATGAGCGAGGCAAGCGCGCTCGTAAAGACCCGTATCAGATAATCGCTTTTGAAATCGTAGTTCAGGCTCAGCAGATGCAGTATCAGCAGCGCATACAGCGCGATCAGCGCGGCAGCCCCCACGAAGCCGAAGCGCTCGATCGTATAAGCGAAGATAAAATCGCTCGTCGCAATCGGTAGAAATTTAAAGTGCGTCTGCGTCGCTTCATCCTTATCCTTGCCGTAGATGCCGCCGTTTCCAATAGCGATGATCGCCTGCTTGACCTGATAATTGGGCTCCTCGCTGATAAAATCGGCGATGCGCTTTTTTTGATAATCGTGCATGTTTTCATACAAAATCGGCGAGCTGGCCACAAAAACGATGATGAGCGTGAGCCAAATTTTTTTATCGACGCCGATGATGAAAAGGATCGCAAATCCGGTCAAAAAAAGTATCGCGGCGGTGCCTAGATCGGGCTCTTTCGCGATCAGAACGAAAGGCAGAAGTATGTAAAAGCTAAGGCGCAAAAAATCCTTCAGCCCGTAGCCGTTTTTCGGCGGCGGATTTTTGTGTATCAGATACATCAGCATCAGGATAAACGCGGGCTTCATCACCTCGCTGGGCTGCAGCGTAAAATGCACGAAAGGGATCTCTAGCCAGCGCCTCGCTCCTAGCTTACTAACGCCGAAAAAATCGACGCTGAGCAGCAATATGATGTTGATCCAATAAAATATCGGGATCAGATATAAAAATTTGCGTATCGGAAAAAGAAAAAATAGAGTAAAAACGGCAAATCCGACGCCGAAATATACCACCTGCTTCGAGGACAGCACGTCGTTTGCCTCGCTTATTAAAACGTATGAAAAAACCACTATCGGCACGATTAAAAAAGGTTGAATGAAATCAAAATATGCTAAAATCTTTTTGTCAATTTTAAACAACGCTTAATCCTATTAAAATTTTGACGTAAGAATAGCCAAAAAAGGTATAAATTTGGATAATCTAATAGCACAATGCAGCGAAAGGCTCGACGTTTTTTTAAGCTCACGGCTCGGAATTTCGCGCAACCAAATATCAAACTTAATCAAATCCGCAGCGGTCAGAGTGGACGGAGCCGTGCAAACTAGGCCCGGCTACAAGCTATCTGCGGGCGAGCTCGTGCACATCGACTACCCCGCGCCCACGCCGCAGCAGATCAGTGCGAATAGACTAAACTTCGACGTTGAAATTTTATACGAGGACGATGATCTGCTCGTGGTAAATAAGCCCGCAGGCCTTACCGTTCACCCCGCCGCAAGCGTCAAAGAACCCACGCTAGTGGACTGGCTCAAGTCCCGCGGCTATCTACTTTCCACGCTCGGCGGCGAGCTTCGCGCGGGCATCGTGCACCGCCTGGATAAGCTCACCAGCGGCGCCCTGCTCGTCGCCAAAAATAACGCCGCGCACGCCGCGCTCTCGGCGCAACTAAGCGATAAAAGCATGGGGCGGATATACCTCGCACTCATCGACCTGCCGCTGAAAGAGCCCTGCGTGATCGAGCGACCGATCGCTCGCAACCCTGCAAACCGTCTAAAAATGGGGATCGTGCCCGGCGGACGCAGCGCAAAGAGCGCGTTTTATGAAATTTTAAGCGGAGCGGAACTAACGGAACTTCAAAATTCCGCCGAGAGGTGCGATGAAATTTTAGGCGCAGGCGACGGTACAGCTGCCGACAAGAGCGCGGGGGCGGATAAAATTTCAGCTACTGATAAAATTTTGGCTGCGAACGCAAGTGCAAGTAGAATTTCGACTGAAGACAAAATTTTGGGCGACGCTGCGAATAAAATTTCGGCCGTATCCACAGGCAAGGATAAAATTTTAAGCGCTAGCAGGGGTGCAGATACGAGTAAAATTTTAGCGACCGACGTAAGCGCGCGCGGGAATGAAATTTTAAATACAGACCCAACTGCGGGCGCAGATAAAATTTCGACTACCGACGCAAGCGCAAGCAAGAACGCGGGCATGGATGAAATTTTAAACGACTACGCAGGCGCGGATAAAATTTCAAGTAATTGCATGCGGAGTGCGGATAAAATTCCAAGCAGCCGCGCGGATAACGTAGATAAAATTTTAACCGCCAAAATGAGCGCGGATCAAACCCATACCGCCCGTCTTGCCGAGAATAAATTTTTAAATTTTAAAAATCCCGCTCAAAACCAAAATCTGCCGCCGATAAACCTAAAGAGCTTTAATCTCGTCGCGGCAAAGCTCTTCACGGGCCGCACGCATCAGATCCGCGTGCATTTAAGCTCGATAAATCGGCACATTTTGGGCGATCATTTATACGGATTTAAGAGCGAAAACGCTAAAATTAGCAGGATTTTGCTCCATGCCTATTTGCTCTATTTCATCCATCCGCGAAGCGGCAAAGAGGTGAAAATATGCGCGGGCTTGCCGAGCGAATTTCTAAATTTTACGACAAATCAAAAGGTAAAGGATGAAATTTATGAAAAAATTTTACCGACTAACGTTGAGCGCTACTTTAGCGATATTAGTGGCTGGCTGCGCTACGTCTAGCGCGCCTAGCGCAAGCGACGAAAGCCTGCCGCGCGTGGAGGGCATTAGGACGATCACGAGCGACAACGAGATCGGGCTTGAGTGGCCTAGATACGACAGCAATACCGCCGTACTGGGCTTTGTCGTTTACCGAGCGCCTGCAAGCGGCGGCGAAGCCAAAAAGATCGCCACCATCACAGATCCATACTCTACCCACTACGTAGATACGAGGCTGCAGCCGGGCACTTCGTATAAATACACGGTGCGCACATACGGCGCCAAGGGCGTTTCGGCTCCTTCTCCGGTCGCTATCGCAAGCACGGCAAAGATGCTAGAGTCGGTGCCGTTTGCGCAGGCGATCTACGGGCTTCCGGGTCGCGTCAAGATCATCTGGCGCCCGCATCCGGATCTTCGCGTAAGCTCCTATCTAATCGAGCGCCGTCCTAAGGGAGGCGAGTCATGGAGTACGATTAAAGAGGTTCGCGGCAGACTTAGCGCTGAATATATCGACAATATCGATTACGGCGAAGGATACGAATACCGCATCACCGTCAAAACCGAAAACGGAGAGCTGTCCAAGCCTAGTGCAGTCATTGCCGCAGCGCAGGCAGAATAAAGTTTGCCGAATTTCATAACCCAAAGCGTGAGCCTGCCGCCGCTGCCGGCTAGATTCGGCGAGGTCGAATTTTTAGAGACGGCGCGCGGTAGAAACCTGATGCTCGTGCGAACCAAGAGCTTTGATAGCGAGTTTTTTATCACCCTAAAGCCCAGCGGCGGCAAAGTGATAGTAAAGGGTGAAAAGATCACCAAGCCCGCCAAGATTGGTCATCTGCAGCGAGCGCTCGAAATTTTTAAAGAGCGCTTCTGCGGACGGATCATCTCACAGGCGTTTGCTTACAAAGACAGCTCGCTTACCGAAAAAACGCCGCTGATTTTGGACGAGAATGAAATTTTATCCCTCGTAAAAAGCTCTAAATTTAATAAAATTTTCATCGAGATCGGCTTCGGCTCGGGCAGACACCTGCTTCATCAAGCGCGCTCAAATCAAGACTCGCTGCTAATCGGTATCGAAATTTACAAGCCCGCGATCGAGCAGGTCGCAAAGCTAGCGATCCGCGAGGGGCTGCAAAACATTGCGTTGATTGCCACAGACGCGCGGGTTTTGCTGAGCCTGCTTCCCGCGGGCTGCTTGCAGCGCGTATTTTTGCACTTCCCCGTGCCGTGGGACGACGCGCCGCACCGCCGCGTGATAAGCGACGAGTTCGCCTCGCAGATCGCACGCACGCTCGGGCTCGGCGGTCGCTTCGAGCTTCGCACCGACAGCGAGGAGTACTTCTTCTACGCGATGCAAAAGCTCTCGCCCTACGTTCAGCGCAAAGCGGGCGAAATTTCACACTTCAAAAACCGCGACGCCGCCGTAGCGAGCAAATACGAGGATAGATGGCGCAAAATGGATAAGGATATCTACGATCTGATCTATGAGAACAAAACCGCGGGCCAGGCCGAGCCGCAGCGGTTTGAGATGGAATTTTTAAAATTTGACGCGGCGGCAATCGCACGAAATTTTAAAAATTTTACCTTCAAAGGCGAGGATTTTTTCGTGCATTTTGAGGAAATTTTTTACTTTGACGCGCAAAAAAGCTTGGACGCGGGCAGCGCTTGCGCGCCAGGCGGCGTAAATTTAAACGGCACGAGCAAAGCGATGAACGACGAGACTACAAATTTAGACGCGACGCGCAGCAAAAATTTAACCAAGCAAGCAAGTGTGGATAAAATTTCGGCAAGCGGCGGCAAAATTTCAGCTACGACAGCGGGCGATAAAATTTCAACTTGCGCGAACGCTACGCAAATTCTAAAAAAAGCAAGCGCCGCGCCAAATACAAACCGCGCGGATGAAGCGCGCGTAAATTTAAACGAAGATCGCTTGAGCGCAAACGGCATAAATTTAACAGATGGCGGCGTAGCGAGTGCAAGAAATACGACAAGCATAGGCGTCGCAACGAGCGCTAAATTTAGCCGCCCCGCCCCGAGCGAAAAGCGCGCTTTAGCCTGCGAGCAGATCGCAACAAGCAGCGCGCTAAACGCGCTAAACGCTAGCAGCACGGAGGGTGCGCTTGCAGCTATCGACGCGACAGGCGCAAGTATTGCACCTGCAACTATCGGTGTAATAGATGCAAACAATGTGCCGAATTTGGATGGCTCATTCACGGCAACCCGTGCAGCGGAAGCAAGCGCCACATCAAATGTGATCCGCGCAAACGAAGCAAACGTTACGAAAATTCCAAAAAAAGCAAGCGTCTTACTTTGCACAAATGAGCCGCAAGCCGAACTAAAAAACGAGCTAAACCACGCTGCCGAACTGCAAGCAGAATTACAAAATAAGTCAAACTCTATCAAGTCGCAAGTCGGGCGCCGAAGCGAGCCAAGCAATGACGAGCTACAAGCCGAACACCAAGGCAAATTAAACCGTGCCGAGCGGCAAGATAAACAGCAAAGCAAGCCGTGCTGCACCGAGCAGCAAAACGAACGGCAAAGCAAGCCGTGCGCCGCCGAGCAGCAAGACGTGCTAATCCTGCTTTCGCTCGGGGCATTCGACTTTCCGCAGCAATGTTTTATCCGCGCAAACGCGAGCGGTACGCGCTACTTCATCCGCCGCCCGCTTCCTACGCGCGAAAACCACGCGGCACATCAAAAGATTTCGGAGATATTTTCACAATGGCAGAGATAACGGACGATTACAACATCATCACCGCAGCGGGTCTCACGCTAGGCTACGGAAAGGCGGGCGCGGTCATCCAGGACGCGAGTTTCGGCATCGGCGCGAAGGATTTCGTCATCATCACGGGCAAGAGCGGCAGCGGCAAATCCACGCTGCTTAAGTCCTTCTACGGCGGCATCGACATCATCGGCGGCGAGCTGAACGTCTGCCTGTGCGATCTAAAGGGCATCACAAACTCCGATCTACGCACCCTGCGCCAGCGCATCGGCATTATCTTTCAAAACTACCGCCTGATCAACGAATGGACGATCGAGCGCAACATAATGCTTCCGTTAATGATAATGGGCTACAATCAGCAGGTCTGCCAAGACCAAGCCAAAAAGCTACTGCGCCACGTCGAGCTCGGGCACAAGATGGGTAAGTATCCGCTCGAGCTTAGCGGCGGCGAGCAGCAGCGCGTGGCTTTGGCGCGTGCGATGGCGCATAATCCGCGCCTACTGCTGTGCGACGAGCCTACGGGAAATTTGGACGACTACTCCAGCGCCATTATTTGGAATTTGCTGCGCTCGGCGTGCGAGTCGTGGAACGCCTGCGTCGTTATCGTGACGCATAAAATGCCCGCCACGCTTCGTTTTAGGCACCGACATTTTGAGATTAAGGACGCTAAAGTAAATGAAATCGATTAAAACCCATTTCGGCGTGATCTTTTCGCTCGTCGCGCTACTTTTTTCGGTGCAGTTTGGAATTTTTATGAGCAATCTAACCAAAAGCTACGAGCGCTCGATCCAAAACGAATACAACATCGTGCTAGTCTCCAAAACCTCGCTCAGCCTGCAAGACGCGCAAAAAGCGGTACCTAAAATTAGCTCGATTAGCGAAATTTCGACCGCTGGCATCACTGAGCGACTGAAGGGTAAAATTTCACAAAACGCCTTTGCCGAGCTTAGTAAAAATTTGCCTAAATTTTATAGCGTCAAGCTTGAAAGCTTCCCCGACGCCGCGCAGCTTGCCAAGATCGAGCAGGATCTAAAATCTATCGGCTCGCTTACGCGGGTTGAAATTTTTAAAAAGACCCACGATGAAATTTTTAAAATTTTACTGCTTATCAAAAGCCTCGTTTACGGCTTTGCGTTTCTCATCGTGCTTCTAGGCGTGATGTTAATTCACCGCCAGATGCGTATCTGGGTTTACGAACACAAAGAGCGCATCGAGATCATGGAGCTTTTCGGCGCGTCGTTTCTGATAAAAAGCGGCAAGCTCTACCGAATGGCGATAATAGACTCCTTCATCGCCACGCTGATCGTGACCTGCTTCTACATTGCGCTTCCTTCTTGGGAGGTGTTTTCGACCACGCTTAAGGGTATCGGCGATCTGCGCACCGCCATAGTGCTGCCTTACGACGCGCTGATCCTTTTAGGCGTGGCTTTAGCGCTATCTATCATCGCGGTAAGTTTTGTGATGCTGCAAATCGGAAATAAACGAGCATGAAAAGGACTTTTTTAGCGCCGCTTCTTGCGCTGGGGCTTGCCGCGGCTCTTACTTATGCCGCGCCCGCAAAGGGACAAAGCACGAAAGATAAGATCGCCAAAGCAGGTCAAGAGCTAAAAAGCTCGCAAAAGGAGGGGATGCAACTCTCGCAAAAGATCGACGAGATCGCGGGTCAGATCGTAAAGGAGCAGGAGGGCTTTAAAAAGCGCGAAGGCGAGATCAAGCAGCTAAGCGAAACGATCGAAGGGCTAAAGGATCAATATGCCGCCGAAGCGCAGGAGCTTGAAAAGCTTAATAGCCAAAACGTCACGCTTCTTAGCGTGCAAAACGATCTGGAGAGCAAGATCATAAGTGTGATCTCGCAAGAGCTATCGTTTGATCTCATCACCGACGTAAATTCCACAACCACGCCCGATTCTATCGTAGCTAGCGAAATTTTAGAGGGGCTCGGCGTCGTTATGAACGACGAGCTGAAGGGGCTGATCAAAGACTACGAAAATAATCAAAATTTTATCAACGAGCAGAACAAAAAGATCAAATCGATCCAGGCGAGCATGGCGGGCTATGACAAGAAAAAAACCGATCTTGACGCCAAGCAAACCACCCAAAAAGAGAAGCTCGCGCAGATGAAAAAGGACAAAGAGGACTACATCGCGAGACTGGAGAAGATAAACGACGAGCAAGATGCCATATCTAAGACCCTGCAGGAGCTTAAGATCATCGATGACGCCGAAGAGAAGGCAAAAGCGCAAAAGGAGGAAGCGGCGCGCCAAGCAAAGCTTGAAGCGCAGAAGCAAAAGGAGCGCCAGGCGCGCGAAAAAGAGTACGCCAAAGCAAAAGCGGCTGCCAAAAAGGCGGGCAAACCCGAGCCTGCGCCGCCTCTTGAGCCCGAGCCAGAAGTGAGCGAGCCTGCGGATGAGCGCGTAAGCAAGATCAACCAAAAGGTCAAGCAGTACGGCTCGAGTTATCAGTCCTCGCGCGTTAAAAAATACAGCGGAGCCAAGACCGCAGCGCCTTTAAACGGCGCGTATTTGAAGCGAAAATTCGGCAACTACAACGATCCCGTGTATAACATCAAACTTTTCAACGAAAATATCGTGCTGGGCTCAAACAGCGGCGACACGCAGGTTAAGGCGGTGCTGCCGGGCAAAGTGGTCTTTGCCAAAGAAACCGCCGTGCTCGATAAGGTCGTGATCCTAGAGCATAGCGGCGGTATCCATACGATCTACGCGCATCTAAATCAGATCCCGCCTACCGTGCGCGTCGGCTCCAACGTCAAAAAGGGCTACATCATCGGGCGCATCGGCTCGGATCTGACCTTTGAAGTGACGCAGCAGAACTACCACATCAACCCGCTCGATCTAATCAGCTTGAGGTAAGCCGTGAGCAGGGAAAATTCTAAATTTAGCGAATCTTGCGAGGATGCCGAAAATTTAAATTTAAGCGAGCAAAATTTGGGCTGCGATTTAAATTTAAGTGAGCAGAATTCTTTAAAAGAGCAAAATTCCGCCGCTTCAAATTTGAACGATGAAAGCTCCGCTGCTGTGACAAGAAATTCTAGCGGCGAGAATTCAACCTCGGCGTTAAATTTGAATGACGAAAATTCCAAAGCCACATTAAATTTAAACAATCAAAATTTAAGCAGTCAAAATTTTACCGCTACAAGCGATGTCGCCGCGCCAAATTTAGATAGTGAGAATTCTGCCACGGGAGTCGCTGCATTAAATTTTAAAAATAAGAATTCCGCGGCGACTGACGCCGTAGCAGCATCAAAAACGGCGGACGCTGCGGAAATAGAGGCCGCTATGAGCGCCGTAGAAGCAAAAATGACAAAAACAGCGCAAAACGATATTGAGATTACAAAGGCAGCGGAGGAAATAATGACAACAGAAATGGCGGCAGCAAAAGAAGCAGAAGCGGCGAGACCGCAAATCCAAGAGCTTACCAATTTTCTTAGCGAATACACCGCCAAGATGCTTAGTATCGGCACTTACACCGCGCGTATAGAGCACTGCGTGCGCAGGATAGCGGACGCTTACGACTATGAGGCTAGCCTGATGATCTTTGTGCGCCACTTCATCATCAGCGTGATGGATCCTGCGGACAACTCTATCCGCCGCACCTACGTCAAAACGGGCGCTGCGGCGCAGATCAGCTTCGATCTGATCTCGGAGCTAAGCGCGCTTAGCTGGGAAATTTACGACGAAAAAATCCCCCTTGCGCGCGCCAGAGCCTCATTTGCCGAAATTTTAGCCTCGCAGAAGAAAAGCTTTGCCAAAACTCTTGTTTTGCTAAGCGTCGCAAATGCCGCATTCTGCGAGCTTTTCGGCGGCGATGGCGGCGCGATGGCGCTCGTTTTTGCGGCTACGGCTTTTGGAATTTGCGCCCGCTATCTATTTAGCAAGCTTAAAATCAACCTAAAAATCCAATACATCGCGGTTTCGTTCGCAGTCTCATTCATCGTCTCGCTAGGCGCTCGCTACGGGCTTAGCGCCACACCCGACGTCGCCGTAGGATCGAGCATATTGTTTTTGATCCCGGGCGTCTGGCTGATCAACTCGGTATTTGACATCTTAAACGAAAATATGCTCGTAGGCATCAGCAGAGGGCTAAACACGGGGCTTTTGATCATCTGCATCGCGATCGGGCTCTTTATGACGCTTAGCATCTCAAATTTGGGGCTCGTAAATGTTTGATATAGCACTTTTGGTATTTAAGGACGCTTGCTTTGCCGCTGCGGCGGGGCTTGGGTTTGCGTATGCGTGCATGCCGCCTAAAAAGACGCTTATTTTCTCGGCACTGCTTGCGGCGGTTGCGCATTCGTGCAGGTTTTTGCTGATTCAAAGCCAAATTTTTTCGATCGCCGCCGCGACGCTTTTTGCGTCGTTTCTGATCGGCGTTTTGGGCATGCTCTGTGCCAAGCGCCTCAAGGTGCCCGCAGAGATCATCGCCTTTCCCGCGCTGCTTCCGATGATCCCGGGCATCTACGCCTACAAGGCGGTTTTGGCGCTGTTTTCTTATATCAGAGCTGCGGGCGCAGAGCATAAACTCGCCCACCTCATCTCGTTTTTCGACAACGCCCTCGCCACAATCTCGATCTCGCTGGCGCTCGGCACGGGCGTCTCGATAACGCTGCTAATTTTCTACGAGCAGTCCTTGATGATCACTCGCGGCGCAAGAGGTAAATAACGCTAAGCAATAAATTTTAAGCAGGCGCGGCGGGTAAATTTTAACTTATCATCTTCGTTACCGAGGTAAAATTTTATAATTTACCGCCCTTTCTGCGAAAGTAAAATTTAGTTATATCCTCCATTTATCGCTCATTATTCGATACTTGTTTTATTTTTTTCTCTTTTTCATCGTAGCAATATCCCATATAACTCAAAAGTGTATTTCTGCAGCCCAAGATACATTTGTTGCATAATTATTAGAAAGATAAATGCTATAATATAAAATATATTAAAATACTACGAATTTCTTAGAAAGGACTTGAAATGGCTTTAACGGAAGAAGATATAAAAATGTGGCAGGGCGTAAGCGATCATTTGACGCGAATGGAAAATGACGCCGAATATCGCAAGGAAATAGAAAAGCAACTTTATCGCGGCGCTCCAAAAGAGAGTATTGAAAGAATACGACAAGCAGGTATAAAAAATGGCTCAATCAAAGTTAGTAAGCGCAATAAAAAAGATTGATTTCGGCTCCAATGCCGAAATGGTAAAAATTCAAGACGAAGCGATTGCTCTTGCCGAAAATTCTTTAGAGGATTTTTTAAAAGAATATAATGGGCACTCTGATACAAGGGGTGGCCGTTATATCTGTTCCGATACATTCAAAGAGCTTTTTCCTTGCTTTGAAGCAAAAGAAAATAGGGCTCTAGTAAACGATGCGATACATAATTCCTCCGCTGTTTTGGCGGCGACGCAATTTGAAGAGGTTCTAAAGCGTGATGAGCCGGGCAAAACTCAAGCAATTTTCATCACTGGAATTCCGGGAGCCGGGAAAACAACCTCGGTCAAAAATTTTATGACTGATGACAAAGTTAAACTTATTTTTGAAGGGCAGTTGGCAAACCCGGCGCCGACTATCCCAAAAATAGAGCAATGCTTGCAAAAGAAATTAGACGTTACAATTGCTGCGGTGCATATAGAGCCCGGAAAGGCTTTAGACAATACTTTTAAGCGCTTTAACGAATATGGGCGCGGCGGGAGCATTGAAGTTATGTCTAGCATCCAAGGCAACTTGCCGAGCGGTTTAAAAAAGCTAAAAGAGCATTTCGGGGATAAAATTAATATTATCGCCATTGATAGAAATAGCGATAAGAATAAAATTTTAACCGATGAAAAAGAGATCTACAAATTAATCAGTATCGGCTCAAAAGAAGAAATCTTTAAACGCTTAAAAGTCAAATTAGACCAAGATTTCCAAAAAGGCAGAATCGACAAAGCTTGTTTTGCTCAGGCGAACGAAACGAAGCTAAATAAAATTATGCCCAATCGAATTGACCCGACTGAAATCGCAAAATTTAAAAGCGAACTAAAGTAAAATATACGAAAGCGATATACCTCACATAGACTTAATCTGCGATAATTTTAGAATGTCTCAAATATCGTTGAATCAGAGCTTTTGCTTGATCTACTCTAGCAAATTTCATCTCAATGCTTTGTAGGTATTCGGCTCTCTTGCGCCGCTCGTCGCACCTCTTACCGCAAAGGTAAAATTTAGCTGAGCTTTTCTGACTTAAACGCCCTTTTTACCGTCATATAAAAGCCGCTAAAGATAAAAAGCGCCATACAAAGCGAGACAATCGACCATAAAATTTTACCCGCTAGCCCGAAAAAATAGCCCGTGTGAAGCTGATAGTTCGCGTCTTTAAACTCGCCCACGGTGATACCGTCCGTCTGCTTCTGCTGTGCGACTTTGCCCTCCTTTAGCTTCACGCTCGCGCCTTTTGGACGGGCGGTAGCGGGCGCGTCGGGCTCATAATACCTGACGCCGATCTTATCTCCGGCTGCGAGCATTAGGGTAAATTCTTTATACTCTATGCCACTTGATCTGAATATCTCATAAGCCCTCTGCGCGTCGCTAAATTTATACGTAGCGGGCTTTTTGCCCTCCTCTTTAGCAGGTGCGGCGGCGTGATCTTTAGAAGTGGCGGCTTTAGGTGCGCTAGCTTGCGGCAAATTTTGCGAACTTACGAAAAGCTTCATCACGGCATCGTTATACCAGCTATACGACCAGTTAAGCCCGGTCAAACAGATGAGAAGGTAAACTACCGCGCTTAGAGTACCCAGGCTCGTGTGTAGATTGTAAAAAAGAGCGTATTTTTTGAGTTTAAAATTTGGCTTTATCGCCTCGATAAATTTACGCCTAAGCCTTGGGAAATGCAGCCATACGCCGCTTATTACGAGCAGTATCATCGCCACGGCGCTAGCGCCTACGATCTGTTTGCCGATCTCGGCTGCGGTTTTATTGCCACTTAGCGCTAGGCCCAAATTTCGATGCAACGCCATCACCGTTAGCACAAAGCCCGTGCCGCGATCCTTGCCGATGATCTGCGCGGTATACGGATCGACCAGATACGCATCATTTCTGTTTGCGTAAACGACGAAGGCTTCGTCATCGCTTTTAGGCACGACGAGCCTTACGGGCTGCTTAGCGCCTATTTGCTCGCTAAAGCTTTGCAGAATTTTCTCTATGCTTTGCATCTCGCCCGTTTTTTCAACCTTTTTAGAGCCCGCATTTATTAGCGCCTCAAGCTCGTGCTGATACGACAAAATCGCGCCCGTAACGCCAATGATAAGCAGCGGGATAGAAAAAACGATCGACAAAATCAGATGGACATTAAACAAAATTTTATTGCGCTTCAAAAGCGAGCTCATTGCATATCCTTGCGAGATAAATTTAATCTTTATTTGATTGAGGTTCGCAATTATATTGTGCGATTTTAAATATTTAGATAATTATCATTAAGATTTAGGCCGCGAAATTTTAAAGTGTGCTATGGCACACCAAGAGCGCTTGAGTACCTCGCGCAATGTCATAAACCGCGTACTTCAGGATCTCAAAGCTAAAAATTTAATCCTCCTTTCGCGCGGCAAGATCACGTTGGTAAAGTAAAGCTTTAATTAACGCGCCACTTTCGTAAAGCGCGCTAAAAATCTCGTAAATTTAGAAATTTTGCGCTAAAATTGCCAAAGACGCAAGCTTGCGTAGTCCAAAAACAAGGTCATTATTATGTCGCAGAGTATAGTCGAGTTTGCTACGATAATCCTTTATGTTACGATAGGCTTTTGCCTTCTTGTTTCATTGCTTCAGACAAACAGATCGTATAAAACCGTGTATCGCGGGACATTATTTATCCCAACCGATCCGCTTTTAAAGATACCTATGTTTATAATATGCCTAAGCTTCGGTGTAGTCACTCTATCCAGCCCGCACGTAGCAAACATAACGGCAATCCGATACCCTGCTTTTACACTCACGATAAAGTTTGCTCGCAAGAGTACAAAGCGGCGGGCATAAATTTAAGATGCTTCGAAGAAGGCGATCCCAGATGCGTGGATGGGTATCTGCAAATCAGCAAGCCCAGATTAATACTCGGCAAAATCATATCTGTTTGTGCCATAATTTTTTCCTTTATCGTGCTAATTCAAAAAGGAATCAGAATAGATAAAAGCGGCATCTGCAAAGAATGGGAGGTTCTGCCGTTTAGGCATACGGAAAAGATATACTTTGATGAGATGAACTACGCCACATGGTTTATAAGAGGCGTAAAAATAATCAGCATACGAGGCAAAATTAGCGGTGTTAAATTCGGGGCGGGATATTTGTATGCACAAAAGGATATAGATTTTTTGCAAAATTTTATATTAGAAAAGCTCGCTGAAATTTCAAAAGCTAAAGCAAGCGAGCAAAATGCACGGGCTTAATTTAACGCTAAAAATATCTAAATTTAAGGCCGCAGCATGATATTTTTATATTTGGTATTCGGCATAAATCTTTTACTGCTTGGACTTGCCATTTTAAAAAGCATGGTTTTTAAAAGCAAGGCCTCTTATAAAACCGTGCAAAAGGGCGCCTGGCTCATACCTCCTAGTCCCATAGCAAAAACTATACTTATCGTGCTATTTTTATCCTGGGGCTCGCTGGTAGCGTTTGACGAGCCCTGGATAAAAACAACAAGAGGCGGAGGTAAAGTTGCATGCTTTGATGCAAACGATCCTCTATGCGTAGGCGGGTATATGCAAAGAGGCGGCGGCGAGACCGCACTCGTGATCGCGATGGGTCTTGCAATGATGCTAATTGCCATACTGCCGTTATCTGAAAAGGGCGTCATCATAGACAGCCGCACCTTAAGGAAAGAGTGGAGATTTTTATCGTTTAAATTTAGCACAAAGATCGATATAGAAAATGCCCTTATGGAAAAAGGGATGAGGGGCGAGATGCCGATTTTGATAGTAGAAGACGGGCAAAGCGGCAAAAATTTTACACTCTCATTCCCATACGCACAGCAAGATATAAAATTTATCGAAGCAGAGATAAGAAAGAGGCGCTATAAGATGATGAAAACAAAAGAGGCAAAGACTCCCCTTAAATCCGCGCTCAAAAAACCATAAGCTTAAAAGGCGCGAATGAGCGCACAAACATAGAAATTCTAAAAAACGACAAAGAGGGCGCGGGCGATTAAATTTTAAATTTAGCCACGCGTGAGCAATAGCTATGAAAATTTATGATAAGTTGCGGCGGAGCGGCATAATGATCGCGCGAACAAGCCCAACGCAAACCCAAAAAGATGAGCCCAATGCAAGCCAAAAGGACGAGCCGGGCGCTTAAAATTTAACTCGCGATCTTAAAAACCAAAATTCCAAACTGCTCCGTCAAAATTTAGCCTATTTTTTACCTAAAATTTCGTAAAATTACCACTTTAAATTTTCAAAAAGGACACTGATGAATAAAAGTTTGGAATTCAGAGCCGACATCGGAATGATCTTTGTGGCGATCGCTTTTGGGCTCGGGTATCTTCCCACCTCGCAGGCGCTTGCGAGCAACAACGTCTTCGTGCTGCTATTTTGGCGCTTTTTCGCCGCGAGCATCATCGCAGGCGCGATATTTTTCCCGAAGCTCAAGGCCATAACTTCACGCGAGATCAAGCATGGCGCGGTGCTTAGCCTGTTTTTATTCGCGGGTTTTACGTCGCAGACCTTCGCCTTTAAATTTGCGCAAAGCTCCTCCGTAGCGTTCATCATCGGCCTAAACGTCGCGCTCGTGCCCTTCATCGCTGCGGCGCTGTTTAGGCACAAAATTTACTCCTACGCCTACGCGGGCATCGCGCTTGCGATCGCTGGGCTCTATCTCATCGGCGACACGCAGCTTGGGCTCGGCAAGGGCGAAGCGCTGGCGCTAGTCTGCGCGTGCGCGTATTCGTTTCACATCGTGCTGACCAACCGCTTCGTGCAAAGCTGCGACGTAGCGGGCATCGCCTACGTACAGATACTCTGCTTAAGTGTGCTTTGCTGCTTTGCGACGATCTTTTTTGAGAGAGTCAGCATCGTGCCGGTGATGGATAGAAGCTTTTTCATCGCGATGGCGGTGATCTGCCTGCTGGGGACGGTTTTCGGCTTTTTTGCGCAAGCTTTGATGCAAAAATACACGACGCCCGTAAAAACCGCTCTATTTTTCACGCTCGAGCCCGTAACAGCAGGCATTATGGGCGTATTCGTGGGCGGCGAAAGGCTAAGCGCGATGCAAATTTTAGGCGCGGCGCTCATCCTTGCAGGCGTTTTGATAAGCGAGATCGGAAGCTACCTCAGCGCGAAACGGAGCAGATCCGCAGACGTTTGATTTTGCGACGGCGCAAATTCCATAAATTCCATGCCGCGTGGAATTTTGCGCCATAAAATTCCGTGCCATATAAAATTTGCACGCGAAATTCCATATCGCATAAAATTCTGCGCCTTAAAATTTCGCGGTGAAATTCTGCGCCGCGCATAATTCTATATTGCGCGGAATTTTGCGGCGTCTCTCGCAAGGATACGTTAAAATTCCGCAACAAAATTTCGTATTAAAATTTACCCAGCAGAGGCGTACGGCGAAGCTTTAGCGATAAAATTTCATTGCTTAAGCGATACAATAGTAAAATAACAAAATTTTAACAAAGGAGCCTCTATGAAAAAAATCATCCTTCTTGTTGCCGCGCTTGCGGGCATAATGTTTGCCAAAAGTGTAGAGCTCGCCACGCCGCCCGATCATAAAGACGGCGTAAACCACCTGGAATTGGTGCTGATCTTAGACAAATCGGGCTCGATGAGCGGGCTTGAGAGCGATACGATCGGCGGATTTAACTCGATGATAGAAAAGGAGCGCAAAGAGGGCATCGACGCGAGCGTCACGACCGTGCTTTTCGATACGAAATTTAATGTCATCCACGACCGCACGCCGCTTAAGAAGGTCGAAAACCTAACGTCCAAGGAGTATTACGCCGGTGGCAACACCGCGCTACTTGACGCCGTCGGCAGCACGATAGCACGTATCGAGCGGGTACCAGACATCTATGCCAAAAACAATCGCGTGCTTTTCGTCATCATCACCGACGGGATGGAAAACTCAAGCCGCGAATACTCCAAAGCGCAGATCAAAAAGATGATTGGCGACAAGCAGGAAAAATACGACTGGGAGTTTATCTTTTTGGGCGCTAATATCGACGCCGCAAGCGAAGCACGCAGCATCGGCATCAAAAGCGAAAATGCCCTAAAATACGAGAATTCCAAAGAGGGTGTAAGTAAAAATTTCGAAGCGGCAGCCGAGATATCCAAAGACGTAGCGACCGATAACAAAGCAAACTCGAAATGGCGCGATAAGGTGCTACAAGATAAAAAATAACAAATCGCGAGGCGAGACGCACCAGAAATGAAGTGTCGCTGCGGAAACGAGCGGCGGCACTAAAATAGGCGGCGATGTGCAGCGTGCGGCGCAAAACGAGCTTTAGTAAAAAACACTGGCGACGGTGCAAACGAGATTTATCAAAAAATGCGGGCGGCGGCGCGGAAACAGAGACAGCAGCGCAAAACGGCTAGTCCGCCGGGTCGCTCGCCGAAAAATTTAACGCGAATATGCGCCGCAATAAAAACAGGCGCACGAGGAATAAAACGGCGTGAAGCGGAGCTGAAAACTACGTGAGCCTAGCGGTACGGCGCGCGTATTGATTTTCACTAGGCGCATTTTAAAATTTTATTTTGATTTTTTCATACAGCGCGCGATATTGCTTTTGCCGGCGTTGCTTTGTTGCGGCAAGAAATTTGCTCGCCAAATTTAAACGCTTCGCGAAGGGCGCCGAATTTGCAGCGAGCAAACCGTATTTCGCAGACGAAGCTAAATTTACGGCGAGCAAATTCCATTTTTTTGCAAGTAGTAGATAAATTTTGCCCTTTGCAAGCGGCGCTAAATTTTAAAATTTCGCCGCCGCAAAACGGGCGCAGCTACTAAGCGCGGCTAAATTAAAATTTCGTAAATTTAACAAGGAGGAAGCTTATGAGGGTATCAGAGATCGACACACCGGCGTTGCTGATCGATCGCGAGATCGTGCTTCGCAACCTGCAAAAAATGCAAAGCTACGCAGACGCCACGGGCGTGAGCCTGCGCCCGCACACCAAAACGCACAAAATGCCCTATTTCGCGAAGCTGCAAAAAAGCATCGGCGCTGCGGGCATCACGGTCGCCAAAACGGGCGAGGCCGAGATCATGGCGGCAAACGGGCTGAAAGATATATTTATCGCAAATGAGATCGTGGGCGAGCTGAAATTTCGGCGCATCATCGCGCTTTTGCGCGCAGGGATAAACTTAAGCTTCGGCGCAGATAGCATAGAGCAGGCGCGCCTGATAGAGCGCGCCTTTGAGCGCAGCGGCACGAAGGCCTGCGTGCTTGCCGAGATCGAAGTGGGCGAAAACCGCTCGGGCTTCGTGGAAAAGCAGGATTTCGCGGCGTTTATAAAATTTATAAAAGGCTGCAAAAATATCGAATTCCGCGGCGTGTTCTCCCACGACGGCCACTCCTACAAGGCTGCCGATAAAAGCGAGTGCGAGCGCATCCACCTAGCCGCGCAGCGCCGCACGCTGGAGTTTGCAGATATCGCGCGCGAGCTAGCTCTGCCTGCACGCGTCGTTAGTATCGGCTCGACGCCATCGCTCATCAATGATTTTGAAATTTTAAAGGGCGTCACCGAGATCCGCCCGGGCACCTATATCTTTATGGATGCCTCGCAGGCACAGGCGTACGGCGATTATTCGATGAATGCGGCTAGCATCCTTACGACCGTCATCAGCAGACCTACGGCGGATCGCATCATCACCGACGTCGGCGCCAAGGGGCTCACGCAGCAAAGGCGCACCGAGGGTTTCACCGCCACGCCCGGACTCGGGCGCATAAAGGGCACGGAGGTGTGGATAAAGGGCGTTTACGACGAGCATGCGATCATCTACGACAGAGCGCTGCGAGACGCCGTGCGCGTGGGCGATCGGCTCGAAATTTATCCGAACCACATCTGCCCCGTCGTAAATTTACACGAGTTCGCCTACCTCGTTAGCGGCGACGAGGTCGTAGAAAAGATCGCTGTGCTATGCAGAGGCAAGCTGCAATGAGCGGGCAAATTTAAAGGTGCGGTGAGATAAAATTTAGCCTCTAATCTAGGGTGCGGCCAAATTTAAGGTGCGAATTTATCGCCGCTCAGGCTGCGGCGCAAAGCGCGCCGAATTTGACGACGAAATTTAACGAAAGGCAAAAATGAGGCTTTGGACGATAAGCTTTAAATATCTCGACGCAAAGGGGCTCGTAGCGCTGTGGCGCGAGGCGCTGCTAGCTAAAAACGTGCTAGCTGGACTCACGAAGGGCTATAAAAATCACCCGCAGCTTGACCGCTTTTGCGCGTACGAAAACGCGCTAGAGGCAGTAAATGCGTATCTGGCGGAAGTTTATGAGGAGGGCTGCGCTCGCGAGTATAAATTTGACGCCGCGAAGGTGGGCGAATTTGACGCGCGAAATTTGGCTAAAATCAGCGTCGCTCGCGGTCAGATCGAGTATGAATTCGCCTTTTTACAAAAGAAGCTAAAATCGCGCGACATCAAGGCTTACGAGCGAAATTTAAGCGTAAAAAATATAGAAATCGCGAGCATTTTTAAAGAGGTCGAGGGCGGAATCGAGCCGTGGGAGAGGGTTAAAATTTAGCTCTGTTTCGCGCAGGATTTTTGGCTTGCCTAGGCAAATTTGATCAATAAAAACGCCAAAATACGTTACGTCGATTTTCCCATAAATTTGACGTAAAAATCTCAAATTTACGATTAGTGGCGATTTGCCAAAAAGGCAAGCAATTTTATCAGCTTTGGCGAGAAATTATGGGCAATTCGTCAAATTTTAAAAGGCGAACCTAACGTCAAATTCTCGTCAAATTCGCCTCTGTTTTTAAAAATCAAAGCTGATCTGTAAAATCCCGCGCTTAAAATTTACCCGCAAGCGAGCAAATTCGGCCAAATTCTGCAAATCGGCAACTCTACTCCGCTCTCATATGAGTACCTACGAATGCTAAGCTTAAATCGCGACTAGGCCGGTGAGCTAAGCTTAGACCCCAATGCGGGCACGCAAAAAAAATGGACGCGCGAAAAATAAAATTTCAAGCCAGCCCGCTTATAACACCATCGCTAGTGATCTTCATATTTAGCGCGTTAGGAACCTTCGGCAGCCCCGGCATAAGCATTATCTTGCCGCAGACGGCGACGATGAAGCCTGCTCCCGTGCGGATCTGAAGGTCTTTGACGCTGAGCTTAAAGTCGCGCGCACGCCCAAGCGCCTTGGCATCGTCGCTGAAGTTATATTGCGTCTTGGCGATGCAGACGTTTAGCCGCTCAAGCCCCAAAGCCTTGATGTGCTGTAGCGCCTTTTGCGCCTCGGGCTCGAAAACGACCTCGCTCGCGCCGTATGGTTTAAATTTTACTTCGCGGCGGCGGGCTATCCGTATTCAAAAAGCGGCGCCTATTACATTATAAAATTTCGCCGCCTCGCGACAGTTGCCAAACGACGCATTAAATTTAAAATTTACAAAACGCAAAATTTCAAAATTTCGCGCAGAGTGGTATCTCTACGCGGCGCACTGCCAAATTTCTACGCAGAAGCAGCCCTCGCAAAAGCGGTATATCAGGCGGTAGCCCGCTTTCCGCGTACTTTGGCATAAATAATGAGGGCATAGTGCATGAAGTCGGCGAAATAACTTATAGTCGCTCGAGTACGGGAAATACACTTTATATCCTTTAAAACGACTACGAAACCACATTTACCGATATCGATGAATTCTGCATGTACTGCATTATTTGGTAAATCTCAGCGACTTGGTCTTTGATATGACGGAGCGTGGATAATCATCAAAAGCTACGATTATATTGCCGATATGGGGGTAGAAGGGGAAAAGATAGCACGAAAAACTCATCGCAAAATACGGCTGGCATAAAGATATTTTCTAAAGTCATAAAAAGCTTATTAAACTGATAAATTTTTACTCAATGAGTTTAATAGTTAATTAAGCTAAAAGTATTTACAATTTCAAAGATGTGTGGCTAGATTTTGTGTTTGTGTTTCGCAAACGTTGACTAAAATGTTGGCAAACTTTGCTACATGCTTACAATAATGCAATTATTTTGTATAATGAGTTGCCACACATTCTGATTTTTCCTTTGGATAGTTATGCTTAGTTTAAAAGATGTAAAAACAAGAAAAGATTTTGCTGTTTTTTTGGGAATTGAACTTAAATTATTAACCTACATACTTTATCACATTAAAGTGGAGAATTTATATACTACATTTGAAATACCAAAGAAGAATGGTGGCACTAGAATCATTAATGCGCCTGATAAGAAGATTTTAAAAAAAATACAAAATAGACTAATGAATAAGCTGTATAACTATCAAAATAAGATCAAAAAAGATGAAAATATAAAAATTAATATCTCTCACGGTTTTGAAAAAGGCAAAAGCATAATAACTAATGCTAGAATCCACAGAAATAAGCGGTTTGTTTTAAATATAGATTTAAAGGACTTTTTCGCTAGCTTTCATTTCGGTAGAGTTGTTGGGTTTTTTGAAAAAAATATAAATTTCAGAATCCCAAAAGATATAGCAATTATTATAGCTCAATTATGTTGTTACAAGGGTTCTCTTCCGCAAGGAGCCCCGACTTCTCCAATTATATCAAACATAATATGTAATATATTTGATATGCGAATATTAAAACTTGCTAAAAAATATAAGCTTGATTATACAAGATACGCAGATGATTTAACATTTTCTACCAATAATAAAGATTTTTTGAATATATATAATGAGTTTTTATTGTGTATTTCGAAAGAAGTAGAAAAGGCGGGCTTTTGCATTAACCAGAAGAAGACTAGGCTTTTCTATAAAGATTCAAGACAAGAAGTTACTGGATTGGTTGTTAATAAAAAAATAAGTATAAATCATGGTTATTGTAAATATACAAGAGCTATGGCCAATTCTCTTTATAAGAATAAATCCTTTAATATTGATGGCAAAGATGCCACCATGAATCAACTTGAAGGAAGATTTGCTTTTATTAATCAAATTGATCGGTATAACAATATAATCAATATTAATGATAATAAACATAACGATGGTAAGAAAAGTAATGATAAAAAGTTAAATTGCAGAGAAAAAGAATATCAAAAATTTATTTTTTATAAGTATTTCTTTGCTAATCAAAAACCACTCATTATTACAGAAGGAAAAACGGATATATTGTATTTGAAATCCGCAATAAAAAGTCTATATGCATATTTTCCAGATTTGATTAAAAAAAATAGTAATGACGAATTTGAATTTAAAGTATCATTTTTAAGAAGAACAAAGAGGCTTGAATATTTTTTAAATTTTGTAAAAGATGGAGCGGATTCAATTCAAAATATCTATAGGTTTTTTGTAGGACGAGAAGTTGTAAATTATTCTGAGTATTTTAAAAAAATAACAAAAGATATAGCTGCAAATCCAGTCATTCTTATTTTTGACAATGAAATACCTAATAATAAGAAGCCTGTAAGGAAATTTATAAATTTTACCAATAAGAAAGAATTTGAGAATATATTAGATAAAGAGCTATATGCAAATATTGTAGACAACTTATTTATGATAACAAATCAGCTAGTAAGAGATAAAGAAGAGTGTGAAATAGAAGATTTGTTTGATGATAAGACGCTTAATCATAAGATGGATGGAAAAGTATTTTGTAGGGACTCGGCTATTTTTGATAAACAAAAGCACTATAGTAAGGAAATTTTTTCAAAATATATTTCAAAGAACTATAAAGATATAGATTTTATAAATTTTAAACCCATGCTAAAAAATATTGTAAAAATAATAACAACTTATAAATGATAGTTATATAAGTAACCTTTTGCTAGAATTATATAGAGAAGAATTGCGAAAATTACTCCTATAGTTACTGCCTCTAAGTTTATAAAAAATGCACAAGCTATTAAATGCGTATCTAGTGGTGTTTTAGAGAGGTTCTACACCTACTAGCATAAATTCGGTGGTGCGAAGAACGGTGGTGCGAAGCGAGGATTTTTAAATCCTCGCAGATTTATCGGTGCAGTGCGTAACTCGTTAAATAACATGAAATTTCAAATTTGCAGGCAAATTTAAAGCAACGTAAAATTTTTAAATTTCATCATAACGGAATTTTGGATTTAAGCCGTAAATTTACGGTTCGTAGAATTTTAAAATTTTGCGTCATAAATTCTAAATTTTAACTCAGCACGATTTACCTACGCAAATCGATGCAGCTCGCGTTTATCGTGGCGCGTGCATAAATTTCAAGAATCTCCCACCTTTTAAAACGGCGCTATCTTTGCGCTGAAATAAAATTCCGCAAAATTTCAAAGTAGCTTCCGATAAATTTGACCTGTAAATTTAATCTAGCAAAGCTCCGTCTTTTCGATTTTGCGGCGCGAAATTCCGATTGTAAATCCCTTTTACGAAATTTCATAATCTCTTAGCTGCGCAAAATTTCAAAATTTCGCGCAGAGCGGTATCTTTAGGCGGCGCGCTGCCAAATTTCTACGCAGAAGCAGCCCTCGCAAAAGCGGTATATCAGGCGGTAGCCTGCCCGCCGCGCGCTATGGCGTATTACGCGCAGCACGAAGCCGTGCGCGATCACCGCAGTGTCCGTCTCTAGCAAAGACGGCGCCAGATCAAGCGCGCGCCGCCGTTCCGCTCCTGCGCTTGCGCCGCTAGGGTTCGTGCCGCACAGCCACAGCAGGCGCGAGAGCACGAGCCAACAATCAAACGGCATTTTTATTAGCGGCATGGGGAATATTCGTAGATTAAACTCGCGCAAAGCCTCTAGGTACTCTATGCCCCGCTGCGGGAATAGCTTTTGCGCCGTAAGCGCGGCGCGCGGCAGCGGAGAGGAACATACTCGGCTTATGCGAGCGAGCTTTTCGTATGCGGCGCTGCTTTTAAATTTATCGGTTTGCCACAAAGCTAAGCTTAGCGTAGCGTCATACAGGATCGCGCGCCGTGCCGCTTCTGCGGCGTCGCATACGCCGCGATCGATCAGCGGCGTAACGTGGCGGATCAGCGCTAACGTCATGATTTTGCCTCCTAAAATACGAGCATGTAAGGGCTTGCGCGGCTATTTAAGCCTCTCATAACTTTCGCATGAGCTTTTCCATATCTGCTCATGCTCCGCTACCGAGCTCATAAATCTATCCTTGCCGCCCAGCTCGCAAGCCTTTTTGTAGTACTGCACGGCTTTAACATTATCACTGCCCTCGTAAAGACGCGCTAAATTTAAGCACGCAAGCCAGCTGTCCGCGATATCCATATCGCAACCGCGCACATAGTAACCTACGCCCTTTATAGCGTCTTTGCGCACGCCCCTACCTTTGATATACGCAGAGCCTGCGTTACTGCAGCCTATCGCGTGCCCGTCATCGCAGGCTTTGTCAAACAGCTCTGCCGCCTTTGCCTCATCGCGTGGCATCCCCTCTCCGCTTTGATACAAAATGCCTAAATTTACGCACGACTCCGCATCGCCGCCTTTGCAAGCTTTGACGTATAACGGCGCAGCCTTTAGCAGATCTTGCGGCACGCCCCAGCCATAATTATAAATCTGCGCTAACGCCCCGCACGCCTTTATATCGCCCTTATCGCAGGATTTTGTAGCCCAGCTTATATCATCTGCGGTGATTTCAAAATTTTCGGCTAGCGCGAAATTTGCGGAAAGCGCCGCAGCGAATGCTAGAATTAAAATTTTATTTTTCATTTTCGTCCTTTTTGGTTTTTTAAGATCGCACGCTAAGTCTAAGGTGCAGTTTGATCGCTAGAGTTCGGGTTCGTTCTCGCCTGCTCTTTGCTTTTTAGCGCCTCGTAAATTTCATCGACGCCGCTTAGGTTTTGATCCAAAACCTCCCTCGCCTTTTTTAACGTGCGTGCGCCAAAAATCCCATCCTGCTTCACTCCGATGCTTTTTTGGATATATAAAATTTTATCCTTTTGCATCGCAGCGGAATCCTTAGTCGCCCCGGAAGCGGAATTTGAAGCAGGGCTTTCAGAGCCGTTAGAGCTTGCACTCGTAGAATTTTCGTCTACAGAATTTACGCCATCACTCGCAGAAGCGGAATTTTCGTCCTCAAAAAATGTAGGCATCCACCCTCGCAGCAGCCATGCTGCGCCCGTTTTCGGCACATAGCCCGTATTTGCCGCGCCTCCGTAGATTGCGCTAGCCAAAACGACGCAGAGCAGAGCTTTGCAAAAGCGAGTAAACGCCGCGCCGCCCCTGCCGCAGCGATACTCTCGCGGAATTTTACGAGCTTTTACGGTGCACCGCACTGCGCTTGCCAGCCACAGCGCCACACCGCCCAGCAGCCCTGCAGCAGCGATTACCGCGCCGCATGCAAGTGCCCAAAAATAATGCTCCGCAAAGATCATCTCGAAGCAGCCCTCGCACGCCAGCGCAGCCGCTGCGATGAGTGCGCCTCCGCCTATGCACCACACCGCGCGGTCATATCGCGGACTTAGCACGCCAAGCGCCCCAGCCATCGTTCCGCCCAAATCGCGAGCGCATTGCTGCGAAATAAAGCCCTCGCAAACGCGCATAATCGCCGCGGCAAAACTCTGCGCGCAATCCTCGCGCAAAGAATGCGGGAAAAAGAATTTCTTTAATCGGACAAAGGGCGAAATTTTAGAATTTGACGCGGCAGGATCTTGCGTATTCGCGCGATTTTTAAATTTTGCAGCGGCGAGGTTTTTGGAATTTGCGGAATTGATTGCGGCGGAGTCTATGGAATTTGTGGAATTTTCAGCACCCAAGGCGCTTAAATCTCGGTAATCTCGCTCGCCGCGTAATTCGTAAAGACCCTCCGCATTGCGATCAGAAGTGCCGCTTAAGCCCTCTTGCGAGCCGGCAAAATTAGGTCCATTCTGCGCGAGAGCTTCGCTGTTTTGCTGCCTAGCCTCAAAATCGCCGGCAGAATTCTCTCCACCTTCCAAAAGATCCGCCCCGGCAAATTTTATGCCACCGCTCACTCCTCCTGCGAACCTGCCTTGCTCTCCGCGCAACCCCAGGCGATTATCTTCCGCACCCATAGAATTTGCCGAAGCGCTCGCGAATTTCGTGCCCGCAAATTTTACGCTCGCGCCGCCCTCGAGATTTTCTTTGCGCGGAGCGTCTTTTTCAAGGCTCAAAGCGTCGCGATCAGCCGCGCTGCAGGTAGAATTTACAGAGTTAAAATGTCCGTCCGCGCCGCGTAACTGCTCGAGATTTAGCGTCTCGCCGCGCAGCTTAGCACTAGCTAGGCGCATCGCCGCATCCAGCACAGGCTTTGCGCGAAATAGCGCAAAAAGGCTTTGCGCATCGTTCTGCCCTAGCCTAGCGGGTGCGCCGCGCACCGCCGCAAGCTTCGGCGCAAAAACTTCGTCAAAAAAGTTAGGTCTTACGAATGTCGCGCCACCAAAGCACGCCGCATCGTAAGCCTTGCCGCAGACGGCAAAACTCAAGCGCAAAAAATCATCCTCCGCGCTAAATACTGCTTCGCAGCCGCCCTGCACCGATCGCAGCGAGCTTAGACGAAATAAAAGTCTGCGCGCCGCAAAACCTACGCCCTTGCTGCATAAAAACTCCAGCAGCTCGCGCCCGAAAACCTGCGAGCTAGCGCCTATACTGACGCTCGGGCGGGCATAAACGGATACTTTGCCGGTGCGAGTGAAATATCCGCGCCCATCGCAGTGATCGCAGCGAAAATCACCCGCACCGCCGCACTTTTCGCAGCGTAATCTGCCTGCGCCGCCGCAAGCGGGACAAATGCGCGAGCCGCTACCGCCGCAGCTAGCGCAGGGAATGAAGCGATAGCCCATAGAATTTGACGCAGGGCCTGCAGAGTCGCCTCCAGAAAGGCCGCGCGCATGAGCGTCCGTAGAGCTTAACGCCGCGCGACTATAGCCGCCGGTGCCCTTGCAATCGGGGCAGATCAAGCGCCCGCGCCCGCCGCAGTTAGCGCATGGCGCCTTGCCTGCGCCTTCGCAGGCTTTGCAGAGTCTCCTGCCCGATCCGCTGCAATGCTCGCAACGCAGCTGAACGCTAAAGGGCTTAAAATCGTAGAATTTTATGATTTGATCCGCATTCGTAGCGGCTTTTTGGGGATCTGCACGCAGGCGTAGCATAAAGGCCTCGCCTAGCTCCGCATCAGTGCTTGCCGCGCGTAGGCACTCGCGTGCGTGAGCTTCGAACTGCGCGATATCTGCGAAATGCAGCTGAGCGCGCTCGCCGCCACTTATCTGCGAGACGCTAAACTTGCCGGCAAAGTCATAACGCACGCCAAGCCTCACGCTAAATCCGTAAAACTCGCGATCAAGCTCACGCAGATCGGCGCCGCCGCTACGCGCTAGGGCTTTAAGCCTAGCGACAAACACCTCTGCTAGCTCCTCTTTATCCAGCTTGTCCATGATCGCTCCTTTCTTGCGGGCGCGCCACAAAGCCGTGCCGCATAAATTTTAAAATTCCTTTATTAAGATCCTGCAAATTTTGCATTTCATACAATTATACCGCGAAAGGGAATTTTAAAATTCCAAAATCTCACGCAGGATGGAATTTAGCGCCATTGCGCGCCGTAAAATCTCGCTGCAAATCAAAGCTCTAAAATAGAGCTAGACGCAGAATCTCGCACTGCGACGGCGACGCGCGTAACTGATCGCAACAAATACGGCGCGAACGGATCGCAAAACGGAGCCGCGAGGCATACGGCGCCCGAGCGGTAGCAGCGGGTATGCAAGACTTTAATTCCGCAGCAGCACATAATTTGGCTCGCGATGATGCGCAATACGGCATAACGCACAGCAAATTTCGCGGCCGCGTGAAATTTTAAATTTCACAGCTAGCTCGTACGTACGCACAGCATGAAATTTAAAATTTTACGACAACTATGGCGCGGCGCGCAGCGGCCTAAAATTCTGCGATAAGCGGCGCGCAAATTTCAATCCCGCGCGACAATCAGGCGACGGGTGCGTGGAGTGCAATTTAATTTACGAGCGCGCAGCGGCATATAGTCGTCGCGCAAATTTAGTTCGCAGCGAGCAGCACGAAATTTCATGACGCGACGCATCGGCTCGTAAAATTTAGCTCTACTGCCATGCAGCTATAGCCGCCTGCGCCTTTGCAAGCAGAACGGATCAAGCATCCGCACCCACTGCAGGCGCTACACGACGGTATGTAAAATTTAATCTGGGCGTCGCAAACCTCCGCCAACATGATTGATCCGCACGAGCGTAAAATTTAGCTCGCCTGCCGCATAATTTAACTTGCGGCGGTGCATATCGCGGTGCAAGCGAGAATTTTAGCTCGTGCGGCGATCTGCTGCGCGACCGACGGATTAATTTCACGGTGCGCTCGACATGAAATTTAGAATCTCGTAGCGACACATGACACTGTGCGCAGCCGCGTGAAATTTTGAATTTCACGGCGAGCTTATGCATTATGAAATTTTAAATCTTGCCGCGATGAGCTCGCAAACTCGCGAGCGGCTCGGTTTAAAATCTTGCGCCCGGTTTTGCGCGGAATTTTGCGAGCAAAATTTCAAATGCCAAACCCACGCAGGTTTCACGCTGAATTTCTGTGTAGATCTTGCGCGAAATTCAATGAAATTTCGCGCGCCGAGCTCGGCTCACCGAAATCCGACCAATCCGACCAATCCGACCAACCAAAACTCGACTGGCTAAAACCCGGCGCGATAAAGCTCGAGCGCACTAAAACCGGGGCGCGATAAACTCGCCGCAACCTGCAAGCAAAATTTATCGCCGCCGAAGCCCGCAGCTAAATTTTACCGCCCAAGTGCGGAATTTTCGGCTTTGGCTTTGAGCGCCGAAAATAAAATTTCATGCTAGCCCGCTTATAACGCCATCGTCCGTGATCCTCATATTTAGCGCGTTAGGAACCTTCGGCAGCCCCGGCATCAGCATTATCTTGCCGCAGACGGCGACGATAAATCCCGCTCCCGTGCGGATCTGAAGGTCCTTGACGCTAAGCTTAAAGCCGCGCGCTCGCCCAAGCGCCTTAGCATCGTCGCTAAAGCTATACTGCGTCTTTGCGATGCAGACGTTTAGCCGCTCAAGCCCCAAAGCCTTGATGTGCTGTAGCGCCTTTTGCGCCTCCGGCTCGAAAACGACCTCGCTCGCGCCGTAAATTTTAGTAGCGATCTTTTCGATCTTGCTCGCCGTATCGTCGCTAAGCTCGTAGGCAAACTTCAGCTCCTTAGCGCGCTCGCATTCATCTATGACGAGACGGGCTAGCTCAAGCGCGCCCTCGCCTCCTTTGGCGAAATTTTCGCAAATCGCCATCTGCACGCAGCGCTGCTTGCAGTACTCGCGCACGAAGGCAATCTCCTCGTCACTATCGAAGCTAAAGCGATTAAGCGCCACGATCGGATTTAGCCCGAAGTTTTGTAAAATTTCAATATGCCCGCCTAAATTTACGATGCCTTTTTGAAGCGCGGCAAGATCCGGGCTCGCGATACTTTCTTTATCCGCGCCGCCGTTGTATTTAAGCGAACGGATCGTGCTAACCAGCACCGCGGCATCCGGAGCGATGCCCGCGCGGCGGCACTTAATGTCGATAAATTTTTCAGCCCCGAGCTCGCTTCCGAAGCCCGCCTCCGTCACGGCGTAATCGGCAAGACTTAGAGCTAACTTGCTCGCCATTATGGAGTTGCAGCCGTGCGCGATATTTGCAAAGGGTCCTCCGTGCACGAGCGCGGGCGTGTGCTCAAGGCTTTGGATGAGATTAGGCTTCATCGCGTCTTTTAGCAGGATCGCCACGGCATCCGCGCAGCCCAGATCGCGCACGTATATCGGCTCTCCCTGCGTATCGTAGGCGACCATGATGTTTGCGATGTTTTCCTTAAGCTCGGCAAGATCGTTTGAGAGGCACAGCACCGCCATTATCTCGCTAGCTGCGGTGATATTAAAGCCGTCCTCGCGCTCTACTCCGTCGGTGCGCCCGCCCTGTCCTACGGTGATGTGGCGCAGCGCGCGATCGTTCATATCCATGCAGCGCTTCCATAGAATTTTCTCGATCTTTAGCGGGTTTTCTTGATACAGCGAGTTATCGATGACCGCCGAAATGAGGTTGTTTGCGGAGGTGATCGCGTGAAAATCGCCGTTGAAGTGTAAATTTAGATCGTCCATCGGCACCAGCTGCGAGTACCCGCCGCCCGCGGCTCCGCCTTTAATACCGAAAACGGGCCCCAGCGACGGCTCGCGCAGCGCAAGGCAGACGCTTTTGCCTATACGCTTTAGCGCGTCGGCTAAACCGATGGAGGTCGTAGTCTTGCCCTCGCCAAAAGGCGTCGGATTGGTCGCCGTGACCAAAATAAGCTTCGAAGCGCGCGGGCGCGGCTTGATATTTAGCTTAGCTTTGTAGTGGCCGTACAGCTCGATCTCATCCTCGCCGAGCCCCAAATTTTTCGCAACGTTTGAAATTTTATCCGGCTTCGCCGCATTTGCTATTTCGATATCGCTTAACATCTTCTCTCCTTAAATTTAAAATTTTATCGCGCAGCGTTTATGCACCGCCTCTTTAAATCCGCGCATTAGCTTGCAAAGCTACGCGCACCTTATCCGCGAGCCGCGCAAATCAAAGCTCGCGGCGCGAAATTTGCCCCGGCTAAATTTCGATCTCGATGCCCACGGGGCAGTGATCGCTGCCCATCACGTCGCTTAGGATGAAAGCGTCCTTTAGCTGCGAGCGCAAATTAGCCGAGATGAAAAAATAATCGATCCGCCAGCCTACGTTTTTTGCGCGCGCGTTAAAGCGGTAGCTCCACCACGAGTAGGCGTCCCGCAGCTCGCCATGCACGGCACGGAAAGTGTCCACGAAGCCCGCCGCCTCCACTTCATCGAGCCACGCCCGCTCGATCGGCAAAAAGCCCGAGGTTTTGGAGTTTGCTTTGGGGTTTGCAAGATCGATCTCGCGGTGCGCGGTATTTACGTCGCCGCAAAATATCACCCCGAGCCCCTGCTCCGCGAGGCTGCGCGCGTAGGCTAGGAATTTCGCGTAAAATTCCATCTTGTAGGCTAGCCGCGCCTCGTCCTTTTGGCCGTTGGGAAAGTAGATATTAAAAAGCACGACATCGCCGAAGCGGTGCTGCAGCACGCGCCCCTCGTCGTCGGGGAAAAACAGCGCTTTGCTCGTCTCGCTTTTAAATTTAGCCAGGCTCGCCACGCCCGAATATCCCGCACGAGCGGCGGAATTTAGATCGATCTGAGAAAATCCAAGCTCATAAAGCCCTTTCGGAGCGTCCTTTTCGCTCACCTTGATCTCTTGCAAGCCCAAAAAATCGGGGTTTTGCTCCGCAAGCCATGCAAAGCCGTCTTTGCCGAGTACTGCGCGCAGTCCGTTTACGTTCCAACTAATCAGTTTCAAATTTAGCCTTTGGCCTAAAAATTTTGGTATGATTATACGAAATTTTGACTAAATTTAAAGGAAAATTATGCGCAATCAGCCCAAATACCGATTTTTTGCCAACTGGGGCTACGCTATGGCGGGTCTTTGCGAGATGCTGCGCAGCGAGCGTAGCTTCAGACTCGAGCTTTGCGTGTTCGTGCCGCTTGCACTGTCGCTATTTTTTTGGAATTTCGGCGCGGTGCTAAATCTATTTTTGATCTTCGGCGCGGTCTTTACGCTCACAACCGAGTGCATAAACTCCGCCGTCGAGCGCGCGATCGATCTTGCCACGAGCGAAATCCACCCGCTAGCCAAGGGCGCCAAAGACACCGCAAGCACCGCCGTGATGATGAGCCTATTTCTCAACGCCGCGCTGTGGGGATATGCGCTTATCGGTAAATTCTTTTAATCGCGTAATTGCAAATTTCGCGATTAAAGATTTAAATCGCTGCAACGCAGAGTTTTTTTGGCGAGTGCGGAATTTGCAAGCCACTTGAGTCGTTGATCGTCCACGCCTGCAACCCAAACACGACCCTGCGTGATATTGAAATTTTAAAATCCGAAATTTGCTTTAAATTTAAACTCTCCTGTGCGCGAAAATTTTAATATTCGCTCGGCTCTTAAAATTTTAAAATAGCTTTTAAAATTTCTATAGATAAATCATTCAAGCAAATTTTACGCCGTAAAATTTTAGCTAAAAAATTATAATGACTTTCAAGATGCTTTAATACAATTTTCACTAAAATCACGCCGTCTTAATTAAAATAATTTTCAAAAAAAGGAAAATTTTGTCTAAATCCTTTCGCAAAATCTCGCGCAAATTTCATTTGTGGCTATCTTTGATATTTTGCATACCCCTTATAATCATTTCTATAAGCGGCTCGGTTTTAGTTTACGCGGAGCAGATCAATGAAGTTTTGCTAAAAGACAAGGTGTTTAGGACGCAAGAAAGCATAGCGAAATTCCCCGTTAGAATGAAATTTAGTACCCTGCAATCCGAGATAAATTCCAAATTTAAAGAGTACGCGATCATGGGCTGGAGCATCGCGCAAGATCCTTTAAAGACCGATAAAATCAGACTTTCCTCGCAGAAGCTACAAAAGCAGGCCCTAATTTACCTGGACGCCTTTAACGGCGAGATAAAAGGCGCGTCTATACCGCGAGATGAGGGCTTTATCGGCGCGATAAATAAACTGCACGCGGAGCTGTTTTTAGGTCTCGGCGGTAGAATTTTTACGGGTATCGTGGGGCTTAGCGCGCTACTTATCGGCATTAGCGGCTTTTTTATCTACAAAAAATTTTGGCAAAACTTATTCTCGCTGAGGCTAGATCGGGCCATATATTTTATGCGCGGCGCTCACCGCCTAATCGGAGTCGCGAGCACTCCCGTAATGTTTGCTATAGCTATAAGCGGAGCATAGTGGGAGCTAAGGGCGGTAACTTACAAGCCGCTCGCAAATCCATGCGGCGCGGTCTTGCAGAATTTTAAGACCGAGCAAAATTCCACCGTCGCGGCATCAAACGGAGCGGTAAGCATGAAAACGGCGCAAAATCTTGCGACGCTAGATGAGGCTTTAGCGCGGATAGCGGTTAAATTTAAAGAATTTCGCTCCACCTATATCGCCTTTCCGCTCTGTCCGGGCGGCGCTTTTACCGTATACGGCTTCGAGGCGGGGCAAAACCCGCTGCAAAGCCCTTACGCGAGCCGTATCACGATATCGGATGCAGGCGAAATTTTAAAAGCGGACTTTATAAACGATGCGGATTTTTCGGACAAACTTCAAGACGGCTTTCGTCGCGCCCATGCGGGCTCATACGGCGCAATAACGAAGCTTATATGGTTTTTAGCGGGGCTTGCGCCCCTATTTTTAAGCATTTGCGGATTTTACATAACCTTAAAAAATAGAAATTCTAAAAGGAGAAAGTTATGAAGAAAGTATCTCTTTCGCTCGTAGTCGTATTAAATATGCTAACTTCACTTTATGCGGAAAATAACGCCACTGCGAGCACCCCGGAGGACTTAGGCACCATAGAGGTGCAAGATACCCAAAAGCTCCGTCGCGACGACAGAGATTATGAGGCTAGAAAGCTCGTTAAAAGTACCACCAGGCTCGATCTTACGGCAAGAGAAACGCCCCAGTCTCTTACCGTGGTGACCGAAGCCAAACTAAAAGATATGGGGATAACCGATTATCAGGTGCTGATGCGAAATATCGCGGGCATTACGAGCGGGCGTATGGATGAGAGGCTCTACCCTACGGCGCGCGGATTTAGCATAGATTATTATCTGCTTGATTCGATGCCTAGCTTCGGAGGTTTTAGCCTCGGGGCGAACGATCTAAATTTACTGCCATATGAGCGCGTTGAGGTAGTAAAGGGTGCGAACGGATTATTGGCGGGCGCGGGAAATCCTGCCGCGAGTTTAAATTTTATCCGCAAGCACGCGGATTCCGCCGTTCCGAAAGGATATATAAGTCTAAACGGCGGCTCATACGACAAATACGGGCTTAAAACCGATGTGCAAAGCCCGCTCAATCAAAGCGGTTCGGTGCGCGGACGCCTAGCGTTTATGCATGAACGATCGCACTCTTATATGGACTATTACAATCGTCGCAATACTGCCGTTTATGGCGTATTAGATATCGATGTAACAGACGATTCAAGGCTGAGCTTTGGCTCATTTTATCAGACTCTACGCCGACATGGCACGCGCTGGGGCGGAATGCCCGCGTTTAACTCGGATGGTACGCGCACGCACTTCGGCAAAAACAAAATTTTCTCTCAGCCTTGGACGCGATACGACATCTCTACGCTTGATTTTTATGCCGATTTTAAACAATATTTCTCAAACGAGGCGAGTTTAAGCTTGAGTTATTCGTTTCGTCGTGCTCATACCGATTCAAATTTGCTCTATTATGGCGGCAGGGTAGGCCCTGGCGGCATCGGAAACGTCGCCGATCTTAGCGTTTATGCTAACAAGCGCGAAGAGAATATCCACAATATCGATGCCTATGTGAATATCCCTTATGAATTTTTCGAACAAGATCATGAATTTGTATTTGGTGTGATGTATAATCTTTACAAAAAAGGATCTGATAACGTAAGTAGCTACTGGAATAACCGAAATACTCCAGCAGGCCTTGCTTATGCCGCGCGTACTAGAATAAATTTTAACGACCTTCATATTGAAGATCCACGCTTACCGTATGTAGATCAAAATAATGCCGATCGAACTATTCAAAAAGCAATTTATGCCGCGAATAAACTCTCAATTACCGAGGATTTAAAGCTCTTATTAGGAACGCGGATGAGTTACTATAAATATAAAATTACAGGTGGAGCGGATAATAGAAATTTTACCCGCGAAATTACTCCATATGCAGGGATCACCTATGATTTAGACGATCATCATACCCTTTATGCAAGTTATACGAGTATTTTTAAACCTCAAACCTACAAGGACAAAAACAATAAATATCTTGATCCCATCCAAGGCAAGGACTACGAAGCGGGCATCAAAGGCGAGTATTTTGACGGCGATCTGCAAGCAAGCCTGGGCGTTTTTAAGATCATCCAAGATAAGCTCGGCATCCGTACCGACGAGTATATCACGGGCACAAATTCCTACGCTTACAGGCAGGGTCGCGGAGTAACCAGCAGGGGCTTTGAAGCGGATGTAAACGGTAAAATTACCGATGCACTAAGCCTAAGCATGGGGCTAGCGCACTACAAAGCCAAAGACGCTGACGGCAATATCTACGCCAGCGACTCATCCCGCACCAGCGCAAATCTTTTTGCCAAATATGAGATCGGCGCGTTTAGAATCGGCGCGGGCGCGATGTATCGCTCAAAGATTTATTCCGACTCGCCATACGGCAGGATCGAGCAGAAAGCTTACACGATTGCAAACGTAATGCTAGGCTACAAAGCGAGTAAAAACCTAGATGTGCAGCTAAACGTCGATAACATAACCGATAAGCGCTATTTTGAGGGTATCGGTTCTAATCGAATGATCTACGGCGATCCGCGCACCTTCAATCTAAGCCTTACGTATAACTTTTGACCCAAATAGTCGCGGCGGAATTTATCTAGTGCTTAGCTCTAATAGAATTCCATCGCGACGCCATAGATAAATGGCAAATTAAGCCTAAATTTCGTAAAATTACCGCCAAGACGCGAGGTCGCGTAATACGTTATAAAGGCAAACGATGCAAAGTTCAACCTCATAAATCCTGCTAAATTTAAACCAAACAAACAAATTTAAATTTAACGGAGAAAAACCATGAAAAGACGAGATTTTCTAAAACTAGGTGCGCTAGCTGCGGCTTCAGCGCAGGCAAAACAATTTGACGCGGCGGCGCAGGCGATATTTGACGAGCAGATGGGGCTTTGCGCGAATAAATTCGGCGCGTTTTACGTAAAAACCATCGGCGGCAGGGTCGTTGGCACAGAGCCCTTCGAGGGCGACGCGATGCCAACGGTGCTAAACAACGCCCTAAGCGATCACATCCAAAACGAAACGCGCGTGAAATACCCCTACGTGCGCAAAAGCTTCCTAGCCGATCCCTCAAATCCAAAGCCGCAGCTTCGCGGCAAAGAGCCCTTCGTGCGCGTTAGCTGGGACGAGGCGATAAAGCTAAGCGCTAAAATTTTAAAAGAAAACTTCGATAAATACGGCTCTGAGGCCATATACGGGCAGCTTTATCAGTGGGGCAGCCTAGGCAAGGTCGGCCACTCGCAGCGCACCGCAAAACGCATGCTAAACGCGCTAGGAGGCTACGTGAGCGAGCTTGGCGGCTACTCATACGGCGCGGCGACGGCGTTTTTGCCTCACGTGACCGGTTCTATCGATCCGACGCATAATCCTACGCGCTGGGAAGGCGTGGTAAAGGAGGCCAAAACGATCGTGTTTTGGGGCACTAACCCAGTTGTATCAAACGAGATCGCCATCGGCGTGCCGATGCACAACTCCTATGCCTACTACGAGATCATGAAAGAGAAATTTAAAAAAGGCGAGATGAAAATTTACAGCGTCGACGTCTACCGCAACGAAACGGCGGAGTATTTCGGCGCGGATTATCTTGCCGTGCGCCCTTGCACCGATACGGCGATGCTGATCGGGCTTTGCGATTATCTTTACGAAAACGGACTTTACGACAAGGAATTTATAGAGCGCTACACGGTCGGGTTTGATAAATTTAAGGATTATTTCACCGGCGCGAAAGACGGCGCGAAAAAGGATCTAAAATGGGCGAGTAAAATTTGCGGCGTGAGCGAAAAAGAGCTAAAAAGCCTAGCCGACACGCTCGCTAAAAAAGACACGCTCATAGTCACGGGCTACTCTATCCAGCGCCAGCACCACGGCGAGATGGCGTACTGGGCGCTGATCGCGCTAGCTGCGATGCTAGGCGATATCGGCAAGACCGGGCGCGGCTACGTGATGAACGATAAGATGCATAAAAACGCCGATATTAGCTTCATCGTGCCAAAGCTTCAGGCCTTTAATCCCGCGGTAAACGAAAAATACATCGCCCCGCAGGGCAAGCTAGCCAAAGCCAAATACCACGAGATACCAAACAGCAGGCTCATAGACGCGATCATGGAGCCGGGCAAGCAAATCGAGCGAAACGGCAAGAAATACGTCATGCCGTACATCCGCGTGATGTTTAACGCCAACGGCTCGACCTTCACCCGTCACCCCGACACCAACCGCGCGATCGCGGCGATGAAAAAGATAGAAGCGATCATCACCACGGAGCCCTTTTGGACGAGTACGGCGAGGCTCAGCGACATCGTGCTGCCAGCTGCTCTAGAATGCGAGCGCACGGACATAGAGTTTGCAAACTCGACTAGCGAGTACCTTTTTGCGATTAAGCCGCTAGTAAAGCCCGCGGGCGAGAGCAAGAGCGACTTTGAGATCGCGCGGCTCATCTGCGCGCAGTGGGGCGAGGAGTACGAGCAGGCCTTTAGCGAGGGCAAAACGGAGCTTGAATGGGTAAAGGAAATCTACGCCGATGCAGTCCAAAAAGCCGAAGGCATGGGCATAGCGATGCCGAAATTTGAGGAGTTTTGACAAAAGGGCTACGTTAAATTTGATAAAATCGACGAGAAAAAGAGATACTTCACAAACTACGCGGACTTCCGCGCCGATCCCGAGAAAAACGCGCTAAAAACCCCGTCGGGCAAGATCGAGCTCTACTCCGAAGCGGTCGAAAAGCTAGGATATCCCGACTGCCCGCCGCACGCGACGTGGATGGAGCCGTTTGAGTGGCTGGGCGGCGACGTGAGCAAGTATCCTATCGCCATCAGCGGCGCGCATTCCAAATTTAGGCTCCACTCGCAGCTAAACAACTCGCTCATCCGCAACTACGCCGAGATCGCAAACCGCGAACCGGCACTCATCAGCCCCGCCACGGCAAAGGCGCGCGGTATCAAAACGGGCGACGTGGTAAGAATCTACAACGACCGAGGCGAGATCCTCTGCGGCGCACTGGTAAGCGATACCGCGCAAGATAACGTCGTGATCGTGAGCGAGGGCGGGTGGTACGACCCCGCCGTCTGGGGCGAGCGCAGCCTATGCAAACACGGCAACATAAACGTGCTAACTAAGGACGTGCCTAGCTCGCAGCTATCGCAAAGCAACACCGCGCACACGAGCATAGTGCAGATCGAGAAATTTAAAGGCGAACTGCCGAGCGTAACGGCGTTTGATAGGCCTGTGACGATAGAGGCTTAGCGCGCTTTCTAGCTCTTGTGCCAAAGCTCTACCAGCCATTTATCGCAAACAAAATCGCTAAGTTTTTCTGCGCCAAGAGCTCGTCCGAGAGGCGGTCGTATTCGCCCCCGAGCCCCATTTCTTGCGCCATAGACGGCGGCTCGTCATTCCAAGAGCCCATCGCACCGAACACATCGGCGATCCCCGCTGCGGCAAACGCCCTCAAGCTCAGCTGCGGTAGCGCTGCAAACGAAACGGCGTAATACTCGCCCACGGGGACTTCGCCCCGCAGCGTCTTAAGCGCATTATCAAACGTCTGCGCAAAGTTTTCGCAGCCTATCTTGCTCGCAAAATCCCTGATTTGCACTAAAACATTCCCGAATTCTGCGCTGTTATCGCGCGTGTTTAGCGCATCCCGCGGCATCCCGCGCCAAAGGCGCTCGACGTATTTCACATACCAAGCCTTTTTGTCGCGATCGTATTTCCAATCAGGCGTAAAAACGCCGTCAAAATCCTCAAAGCGGCAGACGATGCCGTTTACGTTCATCCCCGAAAAGCCCAAAAGCGCTCTATCTTTTGCGAAAGTTGGAATACTAAGCCCCGCGTCCTTCAGACCGAGCTTTAGGCACTGCTCTATCCAACGCCGCCGTGCGGAGATCGGCTCGTCCTCGCGCCCTTTTTGCGCGAGCCGTCCTGTGAAAAACTCGCGCGCTTTTTGCAAAAGTGGCGAGCCCGTGCTTTCGTCGGCGCCTTTTTTACCCGCCGTTTTTTCATTTGCCGCTTCTTTGCCGTTCGCGCGCTTTTGTTTCACTGTCTCGCCGCTTTCTCTGGCTTCGTCCGTCGCACTGCTCTGCACTGCGCCGTACGCATCTTTTTGCTCCGCAGCTTTACTTGCGTCGTTTACGCCGCCATGCGCTGCGCGGATCGCGCCCTCTGCGGTGCGGAAATGCTCCTTTGCAAATTCAAAATTTAAATATTTTATATATTTTTGATCTTGCGGCAGCGGCTCAGGATTGCCGCGCAGAGCTGATTTTAGCGCGACGCACAGCGCGCACGAGAGATATATTTCGCCGTTCATAGATATCCTTAAATTTAGATCGCTCCCGTTTATGCGGCGGATTATTTATGCTCCGCGCCAAAAGCTAGCGGCGGCAAAATTTTAAAATTTTGCGCCTTGGCGATAAATTTAATCACGATAAAATTTGCGCGCAAAGCAAAAACAAATCTGCGCAAAGATAGAATTCTCAACCGCCGCGAACATAAAATTTTAAAAACAGCGACCATATCGAAAAAGATGCCGCTATAAATTTAGAGCAGCTCACACATGGGCACGGATAAAATTCCGAAGCCGAAATCTACGAGCGGCACAGGCAAGGCGACGTGCGTTAAATTTACGCGCACTTTAAAAATGACAAACCGCTTTAAAGAAATTTCAACAGCGCTCGCGCTATGAAATTTAAAAGTGAGCTGTCACTAAATTTAACCAGGGCGGTGCGCTGCGGGATCAAAGATCGCGCCGATACCAAGCAAAACGCGCTATGTTTTAAAGACAAGTCGCCGCGCCTACGCTGCCGACAAATTTAAAATAAACCGATCGCACCGCAAAATTTTAAAAGCAAGCCGTTGCGTCCAAACTAGCTAAATTTAAAATTAAGCAATAGCGCCATTTGCGCTACGAATACCGCTCGTCGGCAAGCTACCACTCGCAAGCTCTGCCCGCAAGTCGCCGATCGCAAGTCCTACGCCGCGAGCGCCCTACGCTACGACGTTTGGAAACTCATAGACCACGCGGCCGCTTTTGATCGTGCATACCGCAGCGCCCGTAAGCTGCTTGCCGAAAAGCGGAGAGTTGCGCGATTTGGACTTATTTAACGCCTCGTCGTAAACGTAGGAAATCTGCGGATCGATGATCGCGACGTCGGCCAAAAAGCCCTCTTTGACCTCGCCCTTGTCCTTTAAATTTAGAATTTTAGCTGGATTAAACGAGCAGAGGCGCACCATGTCTTCAAGGCCGATGACGCCCTGCTTTACGAGCCGCAACGTAAGCGGTACGAGGGTCTGAAGCCCCAAAATTCCAAACGGCGCGTGATCAAATTCGACGAATTTATCGTCGGTGTTGTGCGGCGCGTGATCGGTCACGATAGCGTCGATCAGACCGCTTTTAAGCGCCTCTCTGATCGCCTGTACGTCGCTTTGAGTGCGAAGCGGCGGCGACATTTTAAAATTTGTATCGTATCCCATCAGCTCGCGCTCGTCGAAGGTGAAGTGATGCGGCGTAGCCTCGCAGGTGACGCGGATACCCTCGCGCTTAGCCTGCTCGATGAGCTTGAGCGACCACGCCGAGCTTACGTGCGCGATGTGGATGTGCCCGCCCGTCTTTTTGGCAAGCAGCAGATCGCGCGCGATCATAATCTCCTCTTTTTCGCTCGCCATCCCCTTTAGACCGAGGATCGCGCTGACTTTGCCCTCATTCATCACGCCGCCGTGGCAAAGCGAGCAATCCTCGCTGTGATTTATCACGAACGAGCCGAAGTGCGCGGAGTATTCGAGCGCCTGTCGCATCACGGAGCTGTCGGTCACGGGCAGCCCGTCGTCGCTGAAAGCCACGCAGCCGGCTTCCAGCATATCGCCCATCTCAACGATCTTTGCGCCCTTGCAGTCCTGCGAGATCGCGCCTATAGGCAGTAGATCGATAAGCCCGCGCTGTTTAGCCTTGGCGATCATCGCGCGCGTGATGCTTGAGTTATCATTTACGGGCTTGGTATTTGCCATCGGAAGGCAGGTCGTCACGCCGCCTGCGACCGCGGTTTCGCTGCCGCTGATGACGTCGTCTTTGTATTCGAGCCCGGGGTCTCTAAAATGCACGTGCATATCGATAAGTCCCGGCATCACGAGCTTGCCCGCAGCGTCTATGACGCGGTCTGCGGCGGGACACTCGCGCGTGATCTTTGAAATTTTATCGCCCTCGATCAGGACGTTCGCCTCCTCGCTACCGCCCCAATTAACGATCGTGCCGTTTTTTATTAAAATTTTCATCGTGCGCTCCTGTTTAAATTTATCGTATGAAGTATCGCCATTCGCATCGCCTCGCCATTTTCTACCTGATCTAAAATGCAGCTATAGCGCGGATCGTCGGCTACGTCGGAGTTGATCTCCACGCCGCGGTTGATCGGGCCCGGGTGCATTATCATGACGCCCTCTTTCGCCGCTTGCATCCGCTTAGCGGTAAGTCCGAAAAATTTTGAGTATTCGCGCACGCTCGGAAAGCTCGGCTCGCCGTCTTGCCGCTCAAGCTGGATTCTAAGCATAATGATGACGTCGGCGCCCTCGATCGCCTCCTCTACGCTTTTGCATATCGGGCAGCCGAACGCGTCGCAGTCGCGCAGCATCATCGGAGGGCCGAAGAGCCGCACGTTTATGCCGAGCTTTTTCATCGCCCAGATGTCGCTTCTAGCCACGCGCGAGCGAAATATATCGCCGATGATCGCGACGTTTAAATTCTCGATCCTGCCCTTGTGCTCGCTGATCGTAAAAAGATCCAGTAGCGCTTGGCTCGGGTGCTCGTTCAGCCCGTCGCCCGCATTTACGATCGATGCGTCACAGTTAGCCGCGACAAATTTCGCCGCGCCCGAGCAGCTGTGGCGCAGCACGAAGATATCCGTGCGCATCGCCTGCATATTTCTGATAGTGTCGATCAGCGTCTCGCCCTTTTTCGTGCTGCTGTCTGCGGCGGTGAAATTTACGCTGTCTGCGCCCAGGCGCTTGGCTGCGATCTCAAAGCTCGTGCGGGTACGGGTGGAGTTTTCAAAAAACGCGTTGATGACCGTCTTGCCGCGAAGCGAGTCGGATTTTTTAACGTCAGAGCGGTTGAGCGCTTTAAACTCGCGCGCCAGATCAATGAAGTCGTAGATGTCCTCGCGGCTCAGATCCTGCGCGCTAAGAAGATGCTTTAGCTTATACATTCCCTCTCCTTTTTTGGGCCGAATTTTAGCCGTAATTGTATAAAAAAATCTCTGATAAAATTTTAAAATTTAAGAGCGAGGCTCAAATTTAGACGCGGAATTTTGCTTGAAATTTCATTTGAGTTCGCATACGAAGCGCGAGCGGAATTTCGGGGTAAAATTTAAAAATTTTGAGATTAAATTTAGGCTTCTTGAGCGAAAATCTTAAAAAATCAGCCGCGCCGTTTACGTAAAATTTTAAAGCTTTACGCGCAGCGGGCGGCTAGAAAAACGAAGAATTTAAAGCTTATTTAAATACTTTATATAATTTTTCGTGCTATTTTCTACGGCTTGCTCGCTTTTATCGTAAGTAAAGCCGTATGAGACGAAATTTGGTAGCGCAATCGCGCCGACGAAATTAAACGTAGCCTTAAATGGCGCTAGCACCTCATCTACGCTAAAGCCCACGATGCCGTTTTTAGAATAGTTTGCCTCGGTCGCGCCAAGCGAGATCGCAAGCGCGAATTTTTTGCTTTTAAGCTTACCGCCGCTCTCTGCGCCATAAGCCCAGCCGCGCGTAAAAACATCCTCAAACCACTGCTTAAGAAGCGGCGTGCAGTTTGAAAAACGAAACGGAAACTGAAGCACGATTTTATCGTGGCTTTCGAGAAGTTTTTGCTCCTTTTCCACATCGATTTTAAAATCCGCATAAAGCGCGTAAAGATCGTGAAGCTCGAACTTATCAGGATGGGCTAGCACAGCATCCCTCCAGTGGCGGTTTACAAGTGAGTTTGCGATATTTGGATGAGCTAAAATAATGAGAGTTTTCATTTTTATCCTTTAAATTTGAAATTGCGGGGCGCATTATAGCTCTACCTCGTAAAATTTTTCTCGTTTTATCGCAAGCAGCCTTAAATTCTAAAGCTTTAACGGCCGCCACCTGCTTATCTTTACAGTAACTTCAAAGAGCGCGAGCTTTAAATTCCAAACTTCATCCGTTACTCGCGCTTTATTTTAGAAATGCTCGCCCTCGGGGCACTCGTCGCGTTTTACGGAGGTTTATCACTTCTTTGCAAATATTCATATTCCATTGCGGAAGCTCGCGCGAGTAAAATTTTAACGAAGCCGCCGCGCAGGGGAAATTTTAATAAAATTTAGCATCGCTTCTCTGCGAGCATTCGCCACAACAAATAAAATTTAGATGAAATCTAGCCGCGCTTAAATTCTAAAGTTTTGCTCGCCGCTCCCGTCATCAGACTCCAAGCGATCATCACGCTCTTATGAGTGTCCGTCACGCTTTCGTGCAGGCTCGTTACGCTCTTGCAAGACTTGCCTCTTCCCTGGGGGTGTAGTTGCAACAAAAAATTTTGAGTAAAATTTAGCGTAATTTAAATTCTAAAGCTTTGCCTACCAGCCGCCTCTTCAGGATCTGAATTATCATCGCGCTCCTGCGAGCGCCCGCCGCGCGGCTCCTGCCGAGGCGCGACGCCAAAGCCCTCCAAGACCTTACCTAGGCTATCGTTTGCATCCTTAATAATGCCTTGCAGGCTCTGCCCCATTCGATCAAGCTTTTTGCCCGCCTCGCGCGCCGCCGCCTCGCCCTGCTTTATCAGATCCTTGGTCCTATCCGCGTTGCGAGCGGCAAAATCGTTCAGCGCTTCAGGCGCCTTTTTCTGCAAATTTTGCAAGGCCTCGCCCAAAACTTTAGCATCGTTTGCAAGCTCGTCTATCGTGGAGTTCAGATCGGAGTTTCGCTTGCGCTCAAAATCCTGCGGCGCGGAATTTTGCGTGGAGTTTTGAGCGGAATTTTGCCCCGAGCTATCCGCGCTTTTATTAAAATTTTGCCCTTGATTACCCGCGCTAAAATTCTGCTCCGAGCGCGCGCTTTGCTCGCGATCTTGCGCGTCCGATCCGCCGTCGCAGCCGCTCAAAATACACGTCGCAGCTAGCGCCAAAGTAAAATTTCGCGCCGCATTTATAAAGCTAAAATCGTTTATAAAATTAAAATTTCTAGTGCGATCCGCCGAGATAAAATTTAATCCGTCCTGCGCTGAGATAAAATTTTGCCCAACGTACGCCGAAGTAAAATTTCGCGCACCGCCGGCTGAAACGGAATTTCGCAGCCGTCCAAAGCCCGGCTCGCCGCTTGCTCGGATAAAATTCTGCGCTAAATCGCGTCCGCGCCTTTTCAAAATTCGTCTTTTCAAAATCCGCTCCTTTAAATTTCATCCCTAGCAATCGCGCTTGGAAGCCGCCCGAAAAACAGATCGCTTCTAAGCTTCAAAAGCAAGCAGATAGCGATATCGGCGCTTTGTTCGCGGATGTAGTTTCGATCGCCTTTTAGATGAAATTCCCCGACGATCTGTTTGCCGCCCTGCTCCTTTGCGCCGATAAAGACCGTCCCTACGGGCTTTTGTGCGCTTCCGCCGCCGGGGCCCGCGATACCGCTTACCGCAAGAGCGAAGCTCGCCCCGCTGCTTTGCAGCGCGCCCTCCAGCATCTCGCCCACGGTCTGCGCGCTGACCGCGCCGTAGCGAGCGAGCGTATCTTCGCCTACGTTGAGCCAGAGATTTTTTATCTCGTTGGCGTAGCTTACGAGCGAACCGTCAAAAACGTCGCTCACGCCCGCGACCGCGCCGAATTTTGCGGCGATGAGCCCTGCGGTGCAGCTTTCGGCAAAGGTGATCTTAGCGCCTATTTCGCGCAGCCTATCCACCACGAAGCCCATAAAATCGCCGCCTTCGATGTAGCAGCTCTCATAATACTTGCCGACGCTTTGCAAAAACGCGTCCAGCGCTCCGAATTTCATCGCACTGGCGCGCACGAGCAGCAAAAAGGAGCAGGGTCTGCTGATCGTAAGCGAAATTTTATAGCTGATCGCAAGGCTTTCTAGGCGCTGCTTTACGCTTTCGTATTCGCAATCGAATAGATAAAAGCTCTCGCCCGCATTCGGCGCGTCTTGGAGGATCGGCGGCAGGCTTTGCAAGCAAAGCGCCTTGATCACGCTTACCGAGCAGCCTCTGACGTTTAGCAGGAAGCTGTTTTTCGCCACCGTGCGCGCCATCGAGGGCGCTAGGGTTTCTCCGTTTTTTAGCTCGAGCGAATCGAAAGAGAGCGTCGATAAAATTTTACCGACGACCGCGTAGGCGGAGTTTGCCGCAAAGATCGTGATAAAATCGTACGAATCGATCATCTTTTCAAGCGCAAAGGGCAAAACCTTATCGTTTTCGCTTAAGAATTTCAGATCGTCCATCCGCCCAAAAACTCGTTCGTAGCTGCGAGAAATATAGCTCATCAAAGCCGCGTCGTAGCGGATCTCCTCGCCGATTACAAGGATAATATTTTTCATAAAGACCCTCATTAAATTTTCGCACATTATAGCATAAACGCAGGCTGCTCTTTCAGAGCTTTTTAATGGCGTTTTGGATAAACTTCACAAATTTTTTAAGACACGAAAAGGTACAAATATGGACTACAAAGATACTCTCTTTCTTCCTACTACGGACTTTGCGATGCGAGGCGCACTGCCGCAAAACGAACCTGCGCGGTTTAAGGCATGGTACGAGCAGCGTAAAATTTACGAAAAGATGAAGGCCAAACGCAAGGGCGCAAGCGTTAGCTTTAATATCCACGACGGCCCGCCGTATGCCAACGGACACCTCCACATCGGCCACGCGCTGAATAAAATTTTAAAAGACATCATCACCAAAACCCATTATTTTTTCGGCGAGGATATCCGCTACGTGCCGGGCTGGGACTGCCACGGTCTGCCGATTGAGCAGCAAGTAGAGATTAAACTCGGAGATAAGAAAAAATCGCTTTCAAAAGTGCAGATACGCGAGCTTTGCAGACAGCATGCCAAAGAGTTCATCGACGTGCAGCGCAATGAATTTAAAGATATGGGGATTTTGGGCGACTGGGACGATCCGTATTTGACGCTAAAATTTGAGTTTGAGGCTGAAATTTACAAAGCGCTCTGCCAGATCGCGAAAAAAGGAATTCTGATCGAGCGAAGTAAGCCGGTGTTTTGGAGCTGGGCGGCAAAGAGCGCGCTTGCAGAAGCCGAAGTTGAATACAAAGACAAAGAGGACTACTCGATCTTCGTGGCGTTTGATCTAAGCGGTGAAGCAAACGCTAAAATCGGCGCAAAAGGCGCTAAAGCGGTCATCTGGACGACCACGCCTTGGACGCTGCCCGCAAACGGCGCGATATCTTTAAACCCGAATGAAATTTATGCGCTGACGAGCGAAAATTTAATCTTTGCAAAACCTTTGGTCGAAAGCCTGGTAAGCCTGGGCATCACCAAGGGTGAGATCGTAAAAGAGTTTAAGGCTACCGAGCTTGAGGGCTTAAACGCGATCAATCCGCTAAATGATAGAATTTCAAAATTTATCCTCGGCGAGCACGTTTTAATGGATGGCGGCACGGGGCTCGTGCATACGGCTCCGGGACACGGCGAGGATGATTATTTCGTAGGGCTTAAATACGGCATCGAAGTGATTATGCCCGTGGATGAGGGCGGCTGTTTCGATCAAACTCTTAAAACCAAAAAACTCTTCCGCGCAGATGTCGTAGATGAGCTCGTGGGGATGCATATTTTTAAAGCAAACGAGAAAATTTTAGAGCTTCTAGGCCCCGCGCTTATCAAATCCGGCAAATTCGTCCACTCCTATCCGCACTGCTGGCGCACGCACAAGCCGGTGATCTACCGCGCGACAAAGCAGTGGTTTATCGCGATGGATGAGCCAATGCCTAGCGGCAAGACGCTGCGCCAAGTGGCGCTAGAGCAGATCGGAGGGGTTAAATTTTATCCGCAAAGCGGCATCAACCGCCTTACCTCGATGATAGAAAACCGCCCCGATTGGTGTATTTCCCGCCAAAGAGATTGGGGCGTGCCGATCGCGTTTTTCCGCGATAAAAGCACCAAAGAGCCGATTTTTGATGAAAAAATTTTAAATAATATCTACGAAATTTTTAAGGCTAAGGGTGCGGATGCTTGGTGGCAGATGGAAATTTCGGAGCTTTTACCGCAGGACAGCGGCTATAGGCCCGAAGATTTAGAAAAGGTGATGGACATCTTAGACGTTTGGTTCGATAGCGGCTCGACGTGGAAAGCGGTGCTGCAAAGCGGCGCCTACGATGCGGGTAAATTCCCTGCGGATATGTATCTTGAGGGCAGCGACCAACACCGCGGCTGGTTTCAAAGCTCACTGCTTCTAAGCTGCGCGATCAACGAATGCGCGCCGTACAAAAGCATACTCACGCACGGATTTACCGTCGATGAGAAGGGCCAAAAGATGAGTAAATCAGTCGGAAACGTCGTCTATCCGCAAGAGGTCGCAAAGAGCCACGGCGTTGAAATTTTACGCCTGTGGGTCGCGATGAGCGATTATTCGACCGATCTAAAGATCAGCGACAATATCCTAAAGCAGGTAAGCGAACAGTACCGCAAGATCCGAAATACTATAAGATTTCTGCTCGCAAGCACGAGCGATTTAAATGAGATCGAGACGAGTAATTTTACGCGGCTTGACCGCTGGATCCTAACGCGCGCGGCAAACGCCTTTGCGAGCGCGGAAGCGGCGTTTAGAAACTACGATTTTTCAAAGGGCTTCAACGCCTTGCTAAATTTCTTAAGCGCCGATTTGAGCGGAATTTATCTTGATATCTGCAAAGACAGGCTCTACTGCGACGCACCCGACGAGCCGCGCCGCAGAAGTGCGCAAAGCGCGATCGCTCTGATTACGCGAGCGCTGCTGCCTCTGATCGCGCCTACGCTAACCTACACGATCGACGAAGTGATGCAGTTTGCGCCGCATATCATCAAAGAGGGCAAAGAAGACGTTTTCGATCTGACATATAAGCCGATAGAATTTGACGATTTTCTAGAATTCGACGAAATTTTGATCAAATCGAGGGAGAAATTTTTCGAACTCATTGACGCGCTGAAAAAGGACAAGATCATCAAATCGACGCTTGAGCTGGTTTTACAGACGAGCTCAAACGAAATTTTATCAAACGACATCCTGGGCGTGGCGGATTGGTTCATGGTAAGCGACGTGGACACTCTGCAAAGCGAGGAAGCTCTGGCGGAGTTTAAGATAAACGACGAAATTTTCCGCCTCGTAAAATCCTCTAAACACAAATGCCCTAGATGCTGGAAATTTAACGCAAAAGAGCCCGATGGGCTCTGCCCGCGCTGCGCTAAGGTCATGCATGCTAAGTAATCCCATAAGTCTCGGCTTCGTATTTTTTACGATCGCGCTGATCTGCGTAGCGACGGGCGTGGGGATCTATTTCGTGAATAAATTTAAGGATGGCAGATGATAAGTTTGAAAGAGGCTCTAAAGCTGAGCGCGGATGAAATTTCTGCGCTTAGAGCGGAGCTAAAGGATAAAATTTTAAAAACCAAAGAGCTCGGCGCCTACGTCGAGCAGCTCACGGGCGAGGCTCTAAATATCAGCGGCGAGGGCGTACCGATCGCGATCAAAGATAACATTCAGGTAAAAGATTGGAGCGTCACCTCGGCGAGCAAAATTTTGCAAGGATACGTTGCACCATACGACGCGACGGTGATTAAAAAGCTACGCGAGCGCGGTCTGGCGCCGTTTGGACGAACTAATATGGATGAGTTTGCGATGGGAAGCACGACTGAGAGCTCATTCTACGGCAAAACTCTAAATCCGACCGACCACTCGCGCGTACCAGGCGGCAGTAGCGGCGGAAGCGCGGCTGCCGTAGCGGCAAATATCGCCATAGCCGCACTCGGAAGCGATACGGGCGGCTCGATCCGCCAGCCGGCGGCATTTTGCGGCTGCGTAGGCTTTAAGCCGAGCTACGGCAGGGTCAGTCGCTACGGGCTTGCGGCGTATTCGAGCAGCCTCGATCAAATAGGACCGATCACGCGCAGCGTTGAGGACGCGGCGATTTTATACGACATCATCGCGGGCCGCGACGAGATGGACAGCACGAGCTACGCAGGCGCTCACGAAAGCACCGCGGATAAGCTAAACGCAGATCGCAAGCTTAAGATCGCCGTTATAAAAAACTACGTAGACGAAGCCTCGCAGCAGGTCAAAGAGGCTTTAAGCTTAAGCATAGAAAAGCTAAAATCCTTCGGGCACGGGATCGTTTACCGCGATCTTTGCAGCTCCAAATACGACATCGCGACCTACTACATCATCGCAACCGCCGAGGCTAGCGCAAATTTAAGCCGCTACGACGGCGTGCGCTACGGAAACCGCGCGAAGGCTCTAAATTTAAAAGAGCTATACGCCAACACCCGCGGCGAGGGATTTGGCGACGAGGTCAAAAGAAGAATGCTTCTAGGCACCTTCGTGCTAAGCAGCGGCTACTACGATGCGTATTACATCAAAGCGCAGAAGGCAAGGGCCTTCATCAAAAGCGAATATGAGGAAATTTTAAAAGACGCCGATTTGATCTTTATGCCGATCGCGCCGGGCGTGGCGTATAAATTCGGCGAGCTTAGCGATCCGCTTCGCGCATATCTTAGCGACATCTACACGATCGGCGTAAATTTAGCGGGGCTTCCCGCGATATCCGTGCCGGTAGCGAAAAACGAAGAGGCTCTTAATATCAGCGCGCAACTCATCGGGCGCGCCTACGACGAACAAACGGTGCTGGACGGCGGCTTGAGTTTAGAAAAAATCGTGAAAGGATAAGTATGAAGATCGTCAAAAAGGCTCTAACCTTCGAGGATGTTTTGTTGGTACCGCAATACTCTGAAATTTTACCCAAAGAGGTCGATATCAGCACGAGTTTTACGAAAAATATCACGCTAAATACCCCTCTTGTGAGTGCTGCGATGGATACAGTCACCGAGTACCGCACGGCGATAATGATGGCGCGTCTCGGCGGCATCGGCGTGATCCATAAGAATATGGACGAGGACTCCCAAGCCAAGATGGTTCGCCGCGTAAAAAAGAGCGAAAGCGGCGTCATTATAGACCCTATCTCGATCAAGGCGGATGCTACGATCAAAGACGCTCTCGATCTGATGGGCGAGTACCACATTAGCGGCATTCCCGTTATCGACGACAACGGCGTGCTGATTGGAATTTTAACCAATCGCGACCTGCGCTTTGAAACAGACACCGCCGCGCTAGTAGGCGAGAAGATGACCAAAGCTCCGCTAATTACCGCTCCAAAGGGCTGCACGCTTGATGATGCGGAGAAAATTTTTAGAAACAATAAGGTAGAAAAGCTTCCGATAATCGATGCAAACGGCCATTTGGAGGGGCTTATTACGATTAAAGACCTTAAAAAGCGTATCGAATATCCAAGCGCTAATAAAGACAAATTCGGACGTCTTCGCGTCGCCGCGGCGATTGGCGTAGGCCATCTGCAAAGAGCCGAAGCACTCGTCAAAGCGGGCGTAGATGCGCTTGTGATGGACTCTGCGCATGGACACTCCAAAGGCATTATCGACACGCTTAAGGAGCTAAAGCGAAATTTTGACGTCGACGTAGTGGTCGGAAACGTCGCAAACCCCGCCAGCATAAAAGATATCGCAAACGCGGGAGCCGACGCGATTAAAGTAGGCATCGGCCCGGGCTCGATCTGCACTACGCGCATCGTAGCTGGCGTGGGCGTGCCGCAATTCACCGCGATCAACGATTGCGCGATCGAGGCGGCTAAATTTGGAATTCCGATCATCGCAGACGGCGGCATCAAATACTCGGGCGACATCGCCAAAGCCCTAGCCGCGGGCGCAAGCTCGGTAATGATGGGAAGCCTGCTTGCGGGCTGCTATGAAACCCCAGGCGAGCTCATTACGTTTCAGGGTCGCCAGTACAAAACCTACCGCGGCATGGGATCTCTTGCGGCGATGCAGAAGGGAAGCTCGGATCGCTACTTTCAAGACGGCACCGCAAAAGAAAAGCTCGTACCCGAAGGCGTCGAGGGGCGCGTGCCTTACGCGGGCATGCTAAAAGACGTGATCTTTCAGCTGCTAGGCGGCTTGCGAAGCTCGATGGGATACTGCGGCAGCAAGGATATCGCAACCTTTCAGCAAAAGGCGGAATTTGTCGAGATCACTAGCGCAGGTCTTAAAGAAAGCCACGTCCACGACGTCATCATCACGCAGGAAGCGCCGAATTACCGAGTAAATCAGTGATCCTTCAAAACAAAATTCAAAATTTCGACGAGCCGCTCTATCTGGAGAGCGGTCGCGTCTTTTCCAACTTCAAGCTCGCCTACGAAACATACGGCGAGCTAAATCCGGACAAATCCAACGTCATCGTCATCTGCCACGCCCTAACGGGCTCCGCGCACGCCGCAGGACTTTACGAGGGCGACGTTAAACCAGGCTGGTGGGACGGGCTCATCGGCGATCATAAAGCGGTCGATACGACGAAATTTTTCGTCATCTGCATAAATATCCTAGCTTCGCCTTTCGGCTCCACCTGCCCGCTCGACGTCGATGAAAGCAGCGGCCGCGAGTACCGATTGCGCTTTCCGGTAGTGGTCGTCTCGGACGTCGTGCGCGCGCAGATGATGCTTTTAAAGCGCCTAGGCATCGCTCACGCCCGCGCCGTTATCGGCGGCAGTCTGGGCGGCATGCAGGCGCTGTGCTACGCGATCGAATATCCGGAATTTGCGGATGAAATTTTCGTACTCGCAAGCACCTACGCCACGCAGCCTTGGGCGATCGCGTTTAATAAGATCGCAACCGAGGCCATCTTGCGCGATCCTAGCTTTAAAAACGGCAACTACGATAAAAATCTAATCGCCGAGCACGGACTTGACGGCATGGCGGTGGGGCGCATGGCGGGACATATTAGCTTTCTAAGCCCAAGCTCGATGCAGGAAAAATTTGGGCGCAAATACGTCGAAACCGACGGTCTTTACGAGATCAACGGGCGCTTTCAGGTCGATCGCTACCTTGAATACAACGGCGAAAATTTCGCGCGCAGGTTCGATCCGCTATGCTATCTCTACATCGCCAAGATGATGAATATATTTGATTGCACGCGCCACTACGGCAATCTCAAAAACGCCTGCGCACAGATCAGATCGCGCCTGCACCTAATATCTTTCAAAGGCGACGTGCTCTTTCCGCCGGGGCTAATGAAAGAAATTTACGATGCGATGAGCGATCTGGGCAAAAAGGATCGCACGAGCTACGCGCAGATCGACAGTGACTACGGACACGACGCGTTTTTGGTCGAGATAGAAAAATTTGATTACATCATAAAAAGGATTTTGGATGAGTTTTGAGGAAAAAATGGAAAAAATTAGCGCGCTTTTAAAAAGCCTAAACGACAAGGATCTGAGCCTAGAGGAGAGCGTGAAGCTGTATAAACAGGGCGTCGCGCTGCTAAAGGAGGCGAAGGAAATTTTAGAAAACGCCAAACTCGAGGTCGCCGAAATAAACGCACCCGAGCAGGCTTAGGAGGCGGCGATGATAAACGTATGCGTTTTACAGCTACCGACGCTTTCGATGAGTGAAAATCGGATCGATTACTATATGAAGGTCGCCAAAGACAACGGCGCGCGGATCGTGCTACTGGGCGAATATGAGCTAAATTCCTTCTTTAGCGAGCTTAAAAAGATGCCCCGCTCCATCGCGTGCGAACAGAGCGAGCACAAGCAGGAGCTGATGGCGCGGCTGGCCGCCAAATACGACCTGCATATCGTAGCGCCGATAATCAGAGCCGCAAGCGGCGCGATTTTGAGGCGGGCGGGCATTTTCGGCGGCGCGGCTCAAAAAAGCGCACGCGGCGGCGGCGAAAATTCCTTAAGCCTTAAAAGTGAGCCCGGTTGCAAGGGCGAGCTAAATTCCAAGAGCGATTTAAATTCCAACGGCGGCTTAAATTCCGAAGGCGCTTTAAATTCCAAAAGCAAGCAGAGTTCCAAAGGCGGCTTAAGCTCCTGTGGCGCGCACGCTTTAAATTTCAAAGCCGCAAATTCCGCAGACGGTTTAAATTTAAGCGCTTCGATCCCGAGCAACTCGAACGCTTCAAATTTAAAAGCCGAAAGCCAAAAAGATGCGAGCGAAGAGGAGATCTTTTGCGCGAGCGAAAACGAGCCTATCTGGGTGAAATCCTGCGCGAAATTTTCGCCCTCGGAGGTGAAATTTTACGATCAAAATATCCTGATGGATTATCCGCACTGGAACGAGGAGGGCTTTTTCGCCAACCGCAAAAGCCGCAAAATCGGTAAAATTTCGCCGATGATCTTTAGCGAAGGCGGCGTGAAATTCGGCGTCTGCTTCGGCTACGAGGCGCATTTTGACGTATTTTGGCACTATTTTATGCAGAAAAACGTCGGTTGCGTGCTCGTGCCGTGTGCCTCGACCTTCGAAAGCGGCGGGCGCTGGCGCGAACTTTTGAAGATGCGCGCGTTTACGAACTCGCTCTACGTCATCCGCGCCAACCGCATCGGTGAGGCGAAATTCGGCGAAAGCGAGTTTAAATTTTACGGCGAGAGCTTCGTCGCGACCCCCGGCGGCGAGATCGCAAACGAACTGAAAAACGAAGAGGGCGTGCTGATGTGCGAAGTGGACGCGGGCGAGATCGCTGCGGCGCGCGGGTTGTGGAAATTCCGAAAAAATCTAGTCGGCAGGGGGCTTTTATGAACTACTTTCACAGACAGATCCAACTTTGGGGTGAGCAGACGCAGCGCGCGCTTGCGGATAAGCGCATCCTAATCATCGGCGCAGGTGGGCTTGGAAGCAGCCTTGCTTACGCTCTGGGCGCAAGCGGTATCGGGCGGATCAGCGTCGTGGATTTCGACACGGTGGCGATTCACAATATCCACAGGCAAATTTTATTCACGCTCGCAGACGAGGGCAAATTTAAAGCGGACGTTTTTAAAAGCCGCACGGAAAGCCGCTACGACGGCGTGAGCGTGGATGTGCATAAGAGCCGCGCGGAGGAATTTTTCGCTAGTGCTATAGACTCGGGCGAGAAATTTGATCTCATTTTGGATGCGACCGACAATCTCGCTACGCGCGCGCAGATCGATGCCTTTGCTAAGCAAATAGGCGTACCGTGGGTGTTTGCGTCGGTAGATAGCTGGCAGTGCCAAGTCTGCTTCGTGCAGGATGCGGATTTTAAATTTTTCCCTAGCCTAAACGCGACGCCTGCGGGCATAACGGCTGCGATCGTGATGTTTGCGGCAAGCTTTGAGGCAAACCTCGCTCTGCGCTACCTAGCGGGGCTTGATGTCGAAAAAGACCTGCTTTACTACGCGAACTTTTTTAGCGGCGAGCTGGAAGTTAGGAAGATAAAATTGTAGCTTGAAGGGTTAGTTTTCATAAGATTCTTTTCTTGCATTTTTTATCTCATCGGATGAGATCTCGTCTATATATTTATCTAGCTTTTTTAAATTATCTTTATACGGCTGATCAAGCTTACGACCATTTTTATCTATAGTATACATATGGATGGATACCGCTTCCATTTCATTTAGCTCGCTTGCAAATTTCGTATATTCATAAACATCTTTAAATGTAGAATTTCTATATTTGCGATATACCGTCGTTATAAGCGAAATTTCACTTTTAGATATATAATAGGTTGCATCGTAGTTTATTTCAGAATAGCTACATAAATTATATATAGCGTCTGTGGCAATCATCGTATTTTCGTTTTAGAAATTCCGGGCTCGGTTGTCCGCCTACGTTATACTGCATAAGCAGCTTTAAAATCGGTTCGTAATTTGGAGTGCCCGGAAATGTATCATACAATGAAAAATCATATTCGGTAATATCAAATCCGTCCGTCGGTTCCGCTTTATCATTTAATATTCCCTCGGGCACGACCTTCTTGATATCGTTTCCGTACCTTAGACCCACCGTAGAGTTTTGAAATTTCCAAATATATGGCTTGTAGCCGCTTTCTAATGCCATCTTTGCTATCTCATACATATTCGTATTCGTAAGATATGAAAAGAAATAATTCGGCTCTCCTATACTAATCATAGGGCAGTTGGTATCATAAATCAACGTAAAATTTCCATCGTCACTTATTTGCAAAGATTTTATATGGTTATAATTCGGCGGAAGCAGTCTGTTTCTAACGACCTCCGCCTCTTCAAATTTAACGCCGTTGTCTAAAAGCAGTCTTACCGATTTAGTAGCATTATTTTCTATAGCATAAGCCATAGCGGATAGCTTGTATTCGTCTTTTTTATGTATATCCGCACCTAGCTTTATAAGCTCTTGGGTAGTATTTGTATCGTCCCAAAAGCTGGAATACATCACGGGCGTTACCCCTCCGTGCATAGTATGATCGACGGTTAGATTGTTATCTTTCATAAATTTTAAAATTTCATCAGTTTGCTTGCTTTTTAAAAGCCTTTTTAGCTCTACGTCTATGGCGGGTTCTTTAAATACGTTTTTTGGATTTGAATTATAATCTATATCCCAATGTCTAAATGCAAAACTTTGCATCTCCGCTTCGCTTACATACTTGTCAAGCCCTGCTTCTTTAGTAGCATCAGAGCCTATCGTAATAGTGTAGTGAGATTGAGATTTATGAAGTCCTACTCTTCCGCTTATGAATAGATACAAAATAAGGCAAGCAAAAACTGCGATAAATTGCAATATAGCTTTTAAATATTTCAAAATTTCCCCTTAGAATTAATTAGGAGGATTATATCTTAAATCAAATTAAATCGAAATTTTACATGGCGGGCGGGTAAAATTTATATAAATTTAGCCCGCAAGCCTTGAAATTTGAGCAAATTTAGAAGATAAATGCGTATTTAGAATTTTAAAGCTCTATCCCAAATCGCTCAAAAGATCCGCCAAGCTCACGCTTGATAGGGATTTTTTAAAATCATTCTGAATGCGAGCAAAGCGCGGCGCGAGTACCGCCTCGATCTTGCCGCCCACGGGGCAGGCGCTAGGCGAGCCTTTGTGTAGGCGAAACATCGCGTCCTCCTCGCTCACCGCTTCATAAATGTCTAAAAGCGTGATGAACCGCGCGTCGCGAGCCAGCGTGATGCCGCCCACACCCGCAGTCGTGAGCACCAAGGCTGCATTTCTTAGCTGCGAGATCAGCTTGCGCGCGATGGCGGGGTTTATCCCCGAGCTTGCGGCGACGAAATCGCCCGTAACCTTCTCCTCGCGAAAATACGCGACGCAAAGCATGATGTGCACCGCGAGTGAAAATTTGATACCTACTTGCATTTCGCTCCTTGATTTGGATCTGAGTTTTAGAATTTAAGCGAAATTTTCCTTAAACTCGGCCGCTAAATTTCAGATCGCGCTAAAATTTAATCCACCAAGCGATTTTCCTAAAATTCTGATCTTAAATTTAATCGTGTCTAAATTTTACCCGCTAAATGATTTCCTAATATTCGGATATTAAATTTAATCGTTACAAAATTCCATCCGCTAAGCGATCTTTTTAAAATTTAGATATTAATTTTAATCGCGCCTAAATTTCATCCGCGACATAGCGAGCCGCGCGCCGCCGATACCGATAGTGCGACTATACCTGTCTCGTCACCGCAACTGTCACTATCGTCGCCACTACTACATTATCTTTGCCGACATTGTCGCCGTCGCTACTACCAATTCATTATATTTGCAGCAGATCGCTATTGCCGCTTGCCGCTACGCTACCACCACTCATTATCTTTACGGCTATTGTTTGCAATCGCCGCGACGCCGTTCATTATATTCTCGCTGCCGCCCGCTGTGATACGGCTAGCGCTAATACCGCCACTCGTGCCGCTGCCGCCTACCGTCGTTGCAGCCGCTACCGCTGCTCATTACCACTGCTGCCGTTGTCGCGAATACAATCGCCGCTATCGCCACCGCCGCTATTATTTGAATACAATCGCTACCGATGTTCTGCAACGCAATCACAGCCATCATTAATAACCGTGCGTCTGTCGCCACCATCGCCATTAAATTTTAAATTTTAGCTTGAGTTCGGCTCCGCCGCTAAATTTAATTTCAAGCCGTAGCTAGCTCTAAATTTTAATTCAAACATAGGCTCTGTCCTGGTGCTAAATTTTGATTTAAAGCCCGAGCTTGCTTTGCCGATAAATTTTAAATTTGCGTTCGAATTTTACCGCGCTAAACGATTTAAAATTTACGTTAGAATTTTGCTGTGCCGCGCGGTTTAAAATTTGTATCCACATTCACCGTACCCGTATAATTAAAATTTTCGTCCACGTTTTGCCCGCCGCGCGGTTTAAAATTTACGCGCGGCAACGCCGCATTATTCGCCGACCGCCGTGAACGGCTTACCGATAAATTTTTGCGCCCCGATCTCATCTATTACGGCGAGCGCGAGGTCTGCGTAGCCGATGTAACTTTTGCCTTTGCCGTTTAGGATCAGCTCGTCGCCTCCGAGGACGTATGAGCCCGTGTGCGCGGCGTTTGCGTCGTATTCCGCGGCAGGGATCACGTAGGTCCAGATCAAATCTTTGCTCGCTTTTAGCACCTCGTAGCTCGCCGCAGTCGCCTCGGCTACGCCCATATACTCAGCCGGAAAGCTTGGAGTATCCATCAGGCGCGTCTTGCGCGAAGCGTCTGTGTATAACACGCCCGCGCCGCCGATGACGAAAAGTCTCGTCTGCGTGCCGCTTAGCAGCTCCGCGATGTGCTGCGTCATTTTCGCGTGAAGCGGGAAGGTCTGCGGCGTCCATGCAGCGATCGCGCTGATGACGACGTCAAAGCCCGCCAAATCGGCTTTGCTAAGCTCGAAAACGTCCTTGTGCACGAGCTTGATAGCGCCGTTTTTATATTCTTTGTTTCGCGCGAAGCCCGTTACGTCGTAGCCCTGCTTTAGTGCCTCCGCAACTAGCGCGCTACCCGATTTCCAGGATTGCTACCTTTTTCATTTTCTATCCTTCAAATTTAGATTTTTGTTTGCTCACACAGCCGCTTATCGCTACTGCAAGCCAATTCACTTCCGCCGCAGCTAATGTACTTATCATACGACCATCTATCGCCGCTGTCGCAGCAGATACGCCCGCCACGTAGGGCGTCTGCCGCGCTTTGCAATTTAAAATTTACACCTGCGCTTTGCCGCGCGCTTATCTTGCGAAATTTTACAGCCAGCTTGGCTTTACATCGTCGTTTATCACGCCGTCGCCGTTAGTGTACTGCTCTAAGCTGCCGCGTTTAGTTTGGATACAGATAAACTTCATTCCTTGCGCGCCCGCCTTGAAGCATCTTTTACCCGCTGGATCGATGCGGATCGCGTCGCCCTCGCCCACCGCCTTCTCCTCGCCGTCGATAAAGAGCGTGCCGCCGCCTTTTAGCACCAAGTAAAGCTCCTCGTTTTGCTTGTGCGAATGCACGAAAGGCACGCTCACGTTTGCGGGAAGCTCGTTGATAGAAAGCTCACAGCCGCTTAAGCCTAGAGCTTCTTTTAGCTCGACTCTAGGTTCGCTTTTCGTTGAAACGATCTTGTAGTTTGACATCTTTTTTCTCCTTGTAAATTTTTGTTGTAATGTTATAACTTACAACTGATAAGCGAATTATAGTAAAATTTTGTTGTAATGTCAAGAGTTACAGCAGAAATTCCGCAAAATTTGACGCGAATTTTAAAATCAGCTAAAATCCGCGCGATTTTAACCGAAGGATTTTTATGCAAAATAGCGCATTTAAGACCTTTGCGACAAGCCTTGGCGACGCGCCGAGGCTAGTGGAAGAGTTTAGCAAGTTAAAGACATCGGCAAGCGCGTAAACGTCGAGCCAGAAGGCGATATGGATAAAATTTAAGCGCTTTTTTGTGGTATAATGTACCTAAAATTTGCCGAAAAACGAGGTTTAAAATGCACGAAAATCACGCTCGTTGCGAGCATTCGCACGCGTCAAATAAAACCATTTTGAGAAATTCTTTCCTTATGATATCCGCTTTTATGCTGGTCGAGGTCGCGGGCGGCTTTGCGACGAACTCGCTCGCCCTGCTCTCGGACGCCGGACACATGCTATCAGACGCCGCGGCGCTCGGGCTTTCGCTGTTTGCGTTTAAATTCGGCGAACGCAAAGGCAATCTGCAAAAGACCTTCGGCTACAGGCGGATTGAAATTTTAGCCGCGGCGATAAACGCCCTCGCCCTCGTCGCGATCGCCGTTTTGATCGTCATCGAGGCGGCGCGGCGATTCCAAAATCCGCCCGAAGTAGCTACCGCGGGGATGCTCGCCATCAGCACGCTGGGTCTTGCCGTAAACATCGTCGTGGCGCTTTACATGCTACGTGGCAGCGACGTGAGAGAAAACGTCAATATGCGCGGCGCCTATGCGCACGTACTCGGCGACGCCCTGGGCTCGGTGGGCGCGATTACGGCGGCACTGCTGATGATGTGTTTTGGCTGGGGCTGGGCGGACGCGGCAGCTAGCGTGCTCGTGGCCGCGCTCATCGTAAAAAGCGGCTGGGGCGTGCTAAAAGACAGCCTAAACATCCTGATGGAGGGCTCGCCAAAGGGCGTGTGCCTGGACGGGCTCGTCGCGCAGATCAGGGGCGTGGACGGCGTGCTTTCGGTGCACGACCTGCACGTCTGGAGTATCACGAGCGGCGCAAACGCGCTCACGGCTCACATCGTAGTTAGCGGCGAGCTGAGCGTGCGCGAAGCGGAGCGGATCTTGCGCGAAATATCGCACGAAATGGAGCATCTGGGCATCACGCATACGACCTTACAGCTTGAAAGCAGCGATAACGAATGCGGCGGCGAGCTAATCTGCGAAGTAAGATCAAATGGCGCAGGTGGGCATTTGGGGCATAGTCATTAAATTTTGGATTTGGAATTTCACTCAATTTAGAATTTAGAATTCCGCTCAATTTGAAATTTAAAATTTGACTTGAGTTTGAAATTTTAAATTTGCCCGCGCCGCGAAATTTCGGAATTTTAGAATTTTGAGGTTTCAAATTTTAAAATTTTGCGCTCGTTATGAAATTTTAAATCCATACGCGTGGTGGAATTTTAAAATTTCGCCCCGCGGACGCCATTTCAAAATCAGGCGCCGCGCGCGCAAAATAGTAGAATTTTACGTAGCGGGTCGCCGCATCATTCAAAACGGCGCCTATACGCGTTTGTGGAATTTTAAATTTGACGTAAAAGGTAGGCTGGCAAATGCGACGAAATTTATCGAACACACGGAGTGGTTTTAAATTTAGCCAAACGCCTTCTATTTTAATAGCGTGGAAACGACACAACGCGCGCTACATTTTTAAATTTAGCCAAGTGCATCGCGCCGCTAAAATTTAAAATTTCGCGCCGCGAATTGAGCTGTAAATAGAGCCGCAAATTTAAACTACGCATCAAAATTTTGGCTAAATTTCACTCATCAAATTTTCCTGCCGATTTGAGCCTGTTAAAAGCAAATTTGCCGTATAATCTCGCGAAATTTCAGGGAGCCAAGGTGCGCAAAAACATAAAATACCTAATTTACAAGTTCTTTTTGGGCAACGTCTTTTTGGCGGTTTTTGTGATTTCATTTTACGTTGTTTCGTGGCATATTGAAAATATTTCAAATATCGATCTTATGAGCCTTTTGAAGGGATATTTTTTATTTCCGGGCGATATTCGCCTGCCTTTTACGACGGTAATTCTTGAGTTATTTTCCTTCTATATCAGTAGCAGTTTGAGCGATTTTTACGTCAAAGAGGTTGATCGCAAGCTAAATTTTATATTTTTCATCGCATTTGCGACGATAGGTATATTCATCGTAAACATACTATCTTTATTTATGATTTTCGGTACGATCGTATGGCAAAAGTCAAATGCGGCATTTTCAGCAATGTGTCTATTTTTAGGGATAATTTGGACAGCTTGGCTATTTAAGAACAGCGAATATGAGCTGGGGAAATTTTTGCAAAATTGCAGTAGCAAAAGACACTACAAAATTGACAAAGCACTATTGATAGTACTGCTTATAATCGCGCTCTTAGTAATTATACCGATAATAGCAAAGAGTTTTTAGGTATTAAAGTCACTACTGCTTTTTACCAGGCAAACACAAGATTTTGATTAAAATACTATTTCTGCAGCTACAGTACTATCTTGCTCTACTTTAAAATTTTAAACCAGCCGTAGAATTCGTTCTCTTCCAGGTGCGGATCGCCTGCGCTGGAGATGAAAAGCGGCTGTAGAGCGGCATTTGCTCTAAAATTTTCCGCGTCCCTCATCTGCGCGCTGTAAAAAATAAGCGCGTGGCTCGCAAACTGCGCAAACTCGTCAAACGAACTCACCCCCGCCTCTATCATCGTGATTTTCGCGTCCGCGGGCAGCGACTGCGAGACCTCCACTTTGCGCCCTGCGACGCCGAAAAGCGGAATGCTGCCATCAAAATCCGAAAGTGCGCGGCGCGAGCGGATCCACACATTGGGCGCGCGCAGCTTTAGATTTTGCGGCGCAACGCGCGCATCTGGCGTCAACATATCAGCACTGCCCACCAAAGCGCTAATTTCATCAAATTTAGCCGCACGCACGTCCAGCGTCGGTCTGTCGGTGCGCACGGTCTGCCCGCCCACGCCTACGTAGTCGCACACGCCGCGCAGCTCGTGCACGAACGCGCGCTGCTTCTCGCTGCCGATCCGCCCATGCACCGCGCCGTTTAGCGTGGCGTTGATTTTGATGAAGCAAAAGCCGCCCTCGCGCGCCAAATAAAACGGCTCTGCAAGCTCCGCCGCCGCGGCATGGCAAACGTCAAATTTCACCTCTATGCCCCCACGGCGTAAAATTTCCGCGCCGCCCGCAGCCTGCGCGTTCGTATCGCGCGCGCCGACTACCACGCGCGATAGCCCGAGCTCCGCCAAAAGCTCGGCACAAGACGGGGTCTTGCCGCGGTGCGCGCAGGGCTCGAGCGTGACGTAGGCGCAAGCGCCGCGCAAAAGCCCGCCGTGGCGGTTTAAGATAAAATCATAAGTGAAGCTCGGCTGCAAAAGCGCGCTTTTTAGGGCTTCTATGTTTTGAAATTTAACGCCGAATTCGCGGGCGTATTCGCGAGCGAAATCCTGCACGAAATTTGCGTCCAGATCGCATAGCGCGGCGAAAACGGCGTTTGCCTCGGAGTGCAAAAAGCCCGCCTTTTTGTGTGCGCCTATGCCAAGAACCCTGCCGCTCTTATCCAGAAGCACGCAGCCCACGGCGGGGTTGGGTAGCGTCAGAGCTTGATAGCGCCACGCAGCCCGCAGCGCCAAATCCATGTAAAATTCGTCGTTCATACAAAATCCAAAATTTAAATTGTCCCGCTCCGCCGCGATCGCTTAGCCGATTTTGCGATTAAACCGTGCTTGCAGATGTAATTCGTAATGTAGGCGCTGCAAAACTCGCAGAGGCAGTATTTGTCGCGAGCAGTAAAATCTAAATTTACGACAAAGCGTAAAATTTAAAATTCTGCTTTGCAGCAAAAGGTTTGAAATTTTACCGCGTCAAAACAGCGCGTAAATTTTAAATTAGCCGCTTTCGGGCGCGACGTAAAATTCCAAAGCAACGCACAAATGACACGCAAAACTCACCATTGAGCAAAGTAATGCAAAATTCTAAAGTAACGCAATCGCCGCGAAGCTTGCTTTTTAGCGGTACGATCCGAAATTTTAAAGCGCCGCTCGGTGGCGTAAAAAAATTATCTTTTATCAGCGCGACGTAAATTTCAAAATAAACAAGCGGCACCGGAAATTTAAAATTTTGCGCCGAGCGCCGCAAGAGATCAAGAGCTACCGACAGCGGCAAATTTTAAAAAATCCAAAATTTAACGTGCCGTGTGCCCATGCGACGCAACAAGGCGGTGCTGCGGGCACATCCGCGCGAAAGGCTAATATTTATCGAATTTTACTCTGCCCGTAGCCGCATATTCGTACCGATGCCGACAATCGCAAACCTAAGCCGCAAAAAGCTTAGCGAAATGGCGTTTCGCCGCAGTGCGCATGCGATCAATTGCAACGCGAAAATGCTTTCGTGCGATACGATCAAGCTCAACGCGAAAGACTTGCGCGCGGCATGTGTTTTTGAAAGCCGCACCGAATATAGCGCGCCAAATTAAAAAGCGAGGCAAATCCAAATTAGCCTCGCCGCTTTAGCTTAAAAATTTAAGTTCGCGCTTCTTAGGCGCCGCACCCCAAAGCCCTGCGCGAAGAGCTTTAAAATCCGCGCCGCTACCACTGTACGTAGGTTCGCGCCTTTTTGATCTCGTCAAGTCGCACGCTTACCTCGCCGTCGTCCGTGCGTAGCCTAAGCACGCCGCCTTCGCAGCCGAGCACCTCTCCGCTTAGCTTCTGCCCGTCCGTGTAGCTTAGGCGCACCAGCTCGCCCACGGATTTTGCGAAATGCTGCGGCTTGCTTAGCTTGCGCTCAAGCCCTGGCGAGCCGACCTCTAGCGTCCACTCGCCCTCAAGCGGCGGCTCCACGTCGTAAATCGGCGAAAGCAGCCTCGAAAGCCGCTCGCAGTCGTCCAGCCCCACGCCGCCTGCTTTCGTGATACTGATGCGATAGATCGTTTTGCCGTTTTCGCTCACCGTCTCCACGTCATAAAGCTGCACGTCGCACTCGCGCGCCAAAGCCTCTAAATCAACCATTTTTGCGCAGCTCCTCCTCTATTTTGTCAAAAAGATCGTCCATTTTGTTTTGATACTCCAAGCGGTCGTCGAATTTGAAGTGAAACGCAGGGCAGCGGTACCAGCCCTCCGCCTCGGCGCAGAAGTTTTGCAAATATCTCGCCACGCGGCCGAGCTTTTCGAGCACAAATTCCTGCTCGCGCTCGTCGAAGGCGTTTTTATCCAGATACACGAACGCGTCGTAGCGCCCGCGCTTGCACTCCACGTCGGTCACGCACAGCCCGCGCAAAAGCTCGTCCTCGAGGCTCGCGAGCGCTTCGGGTATGAGCTGCTTTAGCACGCTTTGCGTGCGAAGTCTTCTGAGTTCGGTCGGATTCATCTTTACCTCGCTATCTTAAATCGCCGCAGATTGCGCGGCGATAGAATTTTATTGCTCCGCCGCGGAGCCTTATCTCGCATCCATCTCACGGCGGCACTGAATTTTATTTCGCGTCCACCTTACGGCGATGCGGAATTCTATTTCACTTCGGCGCGGCGGCAACGCAGAATTTTATCTCGCTTCGACATGACGAAATATCCGCCCTGCGGCGACGCGGTCTGTTTAAATTTGACGCGGCTTGCGATGCGTCGGAACGTCTATTTAAATTCTAAGCGGTTTGCTGCGCGCCGGTATTGTAGACAGCGACTGCGCCTTTTAGAATTTCATCTTTAAATTTTAAAAAGTGCGAGCTCGGCTTTGAAATTTTACTTTTAAATTTAGCCCGGTGCTCCGCGCTTAAATTTTAAACGCAGATCACGCGAGAATTTCATGGCTCGCATACGAAAGCTCGTCGCATAATTGCGCCCTACCACAGAAATATTTTCGCGCCAAGACGCAGTGCTATTCTGCGCCGCGCTCTGCTCGCCACGGGCGCTATACCGCTGCCACGCTGCCCGTTCTTGGTGCCGCCACAGCGCGCGGCGGCTCCTCTTTGCGCTACGCTCGCTTACTGCGTCGCTATTTACGATATCCGCTGCTGTCTTTTGGCAGTGCCGCGATGACACCATGCGCCGTTGCGGTCTCATTTTGCGCCGCCTGCACCGCACTATTCTCCGCGCTGCTGTTTTTCCCACACTGTGCCGCTTCGAAATTTATCTTAAATTTAAAAGCGCTTCGATACCGCGCGAAATCTAAATTTTGCCGCTTTAAAATTTCAACTTCGCGATTAAATTTAAAATTTAAGTCGCACGGAAAATCTGCAACCAGCAAACAGCGCAAAATAAAATTTGATCGCAAAGCCATGCCGTAAGAAAAATCTAAACATTAAAATTTCAAAACTGGCGCTACGCGGCAGAGCCTCGCGCAGAAACCGACAAAATTTAAAGCTTTGCTCGCGCATTCCGCCGCTAAATTTAAAAGGCGAAATTTCACGCCCAAATTTTGCGAGCATAAAATTTCAAAGCGCGATCAAGGCTTAAAATTTAGCCGCAAGCCGTGCAAACGAAGCGAATGCCCGCGCGGAATTCAGCGAGCATTAGTCGATCGTAGCCTGCTCCTCTTTTTGCTTGTAGCTTTCGATAAAATCGCCCACGCGCATATCGTTGTAGCCCTCGATGCCTACGCCGCACTCGAAGCCCTTGGCGACTTCCTTGGCGTCGTCTTTGAAGCGCTTGAGCGAGCTGACGTTGCCCTCGAAAACGATGACGCCCTCTCTGATGACGCGGATCTTCGCGCCGCGAGCGATGAGCCCGTCGGTAACCATGCAGCCCGCGATCTGCCCGATCTTAGGCACGTTGATAACCTGGCGGATCTCGGCTTGGCCCAAGGCCTCCTCACTGATGATCGGGCTCATAAGGCCGCTCAAAAGCGCCTTGATATCGTCGATGAGATTGTAGATGACGTTGTAGGTCTTAATCTGCGCGCCGCGCTCCTTGGCAAGCTCTTTGATTTCGCCCGTAGGACGGACGTTGAAGCCCAAGATCACGCAGTTTTCGCTAGCGCTTGCCAAGGCGATGTCGTTTTGCGTGATACCGCCGATGCCGCTGTGGATGATGTCGACCTTGACTTCGTCGTTGCGGAGCTTCTCAAGGCTTGCTTTGATAGCCTCCAGCGAGCCCGCGACATCGGCCTTGACAATTACCGGAAGGCTTTTTAGCGAGCCTTCGGCGATCTTGGCGCTTAGCTCGTCGATGGTAACCTTGGTCGATTTAGAAAGCTCTTTTTGGCGCTGATGCTCGTAAATTTTACTCGCATACTCGCGCGCTTCCTTATCGCTTGAAACGCCGATCAGCGTCTCGCCCGCGCCCGGAACCTCGCTAAGGCCTATGATGACGCCGCATTCGCCCGGTAAAATTTGCTTTAGCGCCCTGCCCTTATCGTCGCTAAGCGCGCGCACCTTGCCATATGCGATACCCGCTACGACGGTGTCTCCGACGCGTAGGGTGCCGTTTTGCACGATGACGGTGGCAACGGCGCCGCGCCCCTTCTGCAGGGAGCTTTCGATGATGGTTGCCTTAGCCTGCTTGCTAGGATCTGCTTTGAGCTCCAAAAGATCGGCTTGCAAAAGCACGATCTCTAATAAATTTTCGATTCCATCGCCCGTTTTTGCGGAGATCGGCACGAACTCGTAGCTGCCGCCCCACTCGGTAGGCATGATGTCAAGCTCTGCAAGCCCGGTTTTTACGAGATCGGGATTGGCATTAGGCTTGTCCATCTTATTTATCGCGATGATGATCGGAACATTTGCGGCCTTGGCATGCGCTATAGCCTCCTTAGTCTGAGGCTTGACGCCGTCGTCTGCCGCCACTACGATGATTACGATATCGGTAACCTCGGCTCCGCGCGCTCTCATCGAAGTAAAGGCCTCGTGACCAGGAGTGTCGATGAAGGTGATCTTCCTGCCGTTTTTTTCGACCATATACGCGCCTACGTGCTGCGTGATGCCGCCCGCTTCGCCGCTTGCGACGCGAGAGTTTCGGATGTAATCTAGCAGGCTCGTTTTACCGTGATCGACGTGCCCCATAATGGTAATGACAGGCGCTCTAGCGATTAAATTTTCTTCGCCTTCGCTGTCCTCGTAAGCCTTGATGTAGTCAAACTCCTGCGCCTCATCGACGATATTTACCTCGATACCGAACTCGCTTGCTAAAATTTCTATCGCGTCCTCGTCCAAAAAGTCGTTTTTCGTAGTCATCATCCCAAGCGCAAATAGCTTGCCGATGATCTCGCTAGGCTGCTTTTTGATCTTATCGGCGAACTCATAGACACGGATCTCTTTTGGGATATTTACAGAGCTTACGATTTCGCTACCCTGCTCTCGAGGGGCTTTTTTATGCTTTTTGCGACCGCCGCGACTTATACCGCCCTCACTGCTGAAAATTTGATTCTGCGAGGCGCGATAAATATTAGGTTGGTTTTTACTTTTGGTGCGGTTTTCGGTTTGGATCGGTTTGACGGTGAAATCTGGCATTACCACGACGTCCTCGTCCTCAATGACGATATCGGCCATCTCATGATCGGGAATGATGTCAATTTTAAGGGCATCCTCTTTTTTTGCGGCGGGAGCTTTTTTCTTTTCGATCTTTTTCTTTTTCAAATTTAGTTCGGCATTTGAAAAGATCGCCTCCAAGCTCGCGCTCATCTTTTCGCGCCTAGGCTCGGTTCTATCTTGTGCCGCCGGAGCTTGAACTTCCTTCTTCTTTTTAACAATGACTAGGCCGCGGCGCTTTTGCAAGCTCTCGCTAGCTATACTATCGCCGCTGTTTATCTGCACCGGAGCAGGCTTTGAAGCGGCGTTTTGCTTCTTCTCTTTCTCCTGCGCGGCGGAGGAAATTTCTTCTTTTTGATTTTGAGATTTTTCGGTTTTCGCCTCGGGCTCTTGCGCCTGAGTTTTTTCATCGATAGGCTCTTTGGCGCTCTGTGCGGGCTCTTTGGATTCGGAAGCTTTTAAGCTTTCTGCCTTTTTAGGGCTCTCTTTTTTAGCGGTTTTTTTAGTATCGCTCTGTTTTTTAGCGGGCTTATTCTCGTCCTCTTGCGCTTTTTCGGAGCTTTTCTTTGCGGGCTTTGACTTTTTCCCCGGCAAAATTCCCGTCTGAATATAATCGTAAATAGCGGCAGCTTCTTCCTCGCTTACTTTATTCGACGCGGTTTTTACCTTTTTAAAGCCCATCTCCTGCGCTTTTTCGATTATCTCTTTGCTTGCGTATCCAAGCTCATCCGCGATATCTTTAATCAGAACACCCATTTAAAACCCTCTCCTTGATATGTCCCAAATCTGCACTAGACGCAAATTTAGATAGATATTTTGAAATTTTCTCTTTTTGATTTATGCAACCGTCGCAAATATAAAATTGTCTGTTTGAGCTTATATTTTTAAAATTTTGCAAAAAAGCGTGGAGTTCGCGCTTGGCGAAGCGCCCCTTGCAAATAACGCACATCCTAATCGGTTCGCTCATGCGATTATATCTTTATTTTTCTTAGTCAATATTAAAGCCGCCGTTGTCGATATCTAAAATTTCGACGCGGAAGTTTTTAAAATTTTCGCTAAGGCAGGCTTTAAGCTTTGCAGCGTCGGATCTGTAAGCTAAATTTAAAAAGCTTGAGCCGCTTCCCGAGAGCGAGCTCATAAGCGCGCCGTTATCATAGGCGATCTCGCGCACCCCAAAAAGCTGCGGAAGCACGCCCATGCGCATCTGCTCGTGCATCTTATCGATACAGGCGTAACGCAAGCTGTCGTAATCGCGCCGCATAAAGCAAGCGGTCAGAAACGCCGCGTGCGAGAGGTTGCTAACGCAATCTTTGATCGAAAAGCTCTTAGGCAGCTTGCCGCGCGATTCGTTCGTAGGCATCGGCGTATCGGGGATGACGACCACCGCTTGCAGATCTTGCGAAATTTCGCATTTTTGCGTGCGAACCGTCTTGCCGTCCACGACGCTGCTGACAAAGCCGCCGAGCGTTGCTGGCGCGATATTATCCGGGTGGTTTTCGTATTCCAGCGCCGTGTTTAAAATTTTAGCGCGATCGATCTCAAAACCGCAAATTTTATAAGCGCTTGCGATAGCGCCTACGATCACGGCTGAGCTACTGCCCAGCCCGCGCGAAAACGGGATGTTGTTGTGAAAAGCAAATTTAAAATTTATCTCTTGTCCGCCGCCTAGTTTTCTGTAAATTTCATTGAAAATGTTCAAAAAAGCGTTGCCCTTTTTTAGCCACGCTCTGTCGCTGCCCTCGCCGCTAAGCGATACGCAAAAAAACTTCTGCTCGGTAATCTCTACTTCGTTAAATAGCCCTAGGCTAAGGCCGAGCGCGTCGAAACCGGGGCCTAAATTTGCGCTCGTCGCAGGAATTCTTATAATCAAGCTCTCTCCTAAACCGCTTCTATAATGTAATTTGGAAGTATATCATCGTTTTTATTTAAAACCGATAAATCCTGCGGCAAAGATAGCGCGGCCGGGGCGCATTTTTTCATTTTGATTTCTCCGCGATCGTAAACGTAGCTGAAGTTTTTATTCGCCCTGATCGGCCCAAAGCCGCTTAGCTCAAAGCCGCTGATGGCGTACAGTGGCACATCAAGAGCGATGCTAAGCGTGCGCAAGATCACGTAGCTTACCTTCATGCCCATGAAGCTACCGGGAGTATTTGCGTAGATGAACTCTTTGATTTTATAAATTTTTAAAATTTCGCTAAATTTAGCGATCAGGAAGTTATCGGCTTTTTCACCTTCAGCGCTCGTAAATTCAGCTATCTTGGCGCCGTTTTCATACACACCGAGCAGGCATGGAGCGCTAAGAGCAGCGATTAGAATTTCAACCTCTTTAATTTTGCAGCCTTAAGCAAAGACTTTTTGATACTCGCGCACAACCTCGGCGGTAAGATCTACTAGCTCGAAATTTTTCGCATCGGCAAGGACTGCCAAAGTGAGTTTATGATTTAGATCGTGGCTTCCCGCAAACGCTGTATAATCGCCCAAAATCGGAGCGCCTACGAGCGCAAGATCGCCGATTGCGTCTAAAATTTTATGGCGAACAAACTCGTTTTCAAAGCGCAAACCCTCGGGATTTAAAATTTTATTCTCATCGATTACGACGGCGTTTTCTAAACTGCCACCTAGAGCTAGACCCATGGAACGTAGCGCTTGCACATCTTTCAAAAAACCAAAAGTTCTGGCGCGCGAAATTTCTTTAAGATAAGATTTCTTGCTAAATTCAAAAACATAGTGCTGAGTGCCGATGAGCGGATGGCTAAATTTAATTGTATAATCAAATTTAGGGCTCTTGCTCGGGCTTAGCCGTACGAGCTTATCTCCCTCGCGAATCTCCACGGCACGCTTGATGATGAGAGCTTTTTTATTTGCGTCGAGCTCTCTTACGCCCGCTTCGTCCAAAAGCATACAAAAGCTCGCCGAACTTCCGTCCATTACAGGAATTTCATTAGCATCGACGATGATACGGATATTATCGATACCATAGGCATTAATGGCGCTCATTAGATGCTCTATTGTTGATATATAGCCCTTCTCATTTCCTACGACGGTCGCCATCTGCGTATTTATGACGTTTTTTGGCTCGGCTTTAAAACTAACGCCAAGATCACTTCTATAAAATACGATTCCACTGCCCGCCTCTAAAGGCTCTAACGTAAGTCTGATAGGCTCACCTTTGTGCAGCCCGATGCCGACGTTATGGACCTTCTTAGCTATCGTTGTCTGTCTCATTTCTATCCTCGTTTTCATTAACCCGCGCATTATAGCGAAAATTTTAAAATTTACTTACCTTTTTCTATTACTTTTTTGGACGATTCTAAGACATCGGTAATGTTATCTTTCATCCACTTAGGATCCATCCACTCCTCGGGTCTTACGTCCACGCCCTGAACTACGATACCAAAATGCAGATGATCTCCGAAAGCAAAGCCGCTTGAGCCCGTCTGTGCTAGAATGTCGCCCGGCTTTACGTCGCTGCCCACACTTAGCTGCGTCGCCGAGCAGTGTCCGTATATGCCGTATAATCCGAAGCCGTAGTAAATTCCTAAATTTAATCCGAAAATTCCATTTTCCTGCGCAAAAACTACCTTGCCATAGTTGCTCTCTTTGATATCGGCGTTTGCAACGCTTGCTAGATCGAGCCCCATATGCCATGACTCGCTTACTTGTTCGTCGTTCATAAAAAATATACGATGATCGGCAAAGCTTGCTACCGCTGCGCCTTTAGCAAGCGGATAAAAAGGCTTTAGCTCAAATCCATTTATTTTATCCTCGTGCACCGCGCTAGTGGCAGCGTGCAGGTCATCCCCGTTTTTCTTACGCAAAGTTTCATTTACGAATTTAAATTTTTCCAGATCACTCATCGAGTTAAAATTCTGCGCATATTGGCTAGCCAGATCACTTACCTTACCGTTAATAAAACCCGAATTCAGCTTGATAGTAGAGACTTTATATTTTTTGTCCTGATAAAAATACTTGATCTGCGAAATGCTTTCGTTGCCTGCACGATCAGTGGCGACCGCTTCTGCGCGAAATTCCTCCAAATTTGCAGGCCACGCTACGAGAGACGCATAATAGCCCTCTTTTACAAAAGGAATTGCTTTAAAAATTTTGCCATAGTTGGTTTTGACATAGACTTCGTTTAGGCGCTCGTCTTTAGCTGAGAATACGACTACAGCGCTACCGCCTTTAGTGATTTTATAGGATTGATTGATGATATTTATGAGGGGCTTTTTGTCATCTATTATTATATTTGCCGTTTTTACGCTCTTATTTCCTTGCGCAAAATTCCACGAGCTAATGTCGTTTGCAAAAACCTCGAGCTTGTAGTTTTTATCTTTATTAAGCATCAAATTTTTAGGAAATTGCACGGCAAGCTCTAGCGTCGTTTGCGGAACGTTAAGCTCCTCATTTAGTAGCGGTATCGTGCTAGCTCCGTCATTTAAGTTAACGCGAACGAGCTTAATGCCGGTATCGTCTGAAATTTTAATCTTTAAAGGCGAGGTTAAATTCCAATAAATTTCATTTTCCAGCGCAATTTGCGGAGGATTTTTTTCAAATTTCGGCGAGGTAAAAATTCTAAAGATTCCATAAACCAAAGCGCATATTATAATAAGAAATATTAAAATTTTAAGCTTCGTTCCATTGCCATTTCTACGCATAAAAGAGCCTTTGATATGATTTTAGAGCGCGATTTTACAAGCTTAACTTAAATTATCGGTAAAGCGAGGCAAAATTTAACGCAAATGTTTAGCGATTTACGAGGCGATTTAAAATTTTAAATTCTAGCGATTTTAGAATCTCAAAATTTATGAGCTTTAAAATTCAGTGGCGCGCTAAATCCTATGCAGCGAAATTCCGTGCGCGACAAAGCGGCGTTTATCGTCTATATCGTAACCTTTAAAATTTCAATATAAAATTTCTTTAAATTATGCTAATGGCTTGTATTGATTTTTTAGAACTCTTATGCTTAAAATTTTACCATACGAATGGAATTTTAAACTATCTTGATAACTAAAACTTTAAAAAGTCCCAAGTAAGCTATGCGTTCAAATTTTATCCTAAGCCGAGCGGAATTCCAATTAAAATTTAGCTCAACCCGCTTACAATAATTCGGCTGCAAATTAGCGCGACAAGAAAAGTCAAAATTGCAGCGTTACTAAATTTTAAGGCGTGCGGTGAAAATTCTACACACGCCTTAATGTTCGCAATTGCCGCGTTTAATTAAATCTAGCGCCGATGCTAAATTCGAAGCTATTTGTATCGTCGTGCGGTTTTTTATTAAGCGGCTTGACGAAGTATAGCTGCAAAGGCCCCATCGGCGTCATCCACTCGATACCAGCACCCGTGCTGTAGCGCTCCTCCTCATTCCAGTCATGATCGCCGATCATTCCGTAGTCAAAAAACGTTACGAAGCGCATTTTAAGCCTATCAACTACCGGAAAGCTTAGCTCAAAGGAGTTATTGAAGCTCTGCATACCGCCCGTCTCGATATAGCGGCAATTATTTGAATTTAAACAGATCTCTTTTTTCGGGATACTGCGACCTTCGTAGCCTCTAATGCTTTTCATTCCGCCTAGGAATAGCTTTTCGTTGATCGGAATCTTTTTATTACCTTCCCACATATAGCCCGTTGCAGCTTTGTATCTAAAGATAATGTCGTGATCGATATAATCTCGCAAGCCAAAGTAGTAGTTAAATGATCCTCGCGCCTTGGTGTAGTCCATATCGCCGCCAAGACCCGCGTATTCTAAGCTAGCACTTGCGATCATACCGCTTCTTGGCAAGTAATAATCATCGGTGCTGTTGTATGTAATAGACGGGATGATCGAGCTTTTTAAATTCTTGCCATCCAGATAGCCCGCTTTGGCGTAATATTCATTTAAGCCCTTAATCTCGCTTTTTTCGAGATAATATGTAAGGCTTACATCGGTATTACGCCCGATCTTGCGACCGCCCGTGATTGAAAATCCGTAAGATTTCTCATCGTAATCGTCCCAGTCATAGTCGTTGGCAAAGATCGATCCGCCCAAGCTATACTCAGAATCAAACACTCTAGGATTGGTTAAGCTCAAGCGTCCGCTTAACTGATCGTCGCTCTTTTCGACCGAGAATGCGCCGTGAAGACCGGTGCCAAATACGTTACGATCGCTGATACCACCGCTAAGTAAAATTCCATCCTCACTGCCATATCCGATACCACCCGTGATAGAGCCTGTAGGAGCTTCTTTGACTGCGACTTCAAGATCGATCTGATCGTTAGAAACGCGGTTTTCTTTAATCTCCACCTCATCGAAATACCCCGTGCGTTTTAAAGAATTTAACGAATCGTTGTAATCGGTTTTGCTATATAAATTTCCCTCGGTCAAATACATCTCGCGGCGGATGACCTTATCCTCGGTCTTATCGTTGCCCGAAATCGTTACGTTTCTAATATAGACTTTATCCTCAGGGATAACTTGATACGTGATAGCGACCGTGCGAGCTTCTTTGTCCTGCTTAGTCTTAGGCACGATGCGCACATAGGCGTATCCCTGATCCGCGACTAAAGTCTCTAGCGTATTCATATCGCGGCGCAAACGCTCGGAATTCATCGTATCGCCCTTTTGAAGCTTGAAATCGTCCAAAACCTTTTCTTTATCAAGCTTGATTATATCTGCAGGATACTCGATATCTACGGAGCTTACAGTGTATTGCTCGCCCTCTTTTATATAATAAGTCAAATCAGCAGTGTAATTATCCATATCGGCATTAAGTAGCGGCGCCGAAACCTGCGCGTCTAAGTAGCCTTTTTTATAATATTCTTCTTGAATTCTATTTGCGTCGTTAGGAAGCTCGGCGGTTTTTACCTTGCCGTCGTTAAAGCCCCACATCCAGCCCAGCATCTCGCGTTCTTTATTGGCGACGGATGGCTCTATATCGTCATAGTCGAGTTTGTCTGCGCCTACTAAATTTACCTTATCTATGATGATATTTTCGCCGCGATTTACCTCGATCGTTAGCAAGATGACCGATTTATCGTCGTTTATCGGCTTTGGATAAAATTCCACCACGGTGTCGAAAAAGCCCTTGACTTCGTAGTATTGCTTGATACGGGTCTCTGCTTTTTTAGCAGCCACCTCGTCGTAAACCTGACCCGGACGCAAGCCGATGAGCTCATTGATCTTGTCGCGATCATTGGTAACTACGTTTTTGATCTCGACCTTGGCGATGGTCGGTTTTTCGGTTACGTTGATAGTGACCGCGCCGCCTTGTTCGCTGATATAAACGTCGCTGAAATAGCCCTGCTCAAATAGCTTTGAAATCGCAGCATTGGTGTTTTCGCCGTTAAGCTCATCGCCTACCTTAAGTCCTGAAATTTGCTGTGCGACCTGTGGAGAAAGATGCCTTAGCCCTTCAAATTTAATGGATTTTATCTGCGCGGCGCATGCCACGGAAATCCCGCCTACTAAGAGTAAAAAAACGCTTTTTTTCATAAAATTTTACCTAAAAACGAAAATAATTTGCGTATAATACCACATTAAAATTAAAACTTGCATATATCAAAAAGGAATTTTATGAAGATAGGAATTATCGGCTTGGGTCTCATCGGCGGCTCTCTTGGGCTATGTCTAAAAAGCACCAAAATAATTAGCGCCGTCTATGGCTGCGACATCAACCGCGAAAACGAAAAAGAAGCTCTGCGACTCGGGCTCGTGCATGAAATTTTAAGCCTAGAGCAGATGAAGCAAAGCTGCGACGCGATCTTTCTTGCAATCCCCGTGGAGGCAATTATTGAGACGTTGAAAAAACTAAGCGACTGCAGAAGTGAAACGACGATCATTGATCTGGGAAGCACGAAATTTAAAATTTTACAAAACTGCCCGCCGCAAATCAGACGAAATTTCATCGCAGCTCACCCGATGGCGGGAACCGAAGATTCCGGTCCGCAAGCGGCATTTAAAGAGCTTTTAAACGGCGCGGTAGTCGTCATCTGCGATGATCACGGCGCGGACGAAACGCATGTCAAGCGCGCGGTAGAAATTTTTTCGTTTGCGGGGATGAAGATCGTATTTATGGATGCAAAAAGCCACGATCACCACGTGGCGCTCATCTCGCACCTACCGCATGCGATCAGCTACTCACTCGTAAACAGCGTGCTAAAAGAGGAAAATCGCCGCAATATCATAAATTTAGCCGGCGGCAGCTTCTCGGGCATGAGCCGTATCGCCAAGAGCTCGCCGCAGATGTGGGTCGATATTTTTAAGCAAAACCGCACAAACCTCCTAGGCGCGATCGATGCTTTTAAAAACGAACTGGATCTTTGCGTACAGATGATTGAGGGCGAGCGCTGGGACGAGCTTGAGGCATGGATGTACGAAGCGCGCAAGCTAAGGGATATTATTTAAAATTTCAGCACGACCTGACTGCGCGACGGACGCTGCAAGAACACGCCTTTAAATTCTAAAATTTCGCCTTCAAATAGCCTACGCAAATTTAAATTTTAATCCGCGCTATCCCGACACAAACTCAAAAATCTATGCATTCCTGCGTGAAAATTCTCTTTGAGGGAAACTCCAGCGCGCAAAGCCTCGCCTTCTCGCCCCAGTGCTTTTTATAAACACAGCCCAGATCGATATTTGCGCTAAATTCCGTAATGACGGGCTTTTTTACCGGCGTGTGCCCGTAGACATTAAAAATTCCATCATTCGCGCTATCATCTCCGCGCCCGCTTAGCACATGAGCGGCGAAGCTTTTCGCACGCTCTGCATCGTGTCTAATCCCCCACGCGCGACCCACTGCGGAGTGCGATACGACGAGGGCGCGACCGCTTTCATCACGCAAATCATACTCCAGGTAAATCGGCAGCCGCGAGACAAACCGCAGATGCTCCTTGCATTGTTTCACGCCTCCGTGACGATAATACGACGCTAGCGTCGCTTCACCGCCGTTATTAAACAGCCAGCTTTCGTCCAGGCTAAAAAATGCGTAGAGGTCATTTGAGCTCGTAAATTTGCCCGTCTTTGCGCACCTTAGTGCAGTTTTTGCGTTGCTTACAAAGCGCTTTTCGTGATTGCCCATCACCGCGTCATATCCGCGAGTGCGCACTAGCTCCACCACATCCGAGCTCGCAGGGCCTCGGTCGATCAGATCGCCCACAAAGCAAATTTTGCTATCAAATTTATGCGGCAGCTGCTCTATTAACGCCAAAAGCGATCTGTAGCAGCCGTGCACGTCGCCGATGATGTGGATATTTTCCATAATTTCTCCTTAAATTTTAACGCCCTCGCCTTTTAACGCGCGAGCTGTGATATAAGCGGTAGATAAAAGCTCTGCACTAAATTTTAAAATTCCGCGCGCTAGGACTTGGACGGATAAATCTGCTTTAAGACCTCCTTTACGACGATCATAAAAAGAACGATAAATATTAATGCGCTAAGCAATGAGGAATAAAACCTGGCAAGATGCAAATCTGAAACAATCAGCGCCACAATCATCATCCCTAAAAATGGCGATAGCATCCAAACCGCTGCTGTAGGCAAAAATAAATTTACGAAAAAATCAGTGAGCTTACCAAAATCCTTTAACTTTGCGGCAAGTATCGCGCAAATCCCGCAGAAAAATATCCACAAAAATAGGAAATATACGCACTTCTGCTGTAGCCATTCTAAGGGATCGTCAAACCGGACGCTAGATGTGTCAAAAATCTGCCCTATAAAAAAACCCATTAAACTTGAAATGCACATCAAGCAAAAACTCATCGAAAATGCGCAGGCTATAATTTTTAAAATAATCATCAGAGTTCCTAAAATTCTAAATTTAGGCGAAAAATTCCTCGATTAGCCGCGCCATCTCGCTCTCAGCGGCGATGTGGTTGATCTGCTCGCGAAAGCTTGCAGCGTTTTCGCGCCCCTTAGAGTATTCGTGCAGATGCTTGCGAAATATCGCCACGCCGTGGCTGCCATAGTGGCTTAGCATTTGGGAGAAATGATAGAGCACGACCTCTCTTTTTAGCGCGTCGCTTGCCTGCTCGCCCGTTTTGATCTCGCGAAATATCCAGGGTCTGCCGACGACCGCGCGACCGATCATCAGCGCGTCCGCGCCGCTAAGGTCTCGCACTGCTAGCGCATTGGCGGAGTTTATGTCGCCGTTTGCGATCACGGGGATTTGCAGCACGCGCTTAGCTCTTGCGATCGCGCCGTAATCCACCGCCGCGCTGTATCCGCCCACTCTGGTGCGTCCGTGAATCGCAATGAAATCGGCCCCTGCGCCTTGTACGGCGCGCGCGATATTTTCGATATCCACGGCGCCAAAGCCCAGCCGCACCTTTGCGCTCGTAAATTTTTTGTTTGAATATTTTTTGATCGTATCGACTAGGCGCGATAGACGGGGCAGATCAAGTAGCAGCGCCGAGCCAGCGCCCTGCTTTACGACTTTGGGGACGGGACAGCCGCAGTTTAGATCGATACCGTCGATGCCGTCAAATTTATTGATGAGCAGAACCGCCTTTTTGATGATCTCCGCATCGCTGCCCGCGATCTGCACGAAAAATGGGGTTTCGGCGGCGTTTTTTTCGAGCATCTTTAGCGTCTTTTCACCCTCGAAAACAAGGGCGTTTGCGCTTATCATCTCGCTTACGGTCGCGTCGCAGCCGAATTTTTTCACTACGCCCCGCAGCGGCGGATCTGAAAAGCCCGCCAAAGGCGCCAAAAATAGAGGGTCCTTTTTAAAAAAATCTTCCGTCATTTTAAATTTCTCATTTTGATTTCGTTTGAATTTAAACCTTTAAATTTAATACCGCAGCGCTTGCAGCGGATTTTGCCACGAGCTTTAAAATTTTAAATTTCATAGGCTGCGGTATTCGCATTTAGGCGCAAATTTTATTTTTAAGCTTAGCTAATTTGCATGGCGGCAAAACGGCAGCAAGAATGATCGCCACTAAATTTTATTTGCACGGCGAACCAAACAAGCAGCTTGCAAAACGCCGCATGAAATTTTAAAATTTCATTACTTTATTTGGCTAGCAAGTCTTGCGCTTTACGTTTAAATTTTAAATTTCATCGCGTAAATGCAAAATCCGTTTACGCGCGTACTACGCAAGCAAATCTTTTAAATTTTACCGCTTGCGCGCATTGATCTTTCGATAAATTTTGAAATTTAAAATTTGCGCGAGTTAGAATTTTATCCGCACTTTAAAATTTATCGCGCAGGCTGTGTTTGATAGCCGCACAGATCGTAAAAAGCAGTCTCTCTTACCCGCATAAAACGAACTCATAAAATTACCGAGCTAAAATAACAGCGACGCAGGGACGTTTTTACCGTTGTCGCGCAAAAATAGCAGAATTTTAAACTTCTCAAACTCGTCGCCGTCGGCGAGGCTTAGCTGCTCTCTAAACTCGTCGATCATGCCAAGCTCATATAGCGCGTACAGATATGCCTCGGTCGCTTCTTGATTCTCGTTTTTGAGCCGCTCGAAAAAGGCTTTGTATTGCTCTGGAGCGAGATGATTTTTTAGCTTTTTAGCAAAGCCGATAAAATCCTGCTCGCTAAATTTTTCATTATTTACAAGATCAAAAAGTTCCTCGCTGCTGATCTCAAAGCTCGCGTCATTCACCGCGCGATCCACTAAAATATTTACCTCGGCTATATCTTGAGGAATTTTATAGGCCTTGATCTTGTCGTAGCTTCCTTTGGCAAGCGCTACGGCATAGGCTTTTTTAGTGATATTTTCGCTATAAACTCCCTTGGTTTTTAAAATTTCATACGCATACGCAGGCTCAGCGTCGAGGCGGTTGAGCTCGTTTTGCAAAAATAGTCCGTTATCTTTAGGAAGTTTATATTTTCGCAGATCCGCCACTTCGCCGTTTTTAACCTTCTCGATAACACCTATGACCTCTTTTAGATCCTCATTTTTGACATCTATGCCGGTGCTATCATACCACGGAGATAAAATTTTAGTAAGCTCACTCGGGTCTTTAAAATACTCGGTTTTAAAGTCTTTATTGGTATCAAGACCCAGCAAAACCTCTTTGCTCATCGCATCGTATGCACTTAGATCCTTTGCGATCGCCCTTTTTGTGCGGTAAAAAGCAAAGCTATGAAAAACGATATGAAAAATCGCTAAAATCATATATAAAATTAACGGCAGCACGATCCACACTGCCACAGGAAGCGTAAGCGTAAAACCGAAAAGCCCCAGTGTATAGCTACTGCTTTGCTGCGTAAAAACTAAAATCGCGACGATTGCGATATAGACGATCGAATATAAAAAGAATTGCTTGGTTTTCATAGCTAACTCCTATTTTGCTTTTCCGCCTGTTCCTTGCACGAAATGCACAATCTCGCCTCTGGATTTACCTTAAGGCGCTCTAAGCTTATCTGCTCGCCACAGCTCTCGCAAAGCCCATAGGTTCCATTTTCGATGCGCTTAAGCGCGCTTTCGATCTCTAAAAACGCCTTTTGTTGATTAACATTGAGCGAGTATTCGATGCTTAAATCCGTATTCATGCTCGCTACGTCAAAATCATCCGCAGCTTTATTTTCGCGCAATTCCGAAATTTCATTGACAGAGCTATTAATATTGGCGATGAGTTGCTCTCTTTTTTCTTCTAAAATTTTCTTGTAAAATTTCAACTCGTTTTTCTTCATTACTTCCCTTTATTTGTGATATGGATGGTTTGCGTTAATGCACAATGCGCGAAAAATTTGCTCAAAGAGCAAAAGTTTAGCGATTTTATGCGCTAACGTAAGCCTGCTAAGACTGATTATTTTATCGGCTTTTGCCTTAAAATTTTCACTAAGCCCGTAAGCGCCACCGATGAAAAATGACACGCTACTTTTATCCTTTAGCATACTCGCAAATTCCATGCTATCTAGCTCCTGTCCGCGCTCATCCAAAGCTACGACGTATCCGCTAAGGCGCGGTAGATAAATTTCATCGTACGCCATAAGTGCGAGCTCGCGAGACGCTGCTTGGGCGCGAGCGATATTAGCGTTAAAAAATATATCATCTCGCACCGTGGCAAATTTAGCCGCCATTTTTTTATAATCGCTTATTGCGCCTGCGAACTCGTCCGCGCCCTTTTGGATGGAATTTACCGTTATCTGCACTACTCTTCGCTTCCCTCTTCGTGCAGCGATTTGTCACTCGTGTCGTCAATCTGCACAGCGTTTTTGCTCAGCACGTTGATTACATCGCTTAAATACTGCCTCATCTCAGCTCTAGGAACGATCGCATCAATTAATCCGTGCTCGAGCAGAAATTCCGATCTTTGAAAGCCCTCCGGCAGATCAGCTCCGATGGTTTGCTTGATAACGCGCTGCCCGGCAAAGCCAATGAGAGCGCCGGGCTCTGCGATGATGATATCTCCCAGCCACGCAAAGGACGCGCTCACGCCGCCCATCGTAGGATCGGTAAGAACGGAGATGAAAGGAATCTTATGCTCGGATAAAATTTTAAGCGCGGCGGAGGTTTTGCTCATCTGCATTAGCGAAAAGGTGCTTTCTTGCATCCTAGCACCACCACTTGCGCTTACGATGATTAGCGGCTCGTTTTTATCAAGGCTGCGTTTTACTGCGCGCACGATCTTTTCGCCCTCTACAGAGCCCAGGCTTCCGCCCATGAAGTTAAAATCAAACACCACGAGCTGAATTTTTTGGCGACTTATAGCGCCCTCGCCTGCGATAACCGCGCTAAGCCTGCCCGTTTTTTCTTTGCTCTCGGCAATACGCTTTTTGTAGGATTTTTTATCGACGAATTTTAGCGGATCGACGGGTTGTAAATTTTGATCGTACTCCACGAAAGATCCTTCATCGCAGATCAAATCGATGCGAGCCTGCGCATCAAAACGAAGGTGATAGTTACACTTGGGGCAAACGCTATGATTTTGCTCGACCTCTTTGCTATACATCAGTGCGCCGCATCCCGGGCACTTTATCCAGTGCGTAGGAGCTTCACTCGGCGCAGGTTGCGTCCTACGTATTTTTGAAAATAGATCTCCAAAATTCATATGATTTCCTTTAAATTCTATGAAATGAAACTTCTGATTATAACCTAAAATTCTTTATTTAAATTTATATGTGAATTTCGCTAAAATAGGAAAATGCAAGGATTTATATTAAAAACGACCAAGGTTAGGGATGAGGACTGCATCGTAGACGTGCTAAGCGAAAGTGCGCTCGTACGTGCGTACCGCTTTTACGGCGCGCGCCATTCAAACATCATCCAGGGCTATAAAATCGACTTCGAGCTCTCGCAAAATCAAAGCTTCCTCCCTCGCCTTAGCGGCGTGATGCACCTAGGATACTCGTGGCTCGGAAACCGCGAGAAGCTTTTGTTTTGGCAGCAGTTTATGCGGCTTTTGCACGCGCATCTAAAAGACGCCGAGCATCTGGATAAATTCTATTACGAGCTGCTAAACCGAGCTGCTGCGCACTTCGGAAAACAAAATCCGCGCCGTATAATCGTAGAAAGCTACGCCGAAATTTTAAAATTTGAGGGGCGGTTGCACGACGAGCCATATTGTTTTTTATGTGATGAGGAAATTTTAGAAGATATCGCGCTATGCCGCGGCTTTTTGCCTGCGCACGAGCATTGCGCACAAAGAGCGGGCTTTACGCAGGATGAAATTTTAGAATTTTTACGAAGCAAAAAGACGCTAAATTTAAACGACGAAACGGCAGAGAGGCTCTACGACATAACGCTTGAGGGGCTTTGATCTGTAGCGCGTTTGATGTGGACGTAAAATTTCAAAGCTCAAGCGCTAAATTTAAAATTTCGTAGAATTTCAAAATTCATGAGCGGGCGGCTTTGCGCTTTATTTGTCTTCTACTCGCGCCGAGCCGAATAATCCCGCATTGCGCGGGGTTTGCATTAAATTTTAACTGGACTAGCTAAAAAGCTTTTTCATCGCCTTAAAAAACATTGCGGTGAGCGGATTTGATTTGCCTGAGACCTTTGCGATCCAGCTCTCATAGGTTTCGCCTTTGCTTTTTAAAAAGTCCACGAGCGCCTTTTGGCTAGCCTGCATACCGCCGTTTCTTTCAGCATCCAGCAACGCCCTGTAAATTGGCTCTATAGTTTCGATCGCGGATCTTGGCGGAGCCTTACGAAATGCCGTGTATTCGGTGATCTGCCCTGTCACAGGATCTTTTTTAGAAGTAAATTCCGTAATGACCCAATAAAAGCGCCCGTCTTTGGCTAAATTTTTAACCACGGCGGTAAAATCCTTGCCTTGTTGTATCGTATCCCACATGAGCTTAAACGCTATGCGCGGCATGTCCGGATGTCGTATGATGTTATGCGGCTGCCCTAAAAGCTCAAGCTCACTATAGCCGCAAATCATACAAAAATACGGATTTGCAAACGTGATAATGCCCTTCGGATCGGTTTTGGAAACGATATAGCGCTTCTCATCTAGTTTGATTTCCTGATTAATCGGAGTTGGTCTTTGCATTTTTAATCCTTTGCTTAAAAATTTATTGCAGAGTATATAAAATTTTTCTTTTCAGAAATATTAAATTTTCGTTAAATTTTTATAAATGTTAAATCTTTAAGTGAATTTTTAAAATTTAATGTATAATCTCAAATCAAAATTTCAAAAGGCAGTGCGTTGAAAAATCCCTTCCTATCGCTTAAATACTCAAATTTTAGAATTTATTGGATCGGGATGAACCTCTCGCTGATCGGTTCTTGGATGCAAAGCGTCGCGCTACCGTGGCTAGTGCTAAGCATCACCGCAGACGCTTTTAAGGTCAGCCTCGTAGCTGCGGCGAGGTTCTTGCCCGCGCTACTTTTCACGCCGTTTTCCGGTGTACTGCTCGATAAGTTTAATCGCAAAAAGATCCTTTTGCTCGCTCAAATAGGCATGGCGGCGACCGCCTCAATTTTCGCGGTTATGAGCTTTTGCGAGCTATATTCTTTCGGCAAAATTTTATTTTGCGCTTTTGCAAGCGGCATCTTTACCAGCATGGATGCCCCGAGCCGTCAGTCGATGGTAAAAGACCTCATCGACTCGCCCCGCGATCTAGCCAACGCCATAGCGTTAAATTCTATGTCCTTTAATGTCGCTCGTATCGCAGGACCCGCACTTGCGGGGATCGTGATGGCGCTGTGGGGCGTGGGCTTTTGCTTTTTATTCAATGCACTTAGCTTTTTAGGCATCATCGTTTCGCTGTTTTTCATAAAAATTCCGCCATCCGCTACTACGCTATCTAGCAGAAGCGGAGGCGTTTTTGCCTCGATCGGTGCTGGAATTTCGTATGTATCGCACAAAAAAATTCTAAGCGAGCTAATGATAATAGTGCTTATCGTAGCGACGCTGGTGCCAAATTATAATGTAACAATCTCGGCGCTTGTTAAGCTTAGCCTGGGCGCGGATGAGCGAAGCTTCGGATATTTGATGTCGGCTCTAGGCGTGGGAGCCTTTTGCGGCGCGCTTTTCGTAGCAGTTTTTGATAAACTTGGCATCCGCAAAATCAGATCGTGCGCGATCGCTATGGGGGTGAGCTTAGCTCTTACTGGGGCTGCGAATTCCTTCACATGGGCTGCGGCAGGGCTTGCCGTAACTGGATTTCTTTTCGTAATCACAAACTCAAGCATCAACTCCACCGTGCAGATGCACGTAAGCAACGAATTCCGCGGGCGCGTGCTTAGCTTATACGCGCTATTTTTAATAGGTAGTACGCCATTTGGAGCGCTCATATCGGGCTTTTTTACCGAGTTATTAGGCGCTCGCGTAGCCCTTGCGATCTGCGGCGCAATTAGCATTTTGCTACTGCTAGCGCTATTTTATGGCTTTAAAATACGGCGCAGGACGCATTTTATCTTTCGAGATAAAGTCTAAGCCAAAAGCTGCATTATCAAAATTAACCTTATTTTTACGATAAAGCCTTAGAATTCCTACCGAAATTTAAAGGTAAGGAGTTTTTATGAATAGACGAAATTTCTTAAAAAGCAGCGCCGCAATCGGCACGCTAGCGACGCTAAATCTAAATTTAAACGCTAGCGCGGTCACCGGCGGGACGGAAAAGAAAGTCGCCAGCGTCTGCGAGATGTGCTCCTCGCGCTGTCCTATCGAAGTGACCGTCAAAGACGGCCGCGGCGCTTTCATCGAGGGCAACCACAGGTTTGCAAACAAAACCTCCGTCTGCGCTCGCGGCGGAGCGGGCATCAATCAGCTCTACGACGATCAAAGGCTCATTAAGCCGCTCATTCGCGTAGGCGAGCGCGGCGAGGGCAAATTTAAAGAAGCTAGCTGGGACGAGGCGCTTAAAATTTGCGCGCAGAGGCTGGGCGAGATTTCGCAAAAATACGGCCCGCAAAGCGTAGTTTTTACCTCCAAAACGGGCGAACACCACACTCAGATGATGAATTTCGCCTGTGCCTACGGCAGCCCGAACATCTACTCGCACTGGTCTTGCTGTCCGGTCACCTACAATATCGCCATACCGCACACCTTCGGCGCTAATATGCAAAGAGACTACGGCGACGCAAAATATATCGTAAATTTCGGCCACAATCTTTTTGAGGGCATCGACATCTCAAAAACCAAAAAGCTTGCAAAAGCCGCGAGCAGAGAGGACGTAAAGCTTTTGGTGCTCGATCCGCGCTTTAGCGTCGTAGCTTCCAAAGCTGACGAGTGGCTGCCGATAAAGCCGGGAACCGACGCAGCGTTTTTGATGGCGCTGATTCACGTCTGGCTGCGCGATAACAAATACGACAAAAAATTTATCGAACAATACGCCGTAGGGCTAGAGGAATTAAGGCAGTCTGTGAAGGATACGACGCCGCTTTGGCAGGAGGCCATCACGGGGATCAAAGCGGACAAGGTAGAGCGCATTGCAAATGAAATTTACGCTGCGGCTCCCGCAGTCGTAATCGACTGGAGTCATAAAACCACGACCGCCAAAGCCGAATACGTCCGCACGCGCGCCATCGCAATCGCAAACGCGCTGATGGGAAACGTCGAGAAAAAGGGCGGAATTTACTTCTCTAAAGACTCCAAAACCTTCAACGCGCTTTGCAAAGAGGATCTATTCCCTACCATCTCAAACCCGGATAAGGAGTTTAAAATTCCAAAGACCGCGCGCATCGACGGCTGCGGCGAAGAAGGTAGCGAAAATTTCTTCGTGCCGCGCAAACACGGCGTTTTGATGCAGATCGCGCCTACGATTTTAAGCGAAAAGCCTTACCCTGTAAAAGGCTGGGTCAGCACGCGCTTTAACCACCTCATCAACGTTGCGGGCGTGGATAAGAGCGTAGAAGCGATCAAAAAGCTGGACTTCGTGCTCGCAATCGACGTGTATATGAGCGACTTCGCGTGCCTAGCCGACGTGATCTTGCCCGAATCCACCTATTTGGAGCGCGACGAGTCGATTCAAAACAAAGGCGGCACCGCGCCGGGATTTGTGATGCGAAACAAAGCCGTCGAGCCGGTGGGCGATACGAAGTGCGGCTATGAAATTTTTAGAGAGCTTGCAAGGATGATGAAGATCGATAAGGACTACACTTGGAACAACATCGACGAATACCGTATGCAGCAAGCCAAAGGCAACGCCGAGCTAATCGCAAATTTAATCAAGAACGGCTACGTAAGCTACAAAGTGCCGAAGCTGTATTACCGAGAGCCGAAGCTCGTGGCTAAATTTATTGATAAATATCCTGCTGCGGCGGAGTTCGTGGACGAAAACGGCGAGATGAGCTCGCAGATGAAATTTAAAACCCCGAGCGGTAAGATCGAGCTTTTCGCGCCGAAAGTGGAGGAGCTTTTTGCGGGATACGGCTGCTTAAACACCGAGGGTATGGACGTGTTCGGCGGGCATAAATACTGCCTAATGACCGGCAAGACCGCGCTTCACACCAACGGCCACACTCAAAATGTCAAAATTTTAAACGATATGATGAGCGAATCGCCGGTTTGGATCAGCCTAGCTTCTGCAAAAGCGGAGGGGCTAAAGACGGGCGATATTGTAAAGCTCAAAAATAAATTCGGCGAGCAAAAGGCTAAAATTTTCGTCACGCAAGGCATCAGAGACGACTGCCTGTTTTTATACCACGGCTTTGGGCACGTAAGCCCGGGGCTAAAGCGCACGAACGGTGTAGGCACCAACCAAAGCGTCCTTCTCGATCCCGCTGCGGGTCCTGTGGTAAGCACGATGGTAACCAACGTCGGTGTCGATATAGTTAAAATTTAAGGGAGCGGTTATGAAAAAACTCATAATGATTCACGACGAAAATTTATGTATAGGTTGCCAAGCCTGTTCGGTTGCGTGCAGGAACGAAAACGGCGTGCCTAGCGGCGTTTATAGGCTGCAAGTGCACGGCAAAACAAGCGGCGTTTTTCCAAATTTAAAGCTCGATTATTCGCGCGCCAGCTGCGTTATGTGCGAGGATAGCCCCTGCGTGGACGTCTGCCCTACGGGAGCGAGCTTTAAAACCAAAGACGGCGTAACACTCATAGACGAGAGGCTTTGCGTCAGCTGCAAATACTGCATCCTGGCCTGTCCTTACGACGCTAGATTTGTCGATCCTATCACGCACGCTATCGGCAAATGTACCTTTTGCTACACGAACCGCACGAGCAAAGGCTTGCAGCCTGCCTGCGTAAGCGTGTGCCCAACAGATGCTTTAACTTTCGGCGACGTAAATGACGTAAATTCCGAGGTAAGCAAGCTGCTAGCCAAAACAAGCGTAGAATATCCAAAAGCATATCTAAACACCAAGCCGCGTCTAGCGAATATCAAAAACAAAAAAGGAGGACGCTATGAATAATATGTGGGGCGATATGAGCCAATACTCTGAAATTTACTGGCCTTGGCCGATCGCAGTTTATCTATTTTTGGCAGGTCTTAGCGCGGGAGCGACGATGGTAGCGCTTTTAGTCAAATGGAACCGCCACGAAAGCGAGCAAAATTCTATCTGGGACGCGATGATTAGAGCGGGCGCGATCACGGCGCCGATCACGATCTGCGCGGGGCTTTTGCTTTTGATCTTCGATCTGGGCAAGCCTCTTACCTTCTATCTTTTGCTGATCAAATTTAACTTCGGCTCTGTAATGAGTCTCGGCGTGGCGGCGCTTTTAATCTACGTGCCGCTTAGCTTTGTATTTGCGCTATGCGTCTTCGGCGAGGAAATTTGTAAATTTAAACTGCTCGCCTTTCTGCGACCTATCGTAAATTTACTAAGCTCGTTCGCCAAAGCTTCCAAGCTCTTCGAGCGGGTTTTGTTTATCCTTGCTCTTTGCGTAGGTGCATACACGGGCTTTTTGCTAAGCGCGGTGATGAAAATTCCGCTTTGGAATACTCCGGTGCTGCCGATTTTATTTTTGCTATCGGGCTTTTCCAGCGGCATCGCGGCAAGCATTTTAGTTGGACTTCTGTTTTTTAAAGGCTCGTTAAACAAAGATAGCATAAAATACCTTTTGGTGCTTGATTTGCGCGCGATACTCTTTGAGATTCCGCTTTTGTTCATTCTATTTGTCGGGATGTATTTCGAGGGCGGCACGAGCGCGCTTGCGGCACAGCAGGCTTTGACGCACGAGGTTTACGGTAAAATTTTCTGGATCGGCGTTTTAGGCACGGGGCTCATCGCTCCGATCATCATCGCCTTTACGGCGCTGAAAAACCACGCCTACAAGCCTGCGTTTATAGTTTTAAATTCTTTCGTCGTGCTTTGCGGCGTCATTCTGCTTCGCTACTACATCGTATATGCGGGGCAAATTTGCACGGGAGCGTAGTCTCGCTCCCAATTTAGGGAACGAGTTTGAAAATTTTACTTTTAGAAGACGATTTTGAATACAGAAGCAGCGTAAGCGAGTATCTGCAGGAGCTCGGCTACGAGGTGGACGAATGCGAAAGCGGCGACGCAGCCTGCGATAAGATCGCCGCGAATACCTACCACTTGCTGATTTTAGACATCAAAGTGCCGGAGGTTTCGGGCGAAGAGGTGCTGAGATACGCGCGAAACCTCGGTCTTAACACCCCCGTGATGATGATGACCTCGCTCGGCGACATCGACGATTTGAGCCAATGCTACGAGCTAGGCTGTAACGAATATCTAAAAAAGCCATTCCACCTAGCCGAGCTTAAATTTAGAGTAAGCGAGCTGATGCGAAAGTATTTCGGCGACGAAAAAGGCGCCGTCAAGATCGCGGATAAATTTCACTACTTCGCAAATTTAAAAATTTTAAAACGCGCGGACGAAGAGATATCGCTAAGCGCCAAAGAGATCAAAATCATAGAATTTCTGCTCGCCAATATCAAAAGATTCGTTAGCGTAGATGAACTCATCGCCGACGTGTGGGACGGCGAAGCGGGCAGCGTCGATGTGCGCGTGCATATCAGCAACCTCCGCTCCAAAACGAGCAACGACTTCATCCTCTCCAGCCGCGGACTCGGATATAAGATCAATGCTTAAAGGGTTTAAATTTACGCTTTTTAGCGCGATTTTCATCATCGGCGCTTTTATAAGCGAGAGTCTTTATATAATCTATTTAAATTCCAAAATCGAGGAGAGCGCCGACGTCGCCGAGCTGATACAAAAAAGCAGCGAAGCTCTAAGCGGAGCGTATCCCGATCTAAAAGACGAGCTAATTTACGACTACGCGATCCTAAACGCAAACGGCGAAATTTTAAGATCAAACCTAAGCGTCCAACCGCCGGATTTTGCATTTATCACGCTGAAATTTGGCGGACGGGTATTTTTTAAGCGCCACTTTCTGCATGAGGGCAAGCTGTATTTTTTCGTAATCTCAAAAAAGATAAGCTACGCCAAGATAGAATTTATCGCGATCTCTACGATCTTTATCACGATTTTCGTAGCGCTCATCATCGCGCTGTTTAACTACAAAATCATAAAAAATTTCTACGCGCAGCAAAGCAACCTCATCAAGGCGTTTTTCAACGACGCGATGCACGAGCTAAAGACCCCTCTGGGCGTCGCGCTCATCAACACTGAGATGCTTGGGCTGCGCGACAAACACACTGCGCGTATCAAATCCGCACTCAAGCAGATGGTAATTACTTACGAGGACGTGGAGTACTTCATCAAAAGCGGCAAGATGAGCTTCAAAAGCCGTCGCATCGATATGAGCGAGTTTTTGGGCGCTAGGATAAATTTCATCTATCTGGTCGCAAAAAGCAAAAACATAAGCCTACAATCGCGAATAGCGCCAGATGTGAGCGTTTTTATGGACGAGACCTCGCTTATGCGCCTCATCGATAACACCCTAAGCAACGCCATAAAATACTCGCGCCCCGGCGGCAAGATCATCATCGGGCTGGAAAAAGGGGTGAGCATAGCGGTCTTTAGCGTGCAGGACTTCGGCATCGGCATAAAGGATACGAGCGCGATCTGGGATAGATACTCGCGCGAAAACGCGGCTCTTGGCGGATTCGGCCTCGGGCTAAACATAATCGATAAAATTTGCAAGCGCTACGGAATCGCAAAAAGCGTCAGCTCGAAGCTCGGTGAGGGCAGCACCTTTTGCTACAAAATCCCGCTGTTTAAGCAGAAACTTTTGGACTAAAACGGCACGTAAATTTAGGCGCAAATTTAAAATTTTAAAAGTAAAATTTACGCGGCTAGGGCTTTTTAAAATTTCGTTTTGAAGCGGCTTTTCAGCCACCCTTACCTAAACTATTTGCTATATCTTCAGGATTATAACTTACATCATAATCCAAATTTCCGCAATTATCTATATCGCCTATATTTAATCTTGGATATGAATATTTTGATTGTCTAATTTCCGAATTAAACATTTTTTTATCAAGTATCATATTTCTAGCGCTACTATCATAAAAATTGTAATGAAGTATAAAATTATATCCATACGCAATCTTTTTGTCTCTTAATATTATTGCATTATCTAATATAATGATACCGCTCCAACCGTTATTTGCTAAAAAGATAGGTTTGTCAAATCCAGCCACCATTCTATTCAAATCAATTTTTAAATATTTTATCGGATTTGTTTTTTTGATTTTTAATTTATCAAATAATAATATATTTCTAGCTTTTTCATCCAAATCTGATTTATATTCATCATCTTTGATTAAGCTATATAAATCTTTATAGTAATTTATTGTCTTTTCTAGCCAATTATCTAAATTTATATCGTCAGCCAATTCGTAATATCCAATTTTAATCTTGCTTTTCATTGACGAACCATATGCATAAATTCTTGCTTTATCCATCTTTTGTTCATATATTAGTTTCTTATCTAAAAACTGAACTATAGCCCTTCTATAGAACTCCTCTTTATCTAAAATTCTATTCTCGGCTAAACAATAACCTTGTTTGTATTTGTTATAGCCAAAAACGGAAACGACGGCGAAGCCTCGTGAAGTGGAGTAATCAGGGATTGTTCGGATAAACGCGGCGCAGAGTATTATTATAAGAAGTAGCGCTCCAGCTAGCGCTTTAAATTTAACGGATTTATAAAATTTCATACCGACGCTCCTTTTAAAATTTAAAATTTCAGTTGTTTACTCGGCTTTTCAGCCGCCTTTAAACAAATCTTCTCTTACCAGGCGATCCGCTATTTCTTCGATATTGTTTTTATAAATTTTAAAATCGCTATTGCCGCATGTATCGATTTTTAAATAATAATTCTTTTCGCGCGATTCATTTTCTATGGTGTTATCATAATATTGTTTCCCTTCAGACAAATCTTTTATGGTATCTCCTTCGTATATCGTAATCGTGGCATATCTAAATTCAAAATTATCATACAATATAAAGCTTTTATCGAAATATAAAATATATTCGCGCAAACCGCCGTATTCTACTATAGGCTCTTCGAAGCCAGCCATTCTATTATTTAAATTTATCTTTAGCTTCTCCGCGATATCTACGGGCTTTATTTGAAATTTCTCGACAAAGATATTTCTATATGGCCAAGCGGCTTGATTTTTACGTTTTTCTATATCGTATTCTTTGGATAGAACCTCCAGCCAATCATCGTTATTAAATTTATCCGTCTCATAAAAGCCTACCTTAACGGCAAATTCTCCATTGCCGTAGTTGCAAGTCTTGCTGCCGTATACATAGTAGCATTTGTCGGTAACGACGGCTTGAAACAGCATACGTCTATTTAAAAGATCTAAAATTCCGCGCTTAAATCGCTCCTCTTTGGGTAAAATTCTATCCTCTTTTAGGCAGTATCCTTGCTTATATTTGTTGTAGCCAAAGATAGAAACGACAGCGAAGCCTCGTGAGGTGGAGTAATCGGGGATGATGCGGATGAATGCGGCGCAGAGTATTGTTATAATAAGCAACGCCCCTGCCAGGGCCTTAAATTTAATAGACTTATAAAATTTCATACCGACGCTCCTTTTAAAATTTAAAATTCCAGCGTAAATTTCCGCGATCTTGCGATTAAATTTAAAACGCTCGCTCGCCGCGCTGCCGCCGCCGCGACGAAACAAACAAGCGATAGGCGCCTAAATTTAACCTCGCCGCTAGCCTTCGCGGTGCAGAATTATATAGCCCAGCTTCGTGCCGTTTTCGTCCGAAAATGCCCTAACGTAAAAATAATGCCCGTCCTTTTTGATAAAACTCTGCGCCCCAAAATCAAGCGTCGCCAAAATCGATAAAACGTCGTAATCCGGCGCGCTGTTTACGACGATAAAGTCCTTGATAACGCCTATTTTATCGTAGAAACAGTCGGTCTCAAACCTCTTATCTACGAGGATAAAAATATCGTTTCCCATGCGGTTGATCTGCGCGATGACGTGTTCGAAATCGAGCATTATCTCGGTGCTTCCGATAAATTTACCGTCGCTAAAAACGGGCGAAATTCCGCGCATAAAAACCCCGCACCGTCCCATCTCGACGAGTGCTTTGGGAAGCAGACTATGGCGGATCTGCAAAAGCGAATGGCGAAAGGAGCTCAGATCATCGTTGTAAAATTCGTCGCTCCAGCTTCTGGCCAGGCTTCTGATGTTTTGCGTGTGAAAATGTATCTTAACGCCCGTGTAAAAGGGCACCGCGCTTAAAATGTCTTTGTATTTTTTCGTCACGTCCATGCACTCGCCGTGTTTGCCGCTCTCAAAGCAGCGCACCACGTCGCTGTTCTGCGATAAAATCAGCGAGATCGCAAAGGCGTTTAGCTTCTCTTCGTCCACGATCTTTTCAAACAAACTCGCGCTGAAATCGAACTGCTGCTTGATTTTTATCTCATTTTCCTCGCTTTTAAAGCGCAGATAAAATGCAAAGGTGGCGCCGCAGCAAGCAAGTGCGAAAAGGCTTAGGTATTTTTTGGATCGCGCGCCTATCATCTGAATTCCATCTTTAAATTTGCCGCTAAAACCTCTGCGAATTCGCTAAATTCCGGCAGATTTAGCTTGCCGTTTCGCATCTTTTTTCCCCAGACGGACTCTGGAAAAAAGCTGTCGTTTTTAAAGCGCGCTTGGACGTGAAAATGCACGCGCGGCACGTAGTTGGCAAAGCTTGCGATATTTATTTTATCGGGCGCGTAAAACTCCCGCAGGCTCTTTTCGCACTGAATCACGGCGCGCCACAGATGCGCCAGCGTCGCCTCGTCGCAGTCGCTAAGCTCTTTAAATTTGGCCTTCGTAAAGACCTTCACCCACGGCACTTCGTGCTCCTCGTGCTCCACGTAAATCATCTCATCTTCGTAAATCATCGCTTCTCCTTGAAAACGGAATTTTAATGCAAAGCCCATTAAAGCTCGGTAAATTCCTCTTACATAAATAATATACTAAAATACATTAATTAAATATATCTATAAAATCTCGATATATTCGTAATTTTTATGCTATAATTCTATTTTTTAAAGGAATATATATGAAATCAGTTTGGATAATGATCCTATGCGCCGCGGCAATTTTGATGATTACGATGGGCATTCGTATGTCATTAGGCCTTTTCGTGCAGCCCATAATGCAAGCAAAGTCCCTATCCATCGCACAAGTAAGCTTTGCGATGGCAACTACGCAGCTGGTATGGGGCTTTTCGCAACCGCTTAGCGGGATACTTGCAGACAAGCTCGGTGCCTACGTCGTGCTGTTTTGGGGCAGCGTGCTTTTGGCGATTAGCTGCGCTATTGTGCCGTTATTTAGTAGTGAAAGCTCGCTTGTATTAACGATGGGTTTTGGGCTTGCGCTAGGGCTTGGCGCGGGTAGTTTTCCGATTCTAATGAGCCTAATGGCAAAGCGCCTGCCATTTTCTATCCGCTCGGTTGCCAGCGGAGTGCTAAATGCAGGCGGCTCATTCGGGCAGTTTTTATTTGCGCCTATGATTGGGTTTTGTATCGCAACGCCCGCTTTAGGATACGGCGGCGCATTTTTTACACTCGCAGGGCTTAGCTTGCTAATTCTGCCGCTTGCAAGACTTTTGGCAGGCAGTAAAATTCTATCTGGCGAACAAACCAGCCTGCATGAAGAAGATAAGCGCAGCTTAGGCGAAGTGCTGCGTTTAGCGCTGCGCGATAAAAGCTATATTTTGATAAATTTAAGCTTTGCTACGTGCGGTTTTCACGTAGCGTTTTTAGTGACACATCTGCCTAGCGAAGTAGCACTAAGCGGGCATGGCGCGCAGGTAGCGTCCTTTTCGCTCGCACTGATTGGCATCGCAAACATCGTAGGCAGCTTATTCGTAGGCTGGTGTGTTTCCAAAGTGCGCTGTAAAGTCATTTTATTTTGCATATATGCCCTGCGTATCGCTCTTATTGGTGCTTATGTGCTCTCGCCCAAAGATAGCCTTACGTTTTATATCTTCAGCGTGGGATTAGGATTTACCTGGCTAGCGACCGTACCGCCTACTGCGGCTGCCGTCGGTAAGCTATTAGGGACGCGATATTTGGCAAGCCTATTTGGATTTACGATGCTTTCGCATCAAATCGGCGGATTTTTTGGCGCATATATCGGAGGTCTTGCGGTGCGAGCATACGGCGCGTATGATTATATGTGGTATTTGGATATGACGCTAGCGGCTATTGCGGCTCTGCTAAGCCTGCCTGTGCGTGAAGCTAAGATGAAGCACGTGAAATTTTAAAAATTTTATGGGATTTTGAAATTTACGGACGGAATTTTCGCGAAATTTTGCAAGCTAAATTACGACGAAATTTTGAAATTCTTAAAATTTTAAAATTTATCGGATTTTATGTTTCGCACGATGAAATTTCACTTTAGCTTTAAAATTCCGTTGCGATAATGCGATAAAATGCAAAATCCGCTTATACTTTCAAATTTAGCCGGGGCGAGATTTTAAATTTTATAGAATTTTGAAATTTTAAAATTTCGGCTCGCGCAGCATTTTAAGGGCCGGCGCGAGAGCGTCTGCAAAGCCCATAAATTTTTCAAATTCCTCCGCGCTAAGCTCTGCGCTAAACTCCGCTCCTGCGGCACCGAAGCTTGCTTCATAAACAAAACCCGATTTTTTTAAAAAATGTTCAAATTTAGCCACCGCCGCAAACGGCACGAAAAATATGCACTTCCTACGCAGCACGAATTTCACTAGCTTTGCGGCGTCCGCAGCGGCGTCTATCGCGGCATTTACGCTACTAGCGTATGCCCGCACCAGCCCGCCGGTGCCTAGCTTGATACCGCCGAAGTAGCGCACCACAAGCACGGCGGTATTAATTAGCTCGGCGCCGCGAAGCGCGTTTAGGCACGGCGCGCCCGCAGTCGATTTGGGCTCACCGTCGTCGCTTGAGTTTTCTACGATCTGCCCGGGCTCACCCAGCGCGCGATACGCCCAGACAATATGGCGCGCCTTGGGATGTTGCTGCCGCAGCCGCACACGCAGCGCCTCAAAGCTCGCTAGCGGCGCTAGATAGGCGATGAAGCTTGATTTTTTAATCTCCTGCGCGGCGCTGATCTCTTTTTCAATCGTTTTCAAGGCTTTCCTTTGCGGAATTTTATCTTTTTTGCATTATAATAAAAGTTCAAAAAAAGATCAAAGGAGCTTCATGATCCAGACTTGTTTATTCCCCGCGGCGGGCTACGGCACGCGCTTTTTGCCCGCAACCAAATCGCTACCTAAAGAGATGCTTCCGATCCTTACCAAGCCGCTCATTCATTACGGCGTGGATGAGGCGCTGGAAGCGGGCATGGACAATATGGCGTTCGTCACGGGTCGCGGCAAACGCGCGCTGGAGGATTATTTCGACCGCAGCTACGAGCTGGAGGATCAAATTTCAGGCAGCAGCAAGGAGTATCTTCTCGATGAGATCAGAGCGCTTATGAAGCGCTGTACCTTCTCTTTTACGCGCCAAGAGCAGATGAAGGGGCTCGGCAACGCGATTTATACGGGTAAAATTTTAATCCGCGACGAGCCTTTCGGCGTGGTGCTAGCAGATGATCTGTGCGTGAACGAAAACGGCGAGGGCGTGCTTGCGCAGATGGTTAAAATTTACGAAAAATACCGCTGCAGCGTCGTTGCGGTGATGGAAGTGCCGCCGCAGGACGTAAACAAATACGGCATCATCGCAGGAAAGAGCATCAGCGACGATCTGATAATGGTCTCGGATATGATCGAAAAGCCCGAACCTAGCGAGGCTCCGTCGAGCTTAGCCATCATCGGGCGCTACATCCTAACGCCTAATATTTTCGATCTCATCGAGCAGACGGCACCCGGTAAAAACGGCGAGGTGCAGATCACCGACGCGCTTTTAAAGCAGGCTCAAAACGGCGTGGTGATCGCGTATAAATTTAAAGGCACTCGCTTCGACTGCGGCTCGGTAAAAGGCTACGTGGAGGCGATCAAATATTTCTACGAGCGAGAATTTGGCGATGGTAAAAAATGAGCTGTTTTTCCCGCCGGCAAAAGAGGGCGCGCTAGAAGAGGTAGCGGCAAAGATCCGCGCCGAATACGAAAGCGGCGAGATAGGCTACTACCGCCTGCCGCAGCAAGGCGCGGACGTAATAGCGCAGGCGCAGGAATTTTTTAGCGCGCGAAGCTACGACGGGGTCGTGCTTATAGGTATCGGGGGCTCCAGCGTAGGCGTGCGAGCGCTTTATGAGATGCTGCGTCCGCACGTAAGAAAGAATTTGCGCTTTGAAATTTTGGATAATCTCGACGGGCACAGCATAAACCGCGCGCTCGAAGGGTTAAATTTCGCTCGCACGATTTTCATAGTATCCTCTAAATCGGGCGGCACGATCGAGACGATCTCGCTTTTTAAGGTCGTTTTGCAGCGTTTTGGAATTTCAAATTTAAAAGCGCTAGCTAAAAATTTCATCTTTATCACCGATGCAGGCTCGCCGCTTGATATCTTCGCGCGTGAGCACGGCGCCTGCGTGATAAATATGCCCGCTAACGTAGGCGGCCGTTTTAGCGTGTTAAGTGCGGTAGGGCTAGTGCCCGCAATTGGGCTAGGCCTTGATGCAAGCGCGATGCTACGCGGAGCTGCCGCCGCAAAAGAGCGGTATCTGGATGAAATTTTAGCAGGCGATCCCGCTAAAATCGCAGAGAATAAAATTCTACGAAAAGCCCATCACTACGCCACGCACAAAAGTGCGAAAATCAATGTCCTTTTTAGCTATGGCGACGCGCTGCGCGCATTGGGCGAGTGGTACGTGCAGCTCTGGGCGGAAAGCCTAGGTAAAAAGATCGGCTTTAGCCGCGAGGGACTTACTCCTGTTGGGCTTGTAGGCTCGCGCGATCAGCACAGCTTCCTTCAGCTCATAATGGACGGCGTAAAGGATAAGACCGTGACTTTCTTAAAGCTCACGGACAACGGCACTACGGACGCGGTGCCCGGTATCAGTCTGCAAGGCCTTGAGGGCTGCGACTTTGTAAACGGCATGCGACTGGGCGAGGTGCTAAATCTTCAGTGCGATGCTACGCTGCAAGCCGTGCTAAACGAGGGTATCAGCGTCGATCTTATCGAGGTTTCGCGGCTTTGTGAACAGAGCATGGGCGAGCTATTTTACTACTTCGAGCTGCTAACCAGCGCTACTGGAGCGATACTGGGCGTCAGCACTTACGATCAGCCGGGTGTCGAGGTAGGCAAGAGAATTTTAAAATCGCTAGTTTTAAAATCGCGAGATTAGAATTTGCTGCGCTAGCTAGACGGAATTTCGTCGGTCTAAATTTTACTAAAGTCGGGTTTTGCTCGCGCCCCATTTTACTTAGGCTAAATTTTAGAATTTTAAAATTTACGTCGCGGAATTTTGATTTTTTGCTACGAGCATTTGAAATTTAGTTGCGAATTTCACAGCAGAATTCCAAGATTGCACCGCGAGGCGTAAAAATTTTGCGACTTGCAAGCGCACAGGGAGATGAAATGAAAATCACAGAGATCGATCACTTCGTGCTAGTTACGGAGGATCTGCAAAAATGTGTGGAATTTTACGAAGGGATTTTGGGCTTAGAGCATGTTTGCGAGAGCGGCAAACACAGCCTGCGTTTCGGCTCTTCAAAGATCAATATCCACACCCGCGCGGGCGAGTTTGCGCCGTTTGCAGTGCGTCCTATCGCGGGCTCGGCGGATTTTTGCCTCATCTGCGAAGATCAAAGCGCACAGCAGCTCAAAACGGAGCTGGAAAGCAAAGGAGTGCAAATAGAGCTTGGCGTCGTACCTCGCAACGGCGCACGCGGCGTTATGCAAAGCATCTATCTGCGCGATCCCGACGGCAATCTCGTAGAGCTCGGCGTATATGAAAGCGGCGATGATTAGCGTGTAAATTTTAAAGACAAAATTTCAAGCAGAGCGTTAGAATTTAAAAATTTTTTAAATTCTATCTTTCATTAAAGATCAATATTCTACGGATTAAATTATTTATCCCTCGACATGCCAATTATGTGCCGTTTATATATTTTTTAGACCTTATCTTTTGTTTTTAGAATTTCATAAATTTGTTCATTTTATTCACTATTATTTTTGCGATATCATAAGGCGGTTTCCAAAATAAATATCCCTCTGTAATATCTATATTTAGCGTATCCAAGAAATATTTTTGCAGCTCATCAAACTCCTTTTTACTATTGATCGTAAATAGTTCGGAATCGGAGCCATTGCATATCAGTAATTTATCACAAAGCAAGAACCTAGCGGTTTTCTCAAACAGAATATAGTAGAGAAATTTAATAATAGGCATAAGCGACAAGCCCATAATTATAAAAATAAACATATAAAATTTAAAGTTGTATAATGCCACGACGATCATTATAAATAAAACTAAAACAGAAAATTTAATTTTCACATCAAATGGCGCGAAATTGGGAATCATATAAGCATATCTGTAAACGGAGATATTTTTTAACGCCATCTCTTTTTCGCATTTTGTTTTATTTTTAAATTCTATTTTGTCCTTCATAAAGGTTATCGTTTTTTTGCTATTTATAAAGCTCGCTGCGTATATAAAGAAAAATGCGGTACCATAACTTAGTAATATTTTCATATAAAACCTAAATTTATACTCGCCGCCAAAATTCTGTATCAAAGAACAAATTAACAAAATTCCAAGAGCTATCAGCCAAAACAGATCGTCTAGCTTTTTTATAACTATCGGATCTTTGTCGTAATCTCTGGCTTTTTGTTTATTATAATTTTCCATTATTTCAAGCCCCTCTTTAAAAATAGATATAAATTTGTAATAGCTTAATTGACAAAAGACTTTTATATACGTTGCCTGACTCTTTCTTCGCGACCTTTTCTCTTCTCATTTTATCCTTCTCGTTAGATAAACAAGTAATCTTTCTTAACGTTATTTATATTTACGCTTTTCCGTAAAAAATATTCTCTAATTTCATCATAAATTTTTTGATTATAGACGTAAACGAGATAATATCTTGGATAAACGGGTTTGTTCCTAAACCATCTGCCATACGAGGGGCGTGCGATCCTAATAAACGGCAGAGCCTTAAACCCTTTTAAATTCATATTTATAAACAGATAAAGTATAAAATTTAATAAAAACCCGAATAAATATGTAAAGAATATCGCTATAAAAAATATATTCCACCATGTTACGCACATAAAAATAGCGATAAAGTACAAAAATATCTTTTCAGATTTTCCTATCTCATATGAACTTGCCAAAATTCCGATAGAGAAATTTAAAGATAAAGCGTTTTCGTCAATTTCGCAGCGTTTTTCAACCAATCCGTCGCTAATGAATTCTATATAATTGTTTGCAAATTTTATCTCTTGTCTAGGGCGGATTATGGTAAATACGGATATTATAACCATAGATAGTAAAATAATAAATAAAATAGCAAAATACTGGACCATGTCAATATCTTCATGATTTATAAAATCTATAATTAAAAATGCATGTAGCGTAGAAGTCGGCAATAATAGGACTAAAAACGAATATACAAAAAATTTTTCATAATTTTTGATTGCTATCGGATCTTTGTCATAATCTCTAGCCTTGGAATTTTGCTGCAAAGAGCCGCTGTCATTTGAGATAAAATTTTGCGGCTCCATGCTGTTTTTACAGGCAGAATTCTGATCCGCTTCGGTTTCTAATTCGGCTTTTAAATTTAAAGCGTCAAGATCGGAATTTATGGTTTCAGAATTTGAAGCTTCGAAATTTGAAAATTTATAATTCAAGAATTTAGAATTTGAGACTTCGGAATTCGGGGATTCAAAATTCAGGAATTCAGAATTCGAAGCTTCAAAATTTGAGGCTTCGGAATTTATGGTTTCAGAATTCGGGGCTTTAAAATTTTCGCCGTTAGAATTTTGTTCCAAGCCCCGCTTCGGCTCTTGATGTCGCTTTTGTAGTGGCTTTTTTAATTCATCTAGCCTGCTTTGATCCATTTGCCGCCTTTAAATTTGATGGATGCGCCATTTTATACCCCCACTACTTAAAGCTCAGTAAATTTTACCACTCGCCCGCTGCGCGCCGTTTGATCAAAATTTAGCTCTCATATCTTTGCAGCGATTTTTTATATGTTTTCGCCGCAGCGCAGCCCGTGCTCAGATATACCTCAAACTCCTCGCTAGTAAGCCTGCGCGGCTCATTCGCAAGCCTCGCCGCGCCCGCTGCACCGCTTGGCGTATTTGCGTCCAGATTCGCTTCATTTACGATCTCACCTCGTCGGATTCGGTTGCTAAAGCCCGCTGCACGCGCTATTTGCGGCGCACGCCGTAGCGAAAAATTTAAATTTCGCGTTTGCAGATTTAAAATTTTACCCATGCATTTGCGCGGACCCGCGATAAAATCGCCATTTTGTATAAGCGGGGCGGCGGAGCCGAGCAGGTCGCTCTCTGCCAAGCCGTGCAAGCCGCCTGCCGAGCTGGGTAAGCAGCCCGTCAAACCCGATAAACCGCCCGCCAAAAGTTCTGCGCCGCTTAGGATACGTAGGCTTCGCACCAAAATCCCGCCGCCGCTTTGAGGGACGCTGCGAAACGAAATGTCAAAGCCGAAATTGTGAAAAAATATCTCGCCCGCCCGCGACGTGCGCTTGTAGGTGTTGCGATCCGCGCCCGTGAAATACGCCTCGATCTCCGCGAAGGCGAATTCCGCGCCGCTTACGCAAAGCACATAGTTTTGCAGCAGATCGTGCATGAAATTTTGAATCTTTGCCTGCGCTCGTTCGGCATCAAACTGCGCCTGCGACGGATGGGCACTTAGCCCTGCCTGCGATGGACGGACGTTAAATTTTAAGTGTGCTTGTTCCGTATCAAGACGCACTTTCTCGGCATCAAACGGCAGCTCGGTATTAAATTTTAAAATTTCATCTTGCTGCGCGCCGCTAAAATATGGCTGTCCGTCGCAAAATTCCGCGCCACCTTGTGATTTTAAAGGCTTGTTGCCGCTCCCGTCTCTCGCGCTTCCTGCAAGTTTGGGATTTTTTGAAGCGAGCTTTGAGCCCGCCGAAATTCCAAACTCCGCCGCGTCGATTTTTGAGAAAAATTTTTCTAAATTTTCATCGCCCAGCATTTTGCTCTTCCGTAGAATTTCCTTCGCGCTTTATCGAGCTCGCCTTGTTGCCCATAGTGTCGGATTCGCCGTTGTTTGCCTCGGCGCGCGTTAAATTTCTCTCGCCGTCTGTTGCGTTCATATCACCTCGCACTAAATTACCGCCGCTACTTGTCGTATTTGTTTCGCCGCCTTTAAAATTTGGAGCTTCGCAGCGATCTACGCCTAAACGTTCAAAATAATATCTCTCTCGCTCACCTAAGTTTTCCACTCCCCTTTCGCATACACGCTTGATATACGCCTTGCTAGGGTATCTAAGCCGATTGAGCGCCAATTCACTACCCGCGTCTGCGCGCTTTATCAGCTTAGCGATGCAGGCATCATCCTCTTCACTATTTGCGATATAATCCCATACGCCACAGTATCTATCACCGCCCAGCGTCGTAATCAAAAAATAAGCCCAAAGCAGGATTATGGCAATCGATATGCTTCCTTTTATTTTTAAAGATCTCTTTTTTACCATGTTTTTCCTTGAGTAATAAATTTTAACTCATTTTTTCACAAATTTGACCAACGACATAAAATTTACGATATCGCCCTCAAAGCTAATCTTATCGCCCAGCATTTTGCTCTTCCGTAGAATTTCCTTTGCGCTTCGTTTTGTCCGCCTTGCTGCCCACAGTGTCGGATTCACCGTTGTTTGCCTCGGCGCGCGTTAAATTTCCGCTATCCGTTGCGTTCGTATCGCCTTGCGCTAAATTACCGCCGCTACTTGTCGTATTTGCTTCGCCGCCCTTTGATTTGGGCGTTTTAAAGCCCCAAATCTCGCAGCGATCCCCGCTAAAGCCTTGGAAATAATATCTCTCACGCTCGCTCAAGTTTTCTACTCCCTTTTCGCATGTGCGCTTGATATATGCCTTGCTAGGGTATCTAAGTCGACTGAGCGCCAATTCACTACCCGCGTCTGCGCGTTTTATCAGCTTGGCTACACAGGCATCATCCTCTTCGCCCTTGTTGTTTAAAAAAGATTCCCAAATGTTGCAATACGCGCCACTGTTGTTTATATATAGGGTGCACAGAATAACAACCCCTACGATTAACAAAAAAATTTGACTTTTACTAGCTTTCAATTTCGCTTTATCGCCCGGCATTTAATCCTCCCGTAGAATTTACATCGCGTTTGATCGCACCTGTTTCATTGCGGACTGTATTCGCACCTTCGCGCGTTAAATTTGCTCTGCTATCCGTTGCGTCCGTATCGCCTTGCGCTAAATTACCGCCGCCACTCGTCGTATTTGCTTCGCCGCCCTTTGATTTGGGCGTTTTAAAGCTCCAAGCGCTACAACGATCTTTACTATAACGCTCGAAATAAAATCTTTCTCGCTCACCCAAGCTTTCCACTCCCTTTTCGCACACTCGCTTGATATATTCCATAGTTGGGTATCTAAGCCTACTTTCTGCAAAACTATTTCCGTCGTCCGCTCGCTTTACCAGCTTGGCGATGCAGGCATCATCTTCCTCATCATGCCTGCCTGAAAAAAATTCTCTCGCGCTACAATACCCGCCGCTACCGCTTACAAACGCGGCATAAATAATAATAAGCGCCAAAATTAGCACAAAAACATGACTTTTACCGATTTTCAAGCTCGCCTCCTTCGCGATTAAATTTTGATTTTTTCCGCAGGTTTACGATCTGCGGGCGAATCGTAAACTCGCTTACATTGGACTTCGTGCGCAGAATTTGCAGCACAAAATTTGCGATCTCCTCCGCATCCACGAAACTAGCCTCATCATCCGCGGGCTCGAAGCTCAAATCCTCGTAAAAGGGCGTTTTGGTGATACCCGGGTTGATGCAGCTTACTCTGATCTGCTTGCGCGCCTCCTCGAAAAGGCAGAGCAGAAACGCCCGCAGTCCCGCCTTGCTCGCGCTATAAACCGCGCTAAAGCGGCTCGCTCGCAGCGCCTCGATCGAGCTAATGCCGATGATATGGGCGCGGTTGCGCTTTAAATTCGGCAAAAGCGCGCGCGCGATGATGATGTTTGCGGCAAGATTTACGTTTAAAATTTTTAAAATTTCGCTCTCGCTCATCGCTTCAAGCGGCGCAAATTTCGTCGTACCCGCGCACAAAATCAGCGCGTCAATCTCACACGCCGCAGCCAGCGCGCGACACTCTTTTGCCAGCGCGTCCAGATCTTCGAAGCGCGAGGCTAGCGTTAAAATTTCATAGCCGTTTTGTCGCAAAAGCTCCGCAACCGCGCTGCCGATACCGCCGTTTGCGCCCGTGATCAATGCTTTCATCTTTTCTCCTTTAAATTTTCATGCCGCTTCGGCGCGTTAAGCTTAGCGCGTCACGTAAATTTCGCTGCGCTAAATTTTCTTTGTTCATTGTGTCCGCCGCTAAATTTGCGCGGATTATTTAAACCGCGCCGCGACTTCGCCGGGTAAAATTTTAAATTTAGCCCGCGGACGTTTTGCTGCGCCGCCGCTTTGTAAAATTTCATCGCCGCTCGCCGTGCCCGCCCCGCACGATTTATAAAATTTAATTTTATAAAACTCGGCGCACCGCTAAATTTTAACCGCTCGCTCGCCGCAAATTTCGCGCCGTATTCTCGGCGCCGCATGCGAGCCGGTACAGGCCGCGACGTCTGCGGCAAACAGCGCCCTAACGCTGCCGTATCTTCGCGAAATACGCCGCCTTCATCGCTTCCTCAAATGCGTCGTTGCTTTCGTACTCGTGCCCCAAGACCTCGCGCCACAGGCTCGCATCCTCCATGCAGAGGTAGAAAAACACCCACTCGCGCCACGGCGAAAGCGCGTCTGCGGCAAATTTGAAAAGCTCGCGCTTGATCTGCGGCGGGTAGGACAGCTTGCCGTTCGCGTCCGCAAGGGGCATCTGCAGAATTTTGCTCCGCAGCCCGCGCGAGCGCAGCTTCTTGACGACGGGCTTGATGAAAGTAAGCGTGCCGAGCGAGACCATCGCGACGCCGCTTGGATCGAAGCTGCGTAGCAGCCGCTCAAAAAGCGCGCCGTAATCGTTTTGCCACCCCTCGTACCAAACCATCGGGTGGAAGTGAAAGCCCACTAAAATGCCGTGAGCCGCGAGCGCTTCTGCCGCCGCCAGCCGCGCATCCAAGCTCGCGCTTAGATGCTCCTCGTTCGCTATGATCGCGGGCGTATTTAGCGAAAAGGTGACGATGAGATTGCGCGGGATCTCGCGCTGCAGGAAAAACTTAATATTGTTCGACTTGCTTTTAAGCTCCAAAATCACGTTTTGATGCCGCGCCGCGAAGTCCGTTAGCGCGCTTAAAATGCCGAAGCGATCGCCCCACATGAGCGAGTCGGAGCTCTGCCCCGTGCCGATGTGATAGCTGCGCGCGGAATCGAGCCGCAGGCGCGCTAAATTTGCCGCAAAATTCTCGTCAAAGCCGATTTTCCCGTGCTTGTAAAAGGAGCCGATCGCGCAATAGGAGCAGTCAAAGCCGCACGAATTAACGGCATCGAGCGTCAGCAGATTGCAGCAGCGCGTGTTTTCGCTCGCCACCGGACAGCGGCCTAAAGCGATGCGGTCCGCGCGAAAGGAGGAAATTTCAAATTTTTTTGGCGCGTAATCGCTTTTGAAGCCTGCGTACGAGTGCGGGCGCGACTTTAGCTCAAGCCAAGCCTCGCGCACGAAATTAAAAATTTTCTCGCCGCTTGGAACTTTCCCCGTTTTATTAAATTTGGCTTTATTAAAATTTAGCCCGCACTGCTCGCTTGCAAGCAGCTCATAAACGGGCGTCTCGTCCCACGCCTCAAAATCGCTCGCAAACTCCGCTAGCTGCTTTCGTTGCTGAAATGAAAAGTGAAATTTCTCAAATAGCGCGTCCAAAAACGCGCTTGATCGCTCGCTCAGATTCACGCCAAACTGCGCGCCTAGCTCCTTTTTTGCCTCCGTCATCTTGCTCCGCTTCGTTTAAATTTTGCAAATTATACTTAAATTTCACGCGTCATCACTGAAAATCGTTGAAATTTCAGATCGCATCATAGAATAGTCGCTCGAAATAGAAGGCGTAAGCTAGCGTGATAGCAACGTTTAGGATCAAAATTCCGCCGAGTATGAGCTTTTGCGGGATTTTTTTGACGCCCGTTCGGTAGTAATACGGCAGGGCGCAGAAAAACGCGGGCAGCACGAGCAGAACGATGCCTAGCGGCATGCCCGCACCGCCCACGCCTATCTCCGCACTGCGCACGAACTGCGACATGGCGGGGAATTTAAGGGCGGCGAAAATGGCCGCCGCAAAGAGTAGCTGCACGCAGAAGCAGTAAAATAGGTAGCGCGCGCCTATTAGAGCGTCTTTTAGCCATAGCCCGATACAGGCAAATGCGAGCAAAAGGGCTAAAAAGACTAGCGAGGACAGATCGGCAAACAGATCCGCCGCGGCATACGCGCAAGCTGCGATGCATGCGCACGCCAAGAGGGCAAAATACAGATAAGAGCCTTTTATTTTCATCGTTTCTCCTGCGCCCCCGCAATACCTTCAAATTCCGCGTCGTATTCGGCATATGAAGCTAAAATTTATCTCTCGGCTGGGTTTTTTGCGCACGCATCCATAGTTAAATTTTGCCTTTTATTGCGGCGCGGATTTGCGGCAGACGCGCCTTTATGAGCTCATAGACGAAGCGTTTGCAAAGCCGCTCGCCGCCCAAATGATCGCTTGCGATCTTCATCATCGCCCACGGCACGCCCGCGCGCTCGCAAGCACTAACAAAAATCGCGCTCTCCATATCGTAAAGCCTGACGCCGCGATTTGTGCGCCCGCAGGTAGCGTCCTTTGCCGTGCACGGCGTATTTTGCGCTGCTCGTGCTGCGGTATTCGTCGCAGCGCTGCACTCACCTACCGCGATTTGTGAGGGTTTTGCGCTCGCTAAATTTTGCGCCGCGGCCTGCGTCGCGCTTTGTGTCGCAACCCGCGTCGCGCCTTGCGTGAAATTTTTTGTATCTGCCGCGCCGCTCATCCCTTGCGTTGTGGCTTGTGCGTTTATCTCGCCGCACGCCTCGATCGCTGCGATATTTGCTGCGCTCGCCTGCTCCGCTGCGTTTAAAATTTTAGGCTTGTTTACGCAGATCAAATTTGCCCGCAGCTTACCGTCCAAACTCGCGCCGCAAAATTCCCGCTCGCAAACGTTTTGAAATTTTAGAGCCTGCTCGCTGTGTTCCCCAACCTGCGAGCGATAAAATTTCGATCCGTCCTCGCCGCAAAATTCCTGCGCTGCCGTGCCGTCAAAGTAAAAGGCCTCGCCGATTTGCACGCTTGTATCCTCACAGCCGCAGATGCCTATGTTTAGCGCAAAGTCCACGTGCCGCGAAAGTAAAATTTCACCAAAGCGCTCTGAATTCTGCGCGGAGTTAAAATTTAAAATTTCAAAATTTTCAGTCGCATTTAGCGCGAAGCCAGTTTCTACATCGCCGCCGCAGAGCGCGCCCGCGTCCGAAGAATGCTTAAATTTTGCGTCCGCGCCGCGTTGGTTCTCGCGAAGCTCGCGCCCGAATTCTACGTCTGTATCGGCACGGCGAATAAATTCCGCGCCGGATTCGCTCTTAAATTCTATTTCTATGTCGCCTGCAGCACCCGTTTTAAATTTAGCCCCAAACCTCACGCCGCAGATGTATAGAAGCATCTGCTCGCCTGCGAACAGATCGCCGCTGCGAGTAAGTTTAAAACTCTCGATCATCGCTTGGGCTTCGCAGCGCAAAGCCGTGCAGATTAGTATCATCGCCGCCCCTTCCAAAAGCGCAATTTTAACAATTTGAGCTATAATGTAAGATTAATTTGCACAAAAGGGCGAAAATGAACGATCTCATCACCATCACTGGCGCGCGCGAACACAATCTGAAAAATATAAATTTGCAAATTCCGAAGGATAAACTCGTCGTTTTTACCGGTCTTAGCGGCAGCGGCAAGAGCACGTTGGCGTTTGATACGCTATATGCCGAGGGGCAGCGCAGATACGTCGAGAGCCTAAGCAGCTACGCGAGGCAATTTTTAGACCGCGTAGGCAAGCCCGACGTCGATAAGATCGACGGTCTGACGCCTGCGATCGCGATCGATCAAAAAACGACGTCGAAAAACCCGCGCTCTACGGTGGGCACGATCACCGAAATTTATGACTATCTGCGCCTCTTATATGCGCGCGTAGGGGTGCAGCACTGCCACAAATGCGGCAAGCCGATCTCAAAGATGAGCTCCAGCGACATCATCGCCGAGATTATGAAGCTGCCGAGTGGCGCGAAGGTGATTTTGGGCGCGCCCTTGGTGCGCGAGAAAAAGGGCAGCTTCGCCGATATGTTGCAAAGCTTGCGCGAGCAGGGCTACGTGCGCGCTCAGATCGACGGCGTGCTAGTGCGACTGGACGAGGAGATCGAGCTGAGCAAGACGAAAAAGCACTCGATCAAGGTCATCATCGACCGCACGATCATCGACGAGGAAAATTCCATCCGTATCGCAAGCGACGTTGAAAAGGCGCTCAAGCTCAGCTTCGGCGAGCTTGAGGTGGAGATCGCAAACGCCGCCGAGCTTGGGCTCGCGCAGAGCCTGATCCACTACAGCGAGCATATGGCGTGCTTTGATTGTAAAATTTCATTCAAGCCGCTCGAACCGCTCGCGTTTAGCTTCAACTCCCCAAAGGGCGCGTGCGAGAGCTGCGATGGGTTGGGGATAAAATTTAGCCTCGATCTGGGCAAGATCATTAACGAAAATGCCTCGATCGAGGGCGGCGCGATCAAGGTAATGTCGGGATTTAACAAGAGCTATTACTATAAATTTTTGCTCGGATTTTGCGAAGCAAACGGCATAAACGTCAAAATCCCGTATGCAAGCTTAAGCGAGGAGCAAAAAAAGCTGATCCTCTACGGCAGCGTCAAAGAGATCGATTTTTACTGGAAAAAGCATAAGCTCGTGCGTAAATTTGAGGGCGCGATTAAATACGCCTACGATCTGCTCAAAAACGAAAGCGATCTGGACGATTATATGAGCGAAAAAATCTGCCCAGACTGCGGCGGACTGCGCCTGCGTCCCGAAAGCCTAGCCGTAAAGGTCGCGGGGAAAGGCATCGGCGACGTGATAAATATGAGTATTGCAGACTGCGTGGAATTTTTCAGCGACGAGAAGCGGTTTTCAAATTTAAGCGAAAAGGACGCGCAGATTGCGGCGCCGATCCTAAAAGAGATCAACGAGAGGCTGTTTTTCTTAAAGGACGTTGGGCTTGGATACCTCACGCTTGGGCGCGATGCGCGCACCATCAGCGGCGGCGAGGCGCAGCGTATCCGTATCGCAAGCCAGATCGGCTCTGGTCTTAGCGGCGTGATGTACGTGCTCGACGAGCCTAGCATCGGGCTTCACGAGCGCGATACGCAAAAGCTCATCAAGACGCTACGAAATTTACAGGAAAAGGGAAATTCCGTAATCGTCGTCGAGCACGATAAAAAGACGATCGAGGCGGCAGACTTCGTCGTAGATATCGGCCCAGGAGCGGGCAATCTAGGCGGCGAGGTCGTATTCGCAGGAGACGTCGCGCATCTGCTTAAAAGCAATACGCAAACCGCGCTGTATCTGAACAACCAAAAGGAGATAAACTACCAAAAGCACCGCAAGCAGGAGCTTTGGCTAAGCATCAAAAACGTAAATATCAATAATATCCACGGCCTTTGCGCAAAATTTCCGCTGCGAAATTTAGTCGGCATCACGGGCGTTAGCGGCAGCGGCAAGAGCTCCTTGGTGCTGCAAACCATCCTGCCCACCGCGCTTGAGGAGCTAAATCGCGCTAGAAAGGTGCACGCGGTAAAGGGCGCTAAAATTTCGGGGCTTGAGAGCCTGGATAAAGTAATCTATCTGGATCAAACCCCCATCGGACGCACTCCGCGCAGCAATCCCGCGACCTACACGGGGGTGATGGACGAGATCCGCGCGCTTTTCGCCGCGACGAAGGAAGCGCAGCTACGCGGATACAAGATCGGTCGCTTTAGCTTCAACGTCAAAGGCGGGCGCTGCGAAAAATGCGCGGGCGAGGGCGAGATCACGATCGAGATGCACTTCCTACCCGATATCAGCGTCGTCTGCGACGTCTGCCACGGCACGAGATACAACGCGCAGACGCTTGAAATTTTATACAAAAACAAAAGTATAGCCGACGTTTTGGCGATGAGTATCGACGAGGCGCTCGAGTTTTTCAAAGCCGTGCCTAAAATTTATCAAAAGCTAAAGACGCTCGCGGACGTCGGGCTCGGCTACGTTTCGCTAGGCCAGCCCGCCACGACGCTTAGCGGCGGCGAGGCACAGCGCGTCAAGCTCGCCAAGGAGCTAAGTCGCACCGACACGGGTAACACGCTATATATCCTGGACGAGCCCACGACGGGGCTGCATTTTGCAGACGTAGATCGCCTGGTAGCGGTGTTGCATCATTTGGTCGATCTGGGAAATTCCGTCTTTGTGATCGAGCACAATCTGGACGTCATCAAAAACTGCGATTATATCATCGACATGGGGCCTGAAGGCGGCGAGGGCGGCGGACGGATCGTCGCTTGCGGCACCCCAGAAAAGCTAGCAAAAGATTTTAAAAAGACCGGTAGCTACACGGGGGAATTTTTGGCACAGGAGCTAGCGGCGATGAAAAGCGCAAGCAAAAATAAGCGAGGTTAAAACGCCTTATCAGGGGTAAGAATGGATCAAAACAGGCTTGAGGAATTAAAAAGGTTACTACAAAAGCGACATCAAGAGCCGAAGCGGAGCTTGGAGCAAAATTCTAACGGCGAAAATTCTAAAGCCCCAAATTCTGAAATCCAGAATTCTGAAGTCTCAAATTTTGAAGCTTCGAATTTTAAAGCTCAAAATTCCGAAATCTCAAATTCTAAATTCTTGAATTATAAATCTTCAGATTCTGAAGTCTCAAATTCTGAATCCATGAATTCTAAAGCTCCTAATTTCGCTACCGACGCTTTAAATTTAGAAGCCGAAGCGGATAAGAATTCCGCCTATGAAAATAACGCAGAGCCGCAAAATTTTATCTCGGATGGTAGCGGCTCTTTGCAACAGAATTCCAAAGCCAGGGACTACGACAAAGAGCCGATAGTAATAAAAGATCATACTTATTACGAATTTATGATTTATCAATTTCCGGCGCTACTGGTAGGTTTTATTATATTTTTGACTTTTGCTACCATAGTAAATCCCGTTAGTCTTAAGACTTTTCGAATGCTTCCGTCTATATTGGTTTCATTGTTGACCGTAATTAGGGACAAAGACGGCATGTATTTTGAGTTTAAAAACGATAAAATTCTGTATTATTACAAAAACAAGATCCGTAAAATTTTAGAATTAAATAGTATAGGTGCGATGATAATTAGCTTTGATTGCAGGCACAGTATGCGGCAAAGGATAAATTGGTTTATAAAAATAGCACTACTTCTTTGGATTTTATTAATTTTTGCCGCCGATGCATACGATATGACAATCGGCGAAAGCATAACTGATATATTGTGTATTTTTGTTTTAGCTGCATCAGGAATTTTCGGAGCAAAGGCTATTATGCATCTGCTTAACGGTAGCCTCGGCTTTTTCGGTCTTCACGATCAGCTCGTGCTTTATAAGGAAAACGCCGAGGTTGAGATACTAAATATTTTGATGGCGAATAAAGAGGAGTATCTGCAGCTGAGAGATTATTTTATGCAGACGATGCAAAAAGATATAAGCAACCTGCAACGCACGATGTCGATTTTTAATGAAAAGATAGAATTTAGAAAATTTAAATTTTAAAGGCGTATGTTATGGAAGCAAATTGAGAAGGCAAGGAAATTTTAGCCATTGCGGCTAGATAATAAAATTTCGTGTATCAAATTCCATCCCGCGATATTGCGGAATGGAATTTGAAAGCAGCTCATTCGTAGCGAGTAAATCTAAACAGAATTTTAAAATTTAAATACCAAAGCCTTAGCCGTTATATCCTAAGCGGCGCATATTTGCGCACGCGTCCTTGTAGCCGTAATAGCACGAGATACGGTATAGATCAATAGCGTTGAATTTATTTTGCTCCACGCCCTCACCTTTTTCAAACATCGCTGCGAGCTTCTGGCAAGCAGGGAAGTTTTGGGAGAGCGTGCACGCAGCGTTGTAGGCGTTGGCGGCGGAAGCATAGTCGCGCTTGGAATACATAGAATCCGCAAAATTTAGACACATTGCGCCATTGCCGTTTTTGCACGCATCGCTTTGCACGACGCTGCCTTGTAGGTTCATCGCACGGATACCGTCTTGAACATCGGCGAAGGAATATTTGCCGCTCTTTGGCGCATCGACTGCGCTCTTTGGCGCGTTGCTAACGCAGCCTGCTAAAAACACCCCGGCAGCGATCAAAGCTAGAATTTTTTTCATATTTTGCTCCTTAATTTTTTGAAATTTGGCGACCCAAAACGTAATAGGTCTCTTTGCCCGCGACCTTTTGTAGCTTGAGCTTAAATTTTTCCGACCAAGCGCTGATGATATCCTCAACAGCGGTCTTGCGCTCCTCATTCGTAGTGTCGTTTTTAATCTTAAAATACGGATTTGAATTCGACATAGCCACGTGCGCACCGTAAATTTTAAGCTTATCGTTCAGCCCCACGATGCGATCAAGCTCGTTATCCTCAAAATCACACTTCGATAAAATTCCTCGCAGCTGCGCGACCGTCGCGTCGTTTACGCTATATCCTAGCGCTAGCAAAATTCCATCTTCACTCATTCTCATCCTTTCAAAAAAATTTATCTGTTCGCTTGTGAAATCAAAACGCCTTCGATTATGCTTTTTATATCGCCGTCTAAAATCGCATCGGTTTGGCTATAAGCCTCGCCGCTGCGGTTGTCCTTAACCTGCTGATACGGGAAAAGCACGTAGGAGCGGATCTGATGCCCCCAGCCAATCTCGCTTTTGGGCGCGCTCTCATCCTTCTCGCGCTGCTTCATCAGCTCAAGCTCGTAAAGGCGCGACTTTAACACCTTCATCGCCGTTTCTTTGTTTTTGTGCTGGCTTCTGTCGTTTTGGCAGTTTACTACGATGCCCGTTGGGATATGCGTGATGCGCACGGCGCTTTCGGTTTTATTGATATGCTGTCCGCCTGCGCCGCTTGCGCGAAACACATCGACGCGAATATCCTTCTCTTCGATATTTATCTCGATATCATCATTTAGCTCGGGGCTTACCATTACGCTTGAAAAACTCGTGTGTCTGCGCCCTGCACTATCGAACGGGCTAACGCGTACCAGGCGATGGATGCCGTTTTCGGCTTTCAGATATCCGTAGGCGTTCTCGCCGCGCACGATGAAGCTGACATCCTTAAGACCCGCTTCCTCGCCCTCTTGAAAGTCCAAAACCTCGATCTTAAAGCCCTCTCGCTCGCAAAAGCGCAGATACATGCGGTATAACATACTCGCCCAGTCGTTGCTCTCCGTACCGCCCGCGCCCGGATGAATGCTGACAATAGCGTTTTTATCGTCGTTTTCGCCGCTAAGCATCATAGAAATTTCTAAATTTATGATCTTGTCCTCTAGCTCGTCCGCCTCGGCAAAAAGCGAGTTTATCGTCTCTTCGTCGTTTTCCGAGTTTGCCAGCTCATATAGAGCTTTTGCGTCGTCTACGGCATTTTTAACGTTTAGAAATTTATTTAAGATATTTGAAATTTTAGTTTTTTCCTTGCCGATAGCGCCTGCTTTTGCGACGTCCTGCCAGAGATTTTGATCGTTTTCAAGCTCCTCGATCTCTTTTAGGCGCGCTTTAATGTTCTCCGGTTTTACGACGCCTGCAATATTTTCGACTTTAGTATTTAGGGTTTTTAAAAGTTCCGTGTATTCGTAATTATCCAAAATTTAAGACCTTTTTATGCTTTTGGCGTGATTATAACATATTTTGGATTAAGGTTGTTTATAAAATTTTATTTAAGGCGGGCATTATTAAGCATTTATCTATTAGGGATATCAAAACCTGCTTGATATTGCCATGATTAATCAGTTTAAGCTCCGTCGAGAGATCGGGCAAGGGGTCGTTTAGTAGCAGTTTTAGCTTTGCTTCTTCTAGCTTCAACTTTTTGCAATCGGCTTTTTTGTCTTCAAGCATAGACACCACTAGTCTTAGCTTTTCTTTTGTCATTTCGCTTTGCACGAAAGCACCTTATACATGATAATAGAGCATAAAAAAGCTGCGATAGAGCAAGCAAAATACGCCCAAATTTCTCCGATAGTTTTTTCAAGAAGCGCGTGCAGTCCTAGCAAAAAGAAAACCAAGCCTATAATGCAAATCACGCCCGTAATTATATTTAGTAAAACCGAGTTGGCGCTCTTTAAAAAAGAGCGCCTAATATCGCTAGCTTGAGCGTCTACGAGCTCTACTACCGAAACTATAAATTCAGATATGCCGGCCATTATTTTTTCAGCAACCAAGCGAGCAAAAATCCGACGCCCGCAGCGATAGCGATGCTTTTTATCGGATCTTGTTTTATCGTGTCATTCACGCTTTCTATGCCGTCTTTGCCTTTGAGCCTTAGATCATCTATATATTTTTTGATCTCATTGCTGTTTAGCTGATCTAGAATTTTATCTTTGGCAGACTCCGCACGCTCTGCACCTATGTTTTTGATGGACTTCATAATTTCTTTAAAATCCGCTTTTAAAGAGTCGATATCCTTTTTCAAAGAATCTAAATTTGTCTCTTGAGTAGCCATTTTCACTCCTTTTGAAGTTTATTTTAGAGCTAAAGCTCATGATAGATTTTAGTACTTATTGATTAACGCTCGCTAAATAGACTGCCCTTTTGCGCTTAATTTATACCTTTAATATTTTTTGATATAATTGCCAGCCTAATATTTTATATTGAAAAGAGAGAACAATGCAGATCATTAGAAGCGTAGAGGAGCTAAAAAGTTTCAGAGCATCAGCAAGCGGCAGCGTGGGCTTTGTGCCTACTATGGGCGCCTTGCACGCGGGGCATGCGAGCCTCATAAAAAGAGCGCGAAATGAAAACGACATCGTAATCGTCTCCGCATTCCTCAATCCGGCGCAGTTTTTGCCCGGTGAGGATCTAAACAGCTACCCAAAAAACGAAGCAGGAGATATTAAAATTTGCGAAAGCCTCGATGTGAACGCGCTTTTTATCCCAAGCGCGGATGAAATTTACGGCACGGAGGAGCCAGCGATCATAGCACCTAAGCCAATAAGTGAAATTTTAGAAGGCAAGACGCGCCCCGGGCACTTCGACGGCGTACTTAAAGTGCTAAATAAGCTTTTTAATCTAACTCGTCCTAGCAACGTTTATATGGGAAAAAAGGACACCCAGCAGCTTTTCATCGTGCAAAAGATGGTAAAGAGCTTTTTTATGCCTATAAGTATCATCCCTTGTGAGATTGTGCGCGAGAGTGATGGGCTCGCGCTTAGTTCGCGCAACGCCTATTTGGATGAGGAGGGAAAGCTTATGGCGCTTAAGCTTTCGCGCTCCTTGCTAAACGCCAGCTCGCTTATTAAAAAAGGTGAGATCAGCCTAAATATCATCCGCGAAAAGATGCTTAGCGTGCTTGAGCCGCTGGCGGTCGATTATATAGCGTTCATGGATTATAAATTTAATGAAATTTCGCAGATCAAGCAAGGCGATACGATAATCCTGCTTGCCGCCAAAGTCGGCACGACCCGCCTGATCGATAATATCTGGCTGTAAAATGGCAAAACTCCATCTCGTCTCGCTGGGCTGCAATAAAAATTTAGTCGATAGCGAGATCATGCTCGGACGTTTGCAAAACTATGAGCTCACGGATGAGCCTGCGAGTGCGGATGTGATGATCGTAAATACCTGCGGCTTCATAGCAAGCGCCAAGCAGGAGAGTATCCGCACGATTTTGAAGCTTAGCGAGCAGAAAAAAGACGGCGCGCTGCTGGTCGTCACGGGCTGTCTGATGCAGCGCTACAAAGACGAGCTCATGCGCGAGCTGCCCGAGGTCGATATTTTCAGCGGCGTCGGCGACTACGACAAGATCGACGAGATGATTTTAAAAAAGCAAAATTTATTCAGTCCGCAAACCTATCTGCAAAGCCCCGCGCTTACCTCTTCGCGCGTGATAACGGGCTCAAACTACCACGCTTACGTTAAAATTTCGGAGGGCTGTAATCAAAAATGCTCTTTCTGCGCCATTCCGAGCTTCAAAGGCCGCCTAAAAAGCCGCAGTATCGACGACATCGAAGCAGAGGTGCGCGGCTTGGTAGCGCGCGGATTTTACGATTTTAGCTTTATCGCGCAGGATTCCAGCAGCTACGGCCGCGATCTAAGGCGTGGCAAAAACGGCGGATCAAATTTTAAAGGCTCCGAAGGCGAGTTAAATTTTGCAAGCTTTCGCGACGGGCAGAATTCCGACGGCTGCTACGAGCAAGGTTCCGATAGCTCAAGCGGCGGTACGGGAGATAAAATTTCCGCTCAAAGCAGGCTCGCCTGCGGTAAGGGCTCTGGCGGCGAGAGTGCGGGTAACGAAAAAGCCCATGAGCAAGACGTGGATCTAGTCGCGCTGATAAAACGCATCGAAAAAATAAAGGGCGTCAAGGTCGCGCGCGTGCTGTATCTCTACCCCACCAGCACCGACGAGCGACTCATCCGCACGATCGTGGGCTCACCCGTTTTCGCAAATTACTTCGACATGCCGATTCAGCACATAAACGACAAAATGCTAAGCCTGATGAAGCGCGGCGCGAGCGCGGCGCGGATCAAAGAGCTTTTAAATTTAATGCGAAGTGCGCCGGGCGCATTTTTACGAACGGGCGTCATAGTGGGGCACCCGGGCGAAGGCGAAGCCGAATTTGACGAGCTTTGCAACTTTTTGCAGGAGTTTAAATTTGATAGAATTTCAGCTTTTGCTTACAGCAAGGAGGAGGATACGGCGAGCTTTGCGATGCCGCAGATCCCCGCACGGACAATTAGTCGCCGTCTGAATAAAATCGAAAAAATCACGCACGAGGCGATAGATAATAGCATGCGCGCGCTCGTAGGCAAAAAGATGCCCCTAATAATCGAAGGCGCCAGCAGCGAGGGCGAGTTTTTTTACGGCGCCAAGCCTCTTGCATGGGACAAGGACATCGACGGCGAAATTTTAATCAATGAAAGCTACGTGCAAAATCTAAAAATAGGCGGTCTATACGAGTGCGAAATCACGGAATTTGCGAGCGATAGACTGCTCGCGCGAGTACTAAGAAGCTCGTAAGAGAGATGAAAAATCCGCCTGAAATTCCGAGCAAAATTCTAGCCTTGCTGCGGGCTGGCAAAAATCTGCTTGCCTTTTCGCACGGCGTCGATAGCACGGCGCTTTTTTACCTTCTGGACGAGGCGGGCGTAAAATTTGACCTCGCGATCGTGGACTATAACGTCCGCACGCAGAGCAAGGACGAAATCGCCTCGGCGCGGGACTTGGCGGCCAAATTTAACAAACAAATCTACGTAAAAAGCGTGCGTCTGGGCGCGTCAAATTTCGAGCACGAGGCACGCGCGGCCAGATATGATTTTTTTGCCGAGATTTGCCGCGAGCGGGGCTATGAAAATTTGATCTTGGCGCATCAGTTTGACGATAAATTCGAGTGGTTTTTGATGCAGCTTGGGCGCGGCGCAGGGCTTAGCGAGCTGCTAGGCATGCAGGAGATCGAAGTCCGCGAGGACTACGTGATCGCTCGTCCGCTTTTAAGCGTGCGAAAGTGCAAACTGGAGCGGTTTTTAAAGTGGCGAAATCTAAAATACTTCACCGACGAGACAAATTTGACGGACCGGTTTAAACGTGGCTTTATTCGCGCAAAATTTAGCGAGCCGTTTTTAAACGAGTACTTTAGCGGCGTAAAAAAGAGCTTTGAGTTTTTGGCGGCTGACGCGTTAAGCTTAACTCCCGAAATTTCTAATCCCGCGCCTAAAATTTATCTCATAAAACGCGGTCTTGGCGAGCTTCGCGGCGTGGATCAGGCGTGCAAGCGGCTAGGGCTCGTGCCGAGCTCAGCTCAGCGAAACGAATGCGCGCGTTGCCTAGAAAACGGCGCAGGCTGCGTGCTAGGCGGCAAGGTAGCCGTCGGCGCTGGCGAAAATTTTATTTTTGTGACGCCATATATCAAAGCGGCGATGGAAAAGAAATTTAAAGAAGCGTGCCGCACCCTAAAAATCCCGCCGATAAACCGCGGATTTTTATTTGCCGCGGGAGCGGATCTTGCGCTATTTGAGGAGCTTTTATGAGCGTTTATTTTACCTCCGATCTGCACTTCGGCCACGAGCTGGTGCTTAAAAAATATCCGAATTTTAGAAAAGGCGCAAACGTGGCCGAGATGGATGAAAATCTCATCGCCGCTTGGAATGCGCTCATTACGCCCGAGGATCTCGTCTATAATCTCGGCGATGTCTCCTTTCACAAGGATGTTGCGCACACTTGCGAGTTACTTCGCAGACTAAACGGGCGACATTTTTTGGTGCTCGGTAACCACGACGGGCGCATCGCTGCGATGAAAAACGAACTGCTAAGCGGACGCAAGGCGGACGGTAATTTTATGTTTGAGCAGATCATGGGCTACGCCTTTGTACGCCTATCGCATAAGAGAGCAGCTCTGTCTCACTACCCGATGATCGAGTGGGCAAACTGCCATTATGGCGCGCTGATGCTCTACGGTCACCTGCACGCAGATATGGCTGAAGTTTCGGGCAGGGCGCTGAACGTGGGCTTTGATCTGCACGGCAAAATTTTAAGCGAGGACGAGGTGTGGTCGTATCTGAAAGATATCCCGCCCAAAGCCCATCACGCAAGCGAGCTAGAGGGCATTAGCGAGAACGACAATGTGGAGCAAAGGCGGGCTTTGATAGAAAATTTTTTACGCAAAATTAATCGTGATTCGTGAAAAAGATAAAATTTACGGCGTAAGACGGGCTCTTTGCGACAAATAAGTTTAAATTTAAAAGCGAGCCGCTTAAATACGGATTGATTTTGCCTAGTCAAAATTCCATTATGTAACGCGAGATAAAAATTTAATAAAATGCGGCGCAAATAGACAATCAAATCGTATCAAGCAAGCGCAATATTGCAAAGCTAAAGATAAATTTTAAAATTCTGCCTAGGTGCGGAGCGAAAAATTTGATCTAGCGGGCTTCCAGCATCGCGATTTTGTTGATGTAATCGGCGAAATTTAGATTTATCAAATTTGTTTTGATGAAGATGCGCGTGAAAATCACATAGCCGATCTCGTTGCTAAGTGTGCCGTCGGAGTAGATGAAAACGTTGGTGAGAAACTCGCTATTTTCGGATTTGTAGAAGGTCTCAATCTGAAAATTTAAAAGCTCGTAAAATAGCTCGTCAGTATCGCTCATCGCCGCCTGCATCTCCTCGTCGATACGCATTATGTCAGCGTAGAGCACGCGCTCTTGGTTGGCGACGACAAAACACGCGCGATTATTAAATTTCAGTGCAAACATCGCCATGTTTTCAAAATCGCTTTGATTTTTTAGCAAGAAGTATAAAATTTTAAATAAACTAGCGTGCGAGCTAAATTCTATTCCAAAAGTCTCATCCGCCGCCTGTGCACTTGCGCGAGGAAATTCCACTATGAAGCTATCATCGACTTTTTGATAAATGCTATTTTCTTTAATCATATAATCCTCGTTAAAATGCACTCTTTGATTTTCGTCGTCTATCAGCACGCAAGAGATTAAATTTTTATCACTCAGATCCGCAAAGCCCGCCAGTGAGGTAGCCAGATCATTTTCTTGCGCAATGGGAAAGCGATCGGATTTCTCATCCAAAATTCTTTTACCAAAGCCCAATTTTCTATAAAAAAACTCGCATGCGTCGGCACTTTTAGCGACGCCGAGGAATGATTTTGCTTTAAATAGTGCCATTTTTTCTCCTAAAATTGCAATTATATCGAAACACTATTATTTCAAACTAAAATTTAATGTCCTGCTCGGCGCTTGCAAAAAGCAGTCGCCTAATCGCCTCTTTGCCCTCTTCAAGGCCAAGTCCTTCTAAATTTAGAGGCGCGCTGAGGCTGTAATTTATGCGCGAAAAGAGCTTTGGCAAGACCATCTCGTCCCAGCTGCGAAATTTCCAAAAACTGCTCGCTTCGTAATTTAGCGCGTAAATATCTAAGCTTAGCCGCTGCGCAAGGATCACGGCTCCGTCCGCGACGCTGTGAAGCGGGCCGCGCGGGCCGTCGGGAGTGATGATGACGTCGGTGCCGTTTTTTATCTCTTTGATCGCGCCCATAAGAGCGCGCGCTCCGCCCTTAAAGCTACTACCGCGGATCGCGCCGATGCCGAAATGCGAGATCACGCGCGTAATGATTTCGCCGTCTTTGTGATCGCTGATGATGACCTTAGCTCGCTTAGCATTGCCGAAATCCCGCAGCCACCAGCGCCTATAAGCAAAGCTCATCATAGCTAGCCTTCCGTGCCAAAATACGACGATGCAGGGCTTTTCGGGCAGCTTCGTGGGTGTAAATTTAACCCTGCACGTTAAAAAAATACACCAAATCAGAATAAAAATGAGATATTCAGAGGCGCGGAAAAACAACCGCTTTTTAAGCGATAACTTGTCCATAAAGCGCCATTCTGGCGGTCTTTTCGATACGTACTCCGCGCGTTTTTCCTAAAAGCTCTTCGCCGCCTTGCGCGCAGATTAAAAAATTTGAAAAGCTTCTACCGCACGCGGCGCCGCCCTCGCGCAGCTCCTCGAAATATACGTCGAAAATTTTATCTTTTTGCGCCCCTGCGATCTCGTCTAAAATTTTAGTATGAGCGCTTTGCAGCCTGCTTAATCTTTCGCTTGAAATTTCATCATCCAGCGGCTTTAAATTTGCCGCTGGCGTGAGCGGTCTAGGGCTAAATTTAAAGGAAAAAACCTGCTCGAATCTTACCGCCTCTAGCACCTCCATCGTCTCAGCAAAATCCTCCTCGCTCTCGCTCGGATAGCCCACGATGATGTCGGTGCTGATCGCCACGCCCGGGCAGCTTTGGCGCAGCTTAAGCGCACGGTCCATATACCACTGCTTGGTATATCCGCGCTTCATATCGCGCAAAACATTGCTAGAGCCGCTTTGCAGCGGCATATGCATCGATTTGCAAATTTTAGGATTATTGCAAAAAACGTCCAAAAATTTATCATCCATATGCAGCGGATGCGGGCTTGTAAAGCGGATGCGCTCGATGCCCTCTATCTCGCCAAGCCGCACGAGCAGATCGCTGAAGTCGATTTTTTCGTGCGCGCTAGAAAAGCGCTTGCCGTAATTATTGACGTTTTGGCCGAGCAAAAATATCTCTTTGGCGCCGCGAGCTGCAGATCTTTCAGCTTCGCGCAAGATGATTTGAGCCGGGATCGAAATTTCATCGCCTCTAGTCTGCGGCACGATGCAGTAGGAGCACTTTTTGTCGCAGCCGATCATTATGTTTATGAAGGATTTATATGGCGAGCTCGCAAAATCGCCGAATGCAAACTCGCTCTCGTCGTAGTTTATGTCCGTGCTGATAAATTTTGGCGTACGTACGGCTTGCGAAATTTTAGATACGTTTCTGGCACCGAGCACGAAATCCACGAATGGCGCGCGTTTAAAAATCTCTCCGCCCAGATGGCTTGCGGTGCAGCCGCAAACGCCGATTTTAGAGCCTCTTTTTCGCGCTTTATCGAATGCGCCGATCTCGCTAAAAAGCTTATGCACAGGCTTTTCACGCACGGAGCAGGTGTTTATTAAGATCAGATCCGCAATATTTACGTCGTCGGTGATCTCGTAATCTTGCTCTTTTAGCTGCGCGATAATATGCTCGCTATCGCGCACGTTCATCGCGCAACCTAGGGTCTGGATGAAGAGGAGTTTGCTCAAAGGATATGCACCTCGTACATATACTCGTTTTCGTTCAGCCCGTATCGCACTATGCGCTGATACACGCTAAAACCCTTAGTGTCGAAAAAATCTACCAAAGCGGCTAAATCTTTTTGAGAATTTTCTCTATCCAGATAAAATATTTTTTGTCCGCTCTTTTCTACTTGGGCTTGCAAATCCTCGATCTTAACGCTTTTTGGCTTAGAGGCAAGCTCCGTTCTGGCAAGTTTTAGCTGCATGATCTATCCTTTCATTTATCTTTTTAAACCCGCGAGTTTAGCGAAATTTAGATAATAATTCGTTTAAATAAAAATAAAGTCAAAATTCCATATAATACCGCACTTCAAAATTTAAAATCCAAATTTAGTAGCACGAAATCAAATCTTAAGGAAAATTTATGGAAAAAATCACCGACATCATTGAGTCGATTGCAAATGAAAAGGGGCTTGAGCCTGCAGATGTCAAAGAGCGCGTCAAAACGGCGTTCATCCAGACCGCAAAAAGACTTTTCGGCGAGGAGTATCTCTACGACAGCGAAGTCGATCCGCAGACCAAGCGCGTCAAGCTTTACCAAAAAGTCCACGTCGTCGCGGATGATGATGAGCGACTCGGCGATCACAACTTCATCGCGCTAAGCGAAGCCAAAAAAATAGGCGAAAACGCAGAGATCGGTGATGAGCTAAGCTACGAAATAAATATCGAAAACCTCGGTCGCACGGCTTCCGGCGTGCTGGCTAGAGAGCTAAATTTCCACATCCAAAGGCTGCTTGAAGAGAAAATTTTTGAAAACTATAAAAGCAAGGTAGGCACCCTCACCCACGGCACGGTCACCAAGATCGATCACGACGGCACGACCTACGTAGAGATCGAGGATACGAAGGCTTTCATGCCGCAAAAAAACCGCATCAAGGGTGAAAATTTCAAAGTGGGCGACGTGCTGCAAGCCGTCATCAAAAACGTAGCCATCGACAAATCTCATGGCATCAGGCTGGAACTTTCGCGCACCAGCCCGAAATTCCTAGAAGCTCTGCTCGCCGCCGAAGTCCCTGAGATCAAAGACGGCAGCGTCATCATCCAAGCCTGCGCTAGGATTCCAGGCAGGCGCGCCAAGATCGCACTTAGCGCCGTCTCGCCAAATGTCGATCCGGTAGGCGCTACCGTCGGCAAAGGAGGCGCTCGCATCGACGCGGTGAGTAGATTTTTAAGCAAAAATTTGCAAGACGGAAGCGGCGGCGAGAGCATCGACGCGTTTGAATACTCCGCAAGCCCCGAAATTTTGATCACTCGCGCGATGGCGCCCGCGATCGTAAACTCGGTCAAAATAACGCAGGACGGCAAGGCGATCGTCTACGTAAACCCTGATCAAAAAAGCAAAGCGATCGGTAAAAACGGTCTAAACATCCGCCTCGCCTCGATGCTGTGCGGCTGCGAGATCGAGCTTATCGAAACCGGCTTGGCGAGCGAAAAAAAGGTCTCCAAGGAAGAAGGTCTTAAAAATCTCGAAGCGCTTTTCGGCGAGCTGTAGAGGCGAAGCGCACTTCGCTTTTTAAAATTTTGTAAATTACGCGCTCTATAAAATTCCACGCCTACTAAATTTTGCAAATTTAGTAATTAATGGAATTTTGTAATTTAATACTCCACGAAATTCTATATTACGTAGAATTTTACGCCATTCGGAATTCTAAAATTTAGCGCCAAAGCAAATTTTGACCGAAATTTTACGGCGCAGAATTCTAAGCTTAAATTCTATTCATGCGCGGATTTGAATTGATGCGATATTTAAATTTACACAGCGCGCAAAATTCCGCCCCAAGATAAGCTGCGCCTACCGCTCATATAAAATTTCGACGCCGCCATAGTGCCAAAATGCCTTCGGCGCGAGGTATTCGCCGCCCAGGACGGCTAAGCTTAGCTTAAAATATTGCGGCGAAAATTCCGTGATTTTAGAGATTTCCTGCTCGAGTAGCGTCGTGCAGTAGAGGTTCGCTTCGCCGCGAGGTCTTAGCGTAAAATCTTCGCCGACGCGCTTAAGTAAAGAGGCGGCTAGGCGCGCCTTTTGCTCCTCGTTTAAAAATTTCATCCGCGCCGCGCCGAAGTCTCGCGCATGCGCCAAAAACTCCCGCATCGAAACGGTCGCGACGCCGTCTCGCTCGCCCTCGCCCGTTACGGCGTGCACTATCACGAGCGGGCGTTCGCGCACGATTATGCCTACGTGCGAGTATTTAAAATTCGTTGTGATTGCGATTATGCGGCTGTCGGTGACATCGCCCATGCGAAAGACGAGATCGCCCGTGTGTAGATTTGATAAAATTTCATCCGGCACCCACAGCGGCTCTTTTGCCGTAGGCGCGCGCGTGAGCGTCCAAAGCTCACCGAATGCGCCTAGAGCGAAGATTAGACAGATGAGAAGCTTTTTGGCTAAAGCGCAACCTTCCATTTGCCGTCTTTTTTGACGAGTTTAACGCTCTCGGTGCGATTCGTGCCGTTTTTAAAAGACACGACGACTTTCACGAGCGCCGATTTCTCGTCGCTATTTTGCAGCTCGCCCGAGACGCCTTTTAGCCCGTCGCGCTTGGAGGCCTCCTCCTTGCCGGCACCCGCCATTTGCATCAGTTTGCCGTTTATCATCTGCATAGAGCCATCGTCCGATCTGTCCTTATCGGGTATATCTATAGCATCCACCAAAGTCTTAGAATCGCCCTCGTATAGGGCTCTGATGAAGTCCTCGGCTACGCCTTTCGGGTCGCTGCCGCAGCCCGCTAAAACGAATATCGCAATGAGCGCGAGTAGAAATTTTTTCATAAGCTCTCCTCGTAGAAATCTTGAGATTCTATATACAAACGATAAATATTTTTTAAATTCAGATCTTTCTGCTTGGGGGAATTTATATCGCGTTTGGATTTGCGAAAGGGGTATTCGGTCGTACTTTTACTGAATTAAAATAGAATTTTGCATTCGGAGGGAAGCTCGTCTTGCCTCGATAAAATTTTATCTTGCCAAAGCAAAATTTTATAGCAACTCCTGCGAACCGTGTCTTGCGGCATACCACTCAAACGGCGCCCAAACTCATTCGGTAGCGCGCGAGGCAAGCTTTGCTTGTCGGAACTGAAATTTAGCCGTATTTTGCGGCTAAAATTTTAAAATTTAAATGTCGCCTTCGTGGGATTGCTCGCTCGCGATTTAGCTTTTTGCTGCGACGCTCGCGAAATTATAAACAAATTTTATCTAAATGGGGCTATAATTCAGTAATTTTTCTAAAGGAAAATCATGGAAACTTGGGCGGTTTGGGCACTTGCATCAGCACTCTTTGCAGCGCTGACTGCGATATTTGCAAAAATCGGGCTTG
>CAURKZ010000005.1:0-128803 GCA_963525605.1 uncultured Campylobacter sp.
TTAAATTTTCCCGCCGAACATCTCATACATCGCCTTTTCCTCGCCCCAAAGCTCGCGGTGCTTTTTGATGCAGGATTTTATCGCGCCAACTAGATATAGCACGTCTTGCTCGGTGTGCGTGTAGTGCAGGCTCACGCGCACGAAGCCGGGCTTGGCTTCTGGCATGCGCCCCTCCTTGATACCCAGCAGATCGTGAGCGTACGGCCCCGCGCACATCACGCCCGCGCGCGTCTGGATACCGAAGTCGTTGCTAAGGCTCGCGGCAAAATCATACGCCGAAACGCCGCGCACGTTAAAGGAAAATATCGGCAGCCGCGGCGCGCCCTTTGGAGCGTAATTTATGATCTCGTCAATGCCTGCTAGCTCGCTCTCAAAAAGCCGCGCGAGCTCGTCCTCGGCGCCCTTTATCCTCTCAAAACCCACCTCGTTTCGCAGCGCGTAGGCTAAATTTGCCCGCATGAGCCCGATTATGGGCGGCGTACCGCCCTCCTCTAGCTGCTCGGGATTTTTCAAAAACACGTGCCCTTCACGGCTAGCGTAGGCGACCGTCCCGCCTGCGGCAAAGGTCGGCACATCGCTGTTAAGCAGCTCCTTTTTGATCGCCAAAAGCCCGCAACTTGCGACTCCGCCGAGTAACTTATGCGGCGATAGGAAAATCGCGTCGAAATAATCGCAGTCTAAATTTGCGTGCGAGCTCAGCGCTGCGCAGTCAAAGGCTACGATACCGCCCGCAGACCTGATTAGCTCGCTGATCTTTTTGTAGTCGCTGACGACGCCCGTGACGTTTGAGGCGGCGCTAAACGAGCCGATGATGCGGCGTCCCGCATTTAGCTTCAAGATGCGCTCAAGCGCGAGCAGATCGATCTCGCCAGACTCGCTAAGCGGCACGCGCAGGTAGTCGCAAAGCCCCTCGCGAAAGCTAAGCTCGTTTGAATGGTGTTCGTATGGCGAAACGAGCACGAGCGGAAGCTGTGCGGCGCGTAAATTTGCCTCGCCGATCGCGCTTCTAGTCGCAGGCGGCAGGTAGATGCCGAGTAGCTCCTGAAATTTCTTGATCGCGGCCGTCGCGCCCTGCCCGCAAGCGATGAGACAAAACCGCTCGTCAAGCCCTAGCAGCTTTTTTAGGCTCTCACGCGCACCCTCGTAGCGCCGCTGCGTGATGATGGCGCTTGAGCTACTGTCGGAGTGGGTGTTGGCGTAGGTTTTTAAAATTTCGCCTATCTCGCGCTCTACGGGCTCATAAGCAAGCCCCGAAGCGGTGTAGTCAAAATAGCGCACGCCTTGTTTTAGGATGATATTTTTTCGAATTTCGTCTAAGCTTAACATTCGCGGCCTTTAAAATTGAAGTGATTAATTATAGTGAAATTTGGATTAATTTAAGGCTTTGCAGCCTAGCAGGGAAAATTTTAATAAAAATTTAGAAAAGCTTTGCCTGCTATATCGCTTAAGTTCTTATGCTATATAGTTTTACTCCTTCAAATTCATTGATCACTATCTAGTTTTTTAGCCGCTTCTTGTCTTAGAATTTCGGCATAATCTTTTATATCAATTTTCTCGCCGTTATGTAGAATTTTCACTTTTGCTTCCTCTAACATTTCCTCAAAATTTAAATATTTAAAAAATGTCTCAATATCGAATGCCTCGGTACTATTTTTATCTTTAAGGCTGCTTTTTTGCAAAATCTCTTCATCGCTTAGCCCATTGCCGCAAAGAGCTTTATATCTATCTATTTTCATATTATAGAAATTTAATATTTTGATGTCAGGTTCTAGCTTGGTACATTTTTTATCGTTTGGCATATAACCGAAAAATTTTATAAAATCTTTTTCTTTCCAGTATCTATCCGTTCCTTTATCTTTTTCTTCGTTATTTTTAACTTCCCATCTGCCTCGAAGAGCCCAATCATATGATTCTAAAATCTTCTCTCCATAGCAGTAATCATTCATATGTTTTATGTAAGACTCTTTCTTTTTTATGGTCCCGAGTAAAGAATTTAAACATTGTTCCTGAACCATTATAAATTCTTCTTGCGTTGGTATACCCGCAATATTGTATTTGACTAATAAATCTAGCATCGGCTTATAATATAGCAAGTCCACTAGCTCTGTATAAACAGAATGCTGGAACGATATATCTTTAGCCATCTTATAGTTTATATAATAAGTATGTATATATTTTGGATCAGGTTTCATCCCTTGTTTAAAAGCTATTTCTGCAATCTCCGTCAAACCATTACTTATGGCATAATAAAGGATACTATCTACGTCACCCTTTGGACCGTCTCTTCTCACGATGCAATCTGCAAAATTATGAGTTTTATGTATCCCATTTTCATCTACTATTATATTTAGCTTTATAATTTTATAGATAGGGCAGTCCAGATACCATTGTATAGCCTTCACCTCTTCAAATTTAACCCCGTTGTCTAAAAGCAGTCTTACCGCTTTAGTAGCATTATTTTCTATAGCATAAGCCATAGCGGATAGCTTGTATTCATCTTTCTTATGTATATTCGCACCTAACTTTATAAGCTCTTGGGTAGTTTTGCATCATCCCAAAAGCTAGAATACATCACAGGCGTTACCCCTCCGTGCATAGTATGATCGACGGTTAGATTATTATCTTTCATAAATTTTAAAATTTTATCCGTTTGCTTGCTTTTTAAAAGTCTTTTTAGCTCTACGTCAATGGCGGGTTCTTTAAATACGTTTTTCGGGTTTGAATTGTAATCTATATCCCAGTAGCGAAATGCAAAACTTTCAACTTCTTCTTGAGTTACGTATTTGCTAAGACCCGGCACTTTGGAGACATTAGTATCTGAAGTGACGGTGAAATGGGTTTGTTTGCGCTCCGTAAGACCCGATCTTTCGCCTAGCAGATACAGCGCGCATACGACCACCACGCAGATAGCATAAATAAACCGAAGTTTGAAGTCTTTCAAAATTTCCCCTTAAAATTTTGCTCGCAACTATATCTAATGAGCGCTTAATAAAATATAAATACTATATAGGTACGATAAGCAAAACTGACCGAAAAATGCCGTTGACAGGGTTAAAATGATGAATCTTTCGAGTAAATTCGGCGAACGAATGTCGTCATAGGCCTTATTTGCGTAGCTACATCCTCTATTTACACACTACGCTAAGTTATATATCCGAAGCTCGTTCGCCATAAATTTACCGCAACATCTTTGCGCAAGCTCTTCTTGAAAGCGCAAACCCGAAAATCATCGTCGTGCTAATGAGCGGCGAGTCGCTACCGCATCACAAAAAGAGTTGTTTTGCGGATTTGTTCTCAAGCTGCTCGCGCGGCTATGAAGTGCGCTTCGCGCCTATTTGCCGATAAAATTTTTCTGCAGCCACTCCATCGCTTTTTCTTCGCTTTCAAATCTGCCGCTTTTGGCGACTTGAAACTGCCCCTCGTAGAAGCGAATTCTAATACCGTCCTGGACGCTATCTACCTTAATACGCGTGATCCTGTCTTTGTTTAGATAGGTTCGTTCGTTTAGTTTTACAAACATCGTTCTCTCCTTTAAATTTAATGGTTTTTATCTACCGCTTTACTTGCGTCTTTTTCGCCCTCTTTTTTCAAAAACAGCTCCTTAAAGCGCTCGTTTGCGTAGTGTTCTATATCGCTTTGCAGCTGCTTATATGCAGCGATCAGCTCATAGGCGCGCGCATTTAACGTCGTGCCTGCGGCATTACCGCCGCCTTGCTTAGTGCTAAAGAGCTCCTCTTGCAGATTTTTTTGTAAAATTTGCAGATGGCTCCAGCATTTTTTGTAGTTCATCCCCAAAACTTCGGCGGCCTTAGAGATGGATCCCGTTTGGGCGATCACGTCTAGCACTTCGGTTTTGCCCTTGCCGAAAATGAGCTCGCCCTGCGCATTTTCGATCCAAGTTTTTGTTTTTACTCTCATTCTTTTGCCTTTCTTCTCCTTAAAGCAGCCCAACTGACAATATTTCACGTCTATGCCGTGCTCCTTAAGCGTAGAGCGCACCGTATCGAACCCTACTCCGCCGCTAGCTACGGCGCGGGCGTCACGGCAAAAAATCCGTCTTTTCTCATCCAAAAGCGGATCTAGCTTTTGCAGCGCCTTTATGCTGCCTCCGCTACATTGCAGCTTGCCGAACTGTCCGAGTTCGCAGCGATCTATCCGTATCCCTTCGCGCGCCGCGAGATCTCCTACTACGCCCGCGTCCACGCCTAATTTGGCGGCGATCTTAAATGCCGCGCCGCAATCAAGCTTGCCGCTTGGATTTAGTAAATTTAAAATTAGCCTTTTGATCTCGCTTGCTTTTTTGTCGTCTATCTTGATATCTATCTCCATGCCGCCCTCTTAACTCAAAATTCTCTCTTCGCCGCTATAAACGTTTAAATTTTCGCCGCGCGCGAAGCCGCAAAGGGTAAGATCAAATTTACGTGCAATCACTACGCCGAGGCTCGTAGGAGCCGTGCGCGAAACAAGCGCGCTAACGCCGCCCATCACGGCTTTGGCGACCATTTCGGAGCTCAGTCTGCCGCTTACCAAAAGAAGCGAGCCCTGTGTATCGCACCCCGCCAAGACCGCCTTACCGACCGATTTATCGATGGTATTGTGCTGGGCGATATCCTCGCCGATAAAATACTCGCCGCTCGCGGTAAAGAGCTTTGCGGTGTGCACACAGCCCGTCATCTCGTAAAGCTCGCACTGCGTGTAAAACTCGCTCATCAAATTTAAAATTTCATTCTTATGAAATTTAGCGTCCGAGCGGACTTTGCGCGCCGCCATCGCTGCGGGATCGATATTTGCGGTAGAGCTCCGCCCGCAGCCGCTGATGATGACCTTTTCGGCATCGAAGCTATTTAGCCGCTTTTCGTTTATCTCGCCGCAGACATTCACGCTAAGTCCGTCCGGCGCGAGCTCGATGCTCTTTATGCGGCTTGGATCCGAGATTAAATTTTCGCTCAGCAAATACCCTACCGCAAGCGCCTTTAAATCGCTCGGAGTTGCCATCAGTGCGCCGAAACGCTTGCCGTTTAGTAAAATTTCAAGCTTGATCTCGCGCACCAAGATATCGCTTACGATCCTTCTTTCATCACTTTTAAATTTAACTATCTCCGCTCTATAAATCGGCTCCATAGACCTTCCTTGTTTGAATTTGCTCGTATCGTAGTGAAATTTTGCTTAAATAGCCTTAATTCGCCGAAGTAAAGCCGAAGCGGCGTGCGTAAATTTAAAGCGCTCGCAGTTTTGTATTTAAAAAATCGCGTGGAAAATTCCACGAGCCGCTCGCACCGTGAGCACAAGCGGCCATGAAACGCCCGCAAAGATAAAATTTCATCAAATTTTGCCGCAGCGGCGATTAAATTTCATCTTTGCAAAGTGGGCGGAGTTTACCGCCCAAACTACCTATGCACCGGCGATAGATAAGGTTTCTCGGAGTGCATCGACATCTCGTTTTGTCTTCTGAACTCAATAAACTCGCTCTCGCTAAGCTTTCTGATATTTGCGATCGTCATCTTTAGCGGCGGGATGCCCGATAGCGGATCCAGATCGCCCGCATGTACGAGCTCGTTACCGTCGGCCTCGCTGTAATGGAAGGTCGTAAAGATCGTGCCTTCTTTCAAATCCGGATTTATGCGAAGCTTCGCGGCGATCTGACCGCGCTTATTTTTAACAAGCGCGTAGCAGCCTTCAGTAAGCTCGCGTTCGCGTGCGATGTCCGGGCTTACCTCGATGAGCGCACCTTCTGCACCCGCGCCGTACTCTAGCGCGCGGCACTCTCTCGTCATCGTACCCGTATGGTAGTGATAAACCTTACGCCCAGTCGTAAATAAGCACGGATAAATTTCATCCGGAATCTCGCTAAGCGCGCCGCTTCCCACCGGATAATCATCAGGGATATTCATCTTGGCTCTAAAATCCGCCTCAGCTTTAGCGCGCTCCTCTTTATCATCCACGTAAAGCACCGGCACCATTCTAAATTTACCATCAGGCAGCATCGATTTATGATCTGCGTAAAGAACCGGTGTGCCAGGATGATCTTCATCAGGACATGGCCAGCTTATGCCGCCTAACTTATCTAGTCTATAGTAGCTAATTCCTCCGAAAAATTTAGGCATTAACGCACGCACTTCGTTCCAAATTTCTTCTGCGCTTAAAAAATCAAACCCTTCAAGTCCCATTCTTTGTGCGATATTGCAAACAACCTTCCAATCAGGCTCTACGCCAGGAGCCGGCTCGCTTGCCTTGCGCGTGCGCTGGACGCGACGGGAAGTGTTTAAAAAGGTGCCGTCCTTCTCGCCCCAGCCGGCAGCAGGTAGTACGACGTCGGCCTTCTGTGCGCTCTCGGTAAAGAAAAGATCCTGCACGATAAAGCAATCCAAATGGTGTGTTGCATGCACGAAGTGCTCCGTCCAAGGATCGCTCATTACAGGGTTTTCGCCGTAAACGTAGAGCAGCTTCAGCTCGCCGCTATCCATCTTATCGGGTGCGACCGTAAGCTTAAAGCCTGGAGTCGGATTTAGCTCAAAGTGCCATACTCTGCGCGCCTGCTCCTGAGCGTAAGCGGAATTTACCGCACCTGCCGGGATGACGTTAGGTAGCGCGCCCATATCGCATGCGCCCTGGACGTTGTTTTGACCGCGCAAAGGATTTACGCCCGCGCCTCTTTTGCCTAAATTTCCAGTCAAAATGGCTAAATTTGAAAGCGAAAATACGTTTGACGTACCGTCGCTAAACTGCGTGATACCCATCGTGTAGCAGATCGCCGCTGCGCCTGCTTTAGCATACATTCTAGCAGCTTCGATTACGAGCTCTTTTTTCACGCCGGTCTCGCGCTCAAAGCGCTCAGGAGTAAAGTCCTTAACCGCTTCTTTTAGATACTCGTAGCCGTGAGCGTAGTTTTTGATAAACTCGTCATCTTGCAAATTTTCAGCAATGATAACATTCATAATGGTATTTAGCGTCTTAATGTTCGCGCCCACCGGGATTTGCAAATAGATATCGGCTTTTTTCGCCATATCTGTGCGCTTCGGATCTACGACGATCATCTTGGCGCCGCGCTGAAGCCCGCGCTGCATCTGCATAGCGATGATCGGGTGACATTCGCTCGTGTTGGTGCCGATGAGTAAAAATACGTCCGTATCGGTAGCAAATTCTACCAAATCGTTCGTCATCGTTCCGTTTCCTAGCGTGTTGGCAAGACCTGCCACTGTAGGAGCGTGTCAAAGACGGGCGCAGTGATCGACGTTGTTGCTGCCCTGAGCGCGGAAAAATTTCTGAAAAACGTAGTTGTCTTCGTTATTTGAGCGCGCCGAGCTAAAACCCATTATTGAGCTTGGACCATATTTAGCGACGGTCTCTTTAAATTTAGACGCTACAAAATCGTAAGCCTCTTCAAAGCTTACCTCCTCAAGCTTGCCGCTTCTATCAAATACTCCGTTTTTCTTACGGATCATAGGTTTGGCAAGGCGTTTTGGAGAGTTTACGAACTCCCAGCCGAACATCCCTTTTAAGCATAGCTCACCGTCATTTACGTGGTGGGCCTGCGTAGGGCGCGCGTTTACGATCCTGCCGTCTTTTACGATAAGATCGATACCACAGCCGGTGCCGCAGTAAGGACAAGTCGTTTTGACAATCTTTTCTCTGGATTGCATAATATTCCTTTCAAGAATTTTGGTTTGCACGGCTATTATACTTTCTAGATTATAAAAGAATTTTTAAATTAGTGAATTTTTTTAAGCAAAATTTAAGCAATATGCAAATATCGCATATTAAATTGAATAGTTAAATTTTACGCTTTTACTTCGGTAATGGCGGCGTTTTAGCGTAAAATTTATCGCTTATCGCAAAAGACGCTTTTTAAGCTAACTTTTATAATTTTAATAGAATTTTGAAATTATATTACGCTCCGTTTTATTTCAAAGCGCGATTAAATTTTTATGAAATTTTAATGCTAATTTATCGATATATTATATTAATTTAATTAAATGAAAATCTATATTAAAATTTATCAAAAACTCGCTGTCCTGATAAAATTTAAGCCACTAAATTTAAAATTTATAAAATTATTATCTTATATCTGAAATCTATGTAGAAAAAACCTTGATTTTAATCTAGACTAAGCTGTTTTTTTATGCTATTATTCAAAATCTTAGTAGAAATTAATTCTAAACGAAAGGTTAATCTCATGGATAGACGAGACTTTATAAAAAGCTCTGCGGCAGCGGCTGCCTGTAGCGTTGCGGGCATCAGCTTGCCTAGCAGTCTTAGTGCTGCGGAAGAAGCCGAAAAAGGCTGGCGCTGGGACAAGGCGGCCTGTCGCTTCTGCGGCACCGGCTGTGGCATCATGGTAGCCACCAAAGATGGCAAGATCGTAGCGGTCAAAGGCGATCCGTTAGCGCCTGTAAATCGCGGTCTAAACTGCATCAAAGGCTATTTTAACGCAAAGATCATGTATGGCGCCGATCGCATTACCAAGCCTCTTTTGCGCGTAAATTCCAAAGGCGAATTCGATAAAAAGGGAAAATTTATCGAGATCAGCTGGCAAAGAGCGTTCGACGAAATGGAGAAGCATTTCAGACGCGCCTATAACGAAGGCGGTCCCGAGGGCTTTGCCGTACTTGGCAGCGGTCAATACACGATCCCTGAAGGCTACGCCGCAGCAAAGCTAGTAAAGGCAGGCTTTCGCTCCAATAATCTCGATCCTAATGCTCGCCAGTGCATGGCCAGCGCCGTCGTAGGTTTTATGCAAACCTTCGGTATCGACGAGCCTGCGGGTGTTTTCGACGATATCGAGCTAACCGACACCATCATCGCCTGGGGCGCGAATATGGCTGAGATGCACCCGATCCTTTGGTCTCGCGTCTCCGACCACAAGCTTCGCAACCCGGACCGCGTAAAAGTTATAAATCTCTCGACATACTCTAGCCGCACTTCAAACATCGCCGATATCGAAATTATATTCCGTCCGAATACCGATTTGGCGATATGGAACTACATCGCAAGGGAGATCGTCTACAACCACCCGGATATGATAGATGAAAAATTCATTAAAGAGCACTGCGTGTTCGCTACAGGCCCTGTGGATATCGGCTACGGCTTGCGAGAAGATATAAATCATAAAAAATACCGCAAAACCGAGCTTGATACAGCAGCTAAGCAAAAATCCAAAATTTTAAGCAAATCCGAGGGCGTTACGTTAGCATATCTGGGTATGAAAGAGGGCGACGTACTCGAAAACAAACACTCTGACAAATCAGATGCTCACTGGCTCATAAGCTTCGAAGAATTTAAAAAAGCGCTGGAGCCTTACACGCTAGATTTCGTAGCGCCTTTGGCCAAGGGCAACGAGGATGAGGATTTAGAAGCATTCAAAACCAAACTTAAGCAGCTGGCAGATTATTACATCGAAAAGGACCGCAAAGTAGTAAGCTTTTGGACGATGGGCTTTAATCAGCACTCAAGAGGAACCTGGGTCAATGAGCAAAGCTACATGGTGCATTTTCTTCTTGGCAAGCAAGCTAAGCCCGGCTGCGGAGCGTTTTCGCTTACCGGTCAGCCTAGCGCTTGCGGCACGGCTAGAGAGGTAGGCACGTTTTCTCACCGCCTACCTGCCGATCTGGTCGTGGCAAATCCGGCACACAGAAAGATTTCCGAAAAAATTTGGAAGCTTCCCGAGGGCACGATAAACCCAAAACCGGGTGCGCACTACGTGCAGGCTCTGCGCAATCTTGAAGACGGCAAGATAAAATGGATATGGGTACAGGTCAACAACCCGTGGCAGCAGATTGCCAACGCAAACCATTGGATCGCCGCAGCGCGCGAGATGGATAACTTCATCGTAGTAAGCGAGCCATATCCTGGACTAAGCGCAAAGGTAGCTGATCTAATCCTGCCAACCGCGATGATCTACGAAAAATGGGGCGCATACGGCAATGCCGAGCGTAGAACTCAGTGGTGGAGACAGCAGGTCCTTCCTGTGGGTGATGCGATGAGCGATACGTGGCAGATGCTAGAGTTTTCCAAGCGCTTCAAGCTCAAGGATTTCTGGGGCGAGATTAAAGTAAATGATAAGCTCACGCTTCCAAACGTATTAGATAAAATTTCAGAATTCGGCTACACCCCTGAAAGCACGCTATTTGATGTGCTATTTGCAAACAAAGACGCTCGGGCTTTCGCGGCAAAGGATCCGATTATGGCAAGCTTCGATAACTCCGAAGTAAACGGCGACTCTCGTGGCGTCATCGGCAGCGACGGCAAAGAATTTAAAGGATATGGCTTTTTCATCCAAAAATATCTCTGGGAGGAATACCGAAAATTCGGCACCGGTCACGGACACGATCTAGCTGATTTCGATACATATCACCGAGTGCGCGGTCTTAGATGGCCGGTCGTAGACGGCAAAGAAACGCTTTGGCGCTTTAACGCCCAATACGATCCTTATGCTAAAAAAGCGGCTCCGGATAGCGACTTCGCCTTCTATGGCAACGCCAAAGCGGCGCTTCCTAGCGGCGATCTGAAATCTGCTACTTCAGGCGAAGAAAAAACAAGCCTTGCCAATAAAGCTAAAATTTTCTTCCGTCCGTATATGGATCCTGTAGAAGTGCCAAGCGAGGAATATCCTTTCTGGCTATGTACGGGTCGCGTGCTAGAGCACTGGCATACGGGCACTATGACTATGCGCGTGCCGGAGCTTTATCGCGCGGTGCCTGAGGCAAGATGCTATATGAACGAAGCCGACGGCGCCAAAATCGGCGTACAACAAAACGAAATCGTCTGGATCGAGTCGCGTCGCGGCAAGGTAAAAGCGCGCGTGGACTTTCACGGACGTAACATTCCGCCGAAGGGACTTATCTTCGTGCCGTTTTTTGATGAGAAGGTTTATATCAACCGCGTCACGCTCGATCATACCTGCCCGCTTTCAAAAGAGACCGACTACAAAAAATGCGCGGTTAAAATTTACAAGGCGTAAATTATGAATAGGCGCGAGGTCTTAGGTATTCTTTCTTTAGCTGCGGGCGTAGGCGTTTTGGGGCTCGGAGTCGCAAACTCCGGCGAGCACGCCAGACTCCGCCCGCCCGGAGCTATAAGCGAGAAAGAATTTCTTAGCAAATGCCTAAGGTGCGGACTTTGTGTCGAGGCGTGCCCATTTGATACGCTTAAGCTTGCGAGCTTTTGCGATCATGCTATTGCAAACGGTACGCCGTTTTTTATCCCGCGCGAAATTCCGTGCTATATGTGCGACGACATACCTTGCGTTGCGGCCTGTCCTAGCGACGCACTAGATAAAAGCCTGGTAAGCGAAGACTCCAAGCTTAACGTGCGTCTATCCAGAATGGGCGTTGCGGTCATAGATACCGAGCATTGCATCGCTTATGCCGGTATCCAATGTGACGCGTGCGTGCGCAGCTGCCCCGTAATGGATAAGGCACTCAGGATCGATTACCGCCACAACAACCGCACCGAAAAGCACGCTCTACTCGTGCCTGTAGTAGATAGTAACTACTGCACGGGTTGCGGTAAGTGCGAGCATGCCTGCGTCACGAAAAAGGCGGCTATCAGCGTCGTGGAGCGCGAGCGCGTCATAGGAATTTCCAGCGATAACTACGTCAAAGGCTGGATCAAGGGCGACGACGCGAAACTCAAGGATGCAGATACCAAAATCAAGCTCGATCCGCAAAAGAGCAAGGACTACTTAAACGAGGACGATCTAATGGAGGGGGCTAGACAATGAAATATACTATTTTAAGGCGTTTGAGCCAAATTTCTATTCTAGTCCTTTTTATTTTAGGAAATAATTTCGCCTTCAAAGCCGCAAGCGAAAACAGAATTTTATCCGGAATTCTAAAAGGCAATCTAAGCTCGTCGAAACTTTTGGGTACGATTAATCTAAGCGATCCGTTTGCGACGGCGCAGATGCTGCTAGCTAGCTTTTCTTTGGGCGCTACGGCGGTTATCGGAGCGGTTATCGTAGGCGCATTTTATGCGCTTATAGCGCCGCGAGTATATTGCTCATGGGTCTGCCCGATAAATTTACTAACCGATCTTGCCGCGTGGCTTCGTAAAAGACTTGGCATAACGACTAAGATCGTTAGCGTAAACCGCAAGGCTCGCTACGTCCTAGCGGTGCTAGCGCTTGTTTGCAGCGGAGCTTTCGGCTTTGCGGCGTTTGAGAGCGTGAGCTTTATCTCGCTTTTCGCACGCGCCGTCATATCGCTAAGTGCTAGTGCGTTTGCAATCGCGCTGCTGATTGTAGTTTTTGAAATTTTTGCGGGCGATCGCACGATCTGTTCGCGGCTATGCCCGCTCGGCGGATTTTGGGCGGTGCTTAGCTATTTTAGTATCATTCGCATTCGCCACGAGGTTGATAAATGCACGATGTGCGGCAAATGCAAAATGGTCTGCCCCGAAGTTCAGGTGCTTAAGATGGTCGGGCGCGAAAACGGGCGCGTTAGCAGCGAGTGTATCAGCTGCGGGCGCTGCATCGACGTATGCGACGACGATGCGTTAAATTTTAGTATATTAGGAGTGAAAAAATGAAAAAAATGGTTTTAGGCTTGGCTCTTGCATGCTGTGCGGCGCTCTTTGCCGCGGACAAGACGGCTTCTATAGATGCCGACAGCTTGGGCTTTATAAAAAGCGTGGACGAATCGGTGCAAAATAAAAATTCCCTGCCCGATTTCAAATATAGCGAGGATGCTCCGGGCGCCGCTTCGAAAATCGAGCGCAGCTTCGAAAACGCTCCGCCTCTTATACCGCACAGCTTAGAAGGGCTCGTGCCGATCACAAAGGATAACAATATGTGCGTAACCTGCCATATGCCCGATGTCGCTAAGGATGTAGGCTCTACGCCGATTCCAAAAAGTCACCTGGTAGACTTTCGCACAGGCGCGGATCTAAACGGCACGCTAGCCGAGCAGCGCTTCAACTGCACGCAATGCCACGTACCGCAAGCCCAAACCAATCCGCTAGTGAAAAATAATTTTAAGGCTGATTTTAGTAGGTTTAGCGACGCAAATTCCACTTCTAATCTCATAGATACGCTAAATCAAGGTGCCGAGGTTGAGTAGGAGCGCGCGATGAAATTTTTACCACCGCTGCTACTTTGCGCCTGCTTCATCTATGCCGGCAACGGCGTTGCAATACCTAGTGTTGCTGTGGGCATAGATGCGCCTGCAAAGATCAAACACGCTAGCTTCATACTAGAGCTTGACGCAAATGTCGCGGTGCTAAAAAATCTAGACGGCGAAATTTACGCAGGGCTTGACAACGGCAAGCTCTATAAAATCACCATTAACTCCGCGGAGAATTCCGCGCGAAATTCTGCCGCCGGACAAAATTTCGCAGATCAAAATTCCGTCGCAAGCACAAATTCCAATGCGGCGCAGAATTTCAATGCAAAAGCGAGCGTAAATTCCACGGGAGATTCCACTGCGAATTCCGCTGCCGTAAATTCTTTAGCAAATTCAACCGCAGCAAATTCTACGAAGCAAAATTCTGCCGAAAATTCTACGACATTAAATTCCACCTCTAATTCCGCATCGAGCGCAATCTCCAAAACGCTAATTTTCGCCCTGCCCTCGTCCAAAAATTACCTAGACGAGCCGATGGGCGCTACCATATTCGACGTCGATAAACTAGGCGAGAAGTACGCATTTTTGTATAACGGCGACGCGTTTGAAAAGATGCTGGGCGTGTTTGCAGGCGGCAATATTACGCACTACAAGCTACCGATGACGGGGATTAAAAGCGTCTATTTCTACGACGAAAATACCGTGATTTTGCTAGGTCTTGGTAGCGAAATTTTGCACTTCGACCTGTCTAGCGGCAAGGTAAGCTTCGAGCAAAAGCTCACCATCGCCTCTTTGGGCGGCAGCGCCTACGACCGCGCTAGCGGGACGCTGCTAATCTCGTGCGAAGGCGGTATCGTGTTTTATTTCGACGCGAAAGCGAAAAAGCTTATGAGCCAAAAGTCCCTGCACAAGGACGGGATCTATTCCGTGGCGCTACTTGGCGATCGTATGATGAGCGGCTCGAACGACAAAGAAAGATCGTGCTACTACGAAAACGGCGATTTCGCTAAATTTTATAACGCCCATTTTGCAGTTTTTGCCGTGGCGCTAAGTCCCGAGCTGGGTGCTTTTACCGTTGGTAACGGCGTACGCGTAATTGATAAAGCAGGCGAGATCGTCCGCAGCATTGAGCTGGACAACGACATCATCAACTATCTGCTTTTCGAAGGAGAGTATCTAGTGGGCTCTGGGTACAATAGATATATCTACTTTTGGGGGCTAAAATGAATATTTCAAGCGTCGTAATCTATCTAGGCGCAGATACCGATATAGCGGAGTTTCGTAAAGAGCTGCAAAGTATCGGTGGCTGCGAGTTCGTAGCGTGCGAGAACGGCAAGGCGGTCGCCACGATTAGCGTGGAGAGCTTCGATGACGAGATCGCCGCATTTCGCGCGATAGAGGCTATAAAAGGCGTAAGCGAGGCGATGATGATCTATTCTTACTCCGATCTTGACGCAGACATCGCCGCGGCAAACTCCGACAACGGCGAGCAGATAATGCGCGAGCTGGATGAAAAAGACCCGAGCCAGATCAAATACGGTGGCAAAGTGCGGATCTAAATCGCCGCCACCGCTCTATTGGTGCTTTTCGCTTAAATTTTGTTATTTTTGGCAGTTTCTGCACTACTAGGTAAATTTTCCGTATAAATTTTATCTGCGCCCAGGGAATTTGAAATTTTCAAACTCATCTTTGTCACTTCTAGCCTGTTTTTGTATCTCTAGCCCGACGCCGCTTTTGCACCCTTGGCCAATTTTTAAGCTTTTGATACGCCGCCTTGCGTTTAGCCGTAAATTTAAATCTACAATTAGACTCTATGACAATACAGAATTTTAAAAGCGACGGACGAATTAAATTTATGAAATTTCTGCGCAGCGCTATGCTTTACGTCGCATAAAAAATATGCCGTACCAAATCAGACGCCGCATAAAAGGCGGTGCCGTAGCGACTGCTGTCCGAAGTCGCAGCCTATAGCCGCTGCGACACCCGTCTGCTTAGGATGACGCTATAAAAATACGGCGGCCTGAGCGCCGATCGCCGCCAGAAACTACTTCCGCGCGCGGCTTAAGATGCGCTGCAGTAAAACATCGAGCCAGCTCGGCCGCCGTCAAACACACTAAATTTATTGCGCGCATTTACTCTCTAGTATCGCAGCCCTTCGTTCGGCCACGGGCTTTGCGGCGCGCAGAGGGTTTTTAAATTTCAAAACAAGAGCATAAATTTTAAAATTCCTAGACGTAGAAATTCCGCGCCGAAGCTAAATTTTAAAATTTATACTGCGGGCACTCAAAGAGAGTTAGCGGTGCGCCGAAATTAAAATTTGCCTTTAAATTTAAAGCCTTTAAACCTGCGCAAAGCCGCAAGGGCGCAAGAGCCGCAAGGCATACTTGGCATTGCGCTTTACGGGTAGCATTTTCATAAATTTAAAAGCACCCAGCGACGCAAGCCCTACTCGAATTCTATCTTTTTTAGATAATCGTATAAATTTAGCACAGCGATAAATAGCGTTAAAATCGCGGGCCCCAAGATCACGCCCCAGAACCCGAACGTGCTGATGCCCGAAAGCATCGAGAAGAAGATCAGCATCTCGTTGATATTTGCGGGGTTTTCGACTAGGCGCGAGTTGATAAATTTTATCACGAGCGGCTTTACGAAGCTGTCCGCGAGCGTCGAGATCAGTATCACGCAATACGCCATTATCACGATCGCGCCCGAGGTGCTGCCCCCCGCTAGCACGTATAGCGCGGTGGGTACATAGATGAGCGCGCCGCCGACTGCGGGGATGAGCGAGCAGAAGGCGAAAAGCACCCCCATCAGCAGCGCGTCAAAGCCGAAGATCCCCGCGATGATCGAAAACAAAAAGCCTTGCAATACGGCATTGAAGATGGTCGAGTAAAACACGACGCTCATCGTATTTGCCGTCTCGGAAAAGATATAATCGATCTGCGCGGGCTCGACGGGTAGAATTTTTTTGAAAAAGCGCTTGAAGTTCTCGCCGTAGAGGTATGCAAAAAAGCAAAATACGACGATAAGCACCATATCTACGATAAATTTTGCGCTGGATTTCCCGACGACCGAGAGGTAGGAGATGATCTGCTTCGCCACGCCCGCGACGTCAAGGTTTGCCAAAAACGAGCGAAACTGCGTATCAAATTTTTCAAAAGGCCCGGGCAGCCTGATGTCTAGGCTCTGAACGTAGCTAAGCGCGTCGTTTAGGCGCGCCATATCGAAGCTCGCGGCGTTTTTGGCGATCTCGATCACGGCGTAGATGAAAGGCACGAAAAAAAGCGCGCATAGCAAAAACAGGCTAAGTACCGAAGCTAGCGTGCGCCTGCCGCGGCATAGCTTGGTTACTTTAGCGTGCAGACCCGAGGTCGCCACCGCCATCAGCACGCCGATTGCGATCACCATCAAAAACGGCGAGAACAGATAGATCACGCAGCAAAACATCAGCAAGGTTGCGCCGATAAAAAATATTTTGTTCGTTTTCGCGCGCCCGTTAGCCTTGGCAAGGCCTGCTTTCACACCCGCAGCAGCTCCCGAAGCGGCAGCGGCGCCTAACGCGGAAGCATTAGCCGAGAAGGTCTCGTTGGTTTCGGCAGCGTCGCTAAGCGTGGCCGCACCGGCAGATGAGACTTTGTCGGTTGCGGTCCGGTTTTCGCTTTGATTTTCGGCAGCGGTTTTAGTCCTGCCTTCCCCGGCGTCTAGCGCAGCTGCGCCTGCTCTATCGGCACCTGTATTTGCTTTAGCGGCTTTAACCCCGCTTTCAACACCGACATTGGCTCCGCTTCCGCTTTGATTTTTGGCACCGATTTCGGCTCTATTTTCAGCAGCGGTTTTGGTTTTGTTTTTGACAGTCGCTTTGGCTTCGGCGGCGGCTTCGATTTTGCCCTCAGCGTTATTTACAGTCTGATTTTCAGTGAAATTTTGAGCCTCACTTTTGGCGTTATTCTCAGCGTTGTTTTGAGCCGCGTTTTCAGCCCGGTTTTCATTGCGGCTTGCGGCGTTGTCTTTTGACGTCGGCAAAATTTTATCCTTTTGAAATTTGATGACGTATTTTATAAATTTTTTTATCAGATTTCGATTAAATTTTAAAATTTCACAAAATTTTCGAGCGGCGTTCTCGCACATACAGCGTGCGGCAGCGGGTATGTTTATTGGATAAAATTTAAAAGACTAAAGGTAGCAGGCTAGCGACAAAGCGCACGCTCAAGCGCCCGCCGAGCAAAACAACTTATAAGCGGCGCGCGACGCAAGCACACCGCAAGAAACCTGCAAAGCCTGTCTAAATTTAAACTAAAGGGAAAGCGACCAATAAAATAATAATTTTAGGCGCCCGCAAAGCTCGATTAAATTTTAAATCCGCAGATCACTCCTCAAACAGATTTCTCTCCGCAGTCTTTAGCACGCGACCGAGCGCCTCGCGCGCCTTATCGGTTGCGATGCGGCCTTTGGCGGTCTTTTCGATGTAGCCGTTGGCGAGCAGATAGGGCTCGATGACGTCCTCGATCGTGCCTTCATCCTCGCTAAGCGCCGCCGCGATCGTGCTAAGCCCTAAGGCACGGCGCTTGGCGTCAAATAAAATTTCCAAATATTTTATATCCATCTCATCAAAGCCCTGCTCGTCCACGCCCAGCGCTTCAAGCCCTTCGCGCGCTCGATCGTGCGAGATAGCGCCCTCGTCGCGCACCTCGGCAAAATCGCGTATGCGTCGTAGTAACCGTAGCGCGATACGCGGAGTACCGCGGGAGCGGCGCGCGATCTCGGCGCTAGCGTCGGCTGCGCTCTCCTTGCCGAGCTTAACCGAAGCGATCTGCACTATCCGCGCAAGCTCGGCGTGCGTGTAAAACTGCAAGCGAAACTGCATTCCGAAGCGATCCCGCAGCGGCGCCGAGATCATGCCCGCGCGTGTCGTGGCGCCGATGAGCGTGAAGTGCGGAATGTCGATCTTGATGGTCTGCGCGGCGGGGCCCGAGCCGATGATGATGTCGAGGCGGAAGTCCTCCATCGCCGAATACAGCACCTCCTCGATCGCGGGGCTTAGGCGGTGGATCTCGTCGATGAAAAGCACATCGCCGCTTTGCAGGTTCGTTAAAATCGCCGCCAGATCGCCCGCCTTTTCGATCATCGGCGCGGCGGTAACCTTAATGGCGGCGCCCATTTGAGCGGCGATGATGTGCGCTAGCGTGGTTTTGCCGAGCCCGGGCGGCCCGTAGAAAAGCACGTGATCGAGCACGTCGGCGCGCTTTTTTGCCGCGGCGATCGCGATAGCGAGGTTTGATTTGATCTTCTCCTGCCCCACGTAATCCTCGAAGCTCGACGGGCGCAGCGAGCTCTCCACGCTCTCATCGAGCTGCATCTTTTCGATCTCTACAATTCTGTCCATAATCTCTCTTTAATCGTTTTTAAAATTTTAGCAAGTGTAGCGAAAAATGGCTAAATTTTGACAATTTTAGTAAGGCGCCGTCTTTGCGGGCGAGATAAAATTTGCCGTGCGGAATTTTACGGTACGCGCTTAGGGTTGGGGCTAAAAAGCAAAGCACCCGTCGCGAAAGACTGCGAAATTTTACCGCGGCGGGTTTAAGACCACGCTCATGCCGCTACGCCCGCTATGCCTTAGTGCGGAATTTTATTGTGGCGGCTTCCAAACAGCGCGCCGAATGGTAACTGCGCTAAATTTTAATGCGTAGAATTTGATCGCGTAGAATTTAAGGCTTTAGGCGTTCGCGAGCGGCGGTGCGAAATTCAGCGCGTAGAATTTAGAAGCGAAATTTAGCCGTTTGAAAAATACGCGAAGTTTTACGGCGTGAAATTCGGCGCTTGGAATTTTGCGATATTAAATTCGGCGTCTGGAATTTTGCGACAAAATTTTGTCTCGTAGAATTTTGATGCGGATTTTGTTTTTGCAGCAATGAGGGTTTAAATTCTGCGCTTCAAGCTCCGCGGCACGCAGCAGGTTAAAATTCCGTCTCGCGTAGTCGGTTAAAATTTCGCAATAAATTTTGCGCAGAATTCTACGTAAAATCCTATGCAAAATCTACCTTGTGCGTTTGCGCGGCTGGGTAAAATTTCGCGCAGAGTTTGGTATTTCGCGACTGCTCGGAATTCGGCGCTGATTGTAAAATTTGCCGCTAAGCTTAATGCGAGCTCGTGCGATTAAATTTAGCCTCGTCACCTCACGACGCCTTATCGATCGCTCTCTTTGATCAAGACACTTTTATTGTCGTCGTCACTCTTACAAAGCACTCTATAATCTGATATTTCAATTGCATATAAAAATACTACACCGTCGCTTTGAAATTTTTTCGAGCATCCCTTGGCATATAGCTCGGCGAGTTTTGGACTATTGAGGACATAAAACTCATAGCTATCGGCAAAGTGCTCCATATAGCTGTAGGTGATGCTCGCCCAAGGCACCCCGCTATCGCCGCTTCTATTTAGCACGATGGTTCTAGCGTTTATCGCCGCGAGCTTTGATTTTAGCTCTGCAAACGTCTTTTTGTCCCAGCCGATGAGCTTTAACCCTTCGCCAATACCCGGCGCATTATCTTTAAAAATGGAATTTGAGTAAAATTTCGTCTTATTGCCGTCCATATAGATCCAAATATACTCATCGCCGTAGGCACTTTCGATCATGACGCGCGAATTTTTAGGGAAGTTGCGATCGGCAAAAGCTAACAGATCTAGGAATTTCTCGCGATTTTGCTCGTAATTTTGCATCAGCGGAGCTTTATCTAGCTCTATTGCGTCTTGATCGACAAAAAAGAATTTAAAATACAAAACTATCGCCAAAATCGGCAGCACCTTTACGCAAAAGAGCAAGCCCAGAGCCGCGGCTATGATGATTTTTAAAGCTTTAGCCAAATTTTCTCCTTAAATTTTATAAGCCGTTTAGGTCTGGCGGCTAATTTGCGGCGAGAGCAAAATTTAAACGCCCGCCGTGCAGCGTAAATTTTAAAATTTAAAATTTACGTCCAATTTTCTATTTTAGGCCCGCTTATATTTTTAAAATCTTTTTCGTTATTTGTAACGAGCGTACAACCGCGCGATAATACATTCGCAGCGATCAACATATCCATATCTCCTATTTTACGATTAGCCGCCGTTAGCTCGCGGCGCACTGCACCATATGCCTAAGCATCACGCATGCCAAATGGTAAAATATTAAAATTTGAGATAAACTCGTCTATTAGCCGTAAATTTAACTCTTTGCGCTTGGAATTTTCTGCACCAAATCTCAGCTCGGCAACGGTAATAAGCGAGATAAAAATATCCGATCTTAGATGTTTTGTCAGACAATCGAGTATTTTAGGAGCGTATTTTTCGTCGTTATTTATCAAATATATATAAATATTCGTATCTAAAACGATCATTTATCGAATCCAAACTCGCGCTCGCTCGGGATCTGTTTGCCGCGCTTGATCTCAGCGTCTTTAAATTTTGCCAGCGTCGCAAGCAATCCATCCCACTCGCCGCTACGTTTGGGGATGCTAAGCGTTATTTCGGTATCGCTAAGCTCTTTTATCACAAGCTCCTTAACGCCCTCCAAATTTAGATATTTCGGGATACGGAGCGCTAAGGAGTTGCCGCTTTTAAATACTTTTAAAGTTTTGTCGTTTGCTGCTTTGACTTTCATCTATGCTCCTTTTATTTATTGATTTTAGGATATAAATTTTTAAAATTCTGACCTAAAATCTCGCTACTGCTTGTATTCAAACTCCTCGCTTGGGAAGCTCTCCTCTTTGACTTCGCGCGCGTATTCGCGCACCGCGCCTTTTACCAGCGCAGCGCCGTCTAAATAACGCTTAACGAATTTCGGTCGAAACTCCGTGAAAAATCCGCACATATCGCTCCACACGAGCACCTGTCCGTCTATGCCCACGCCCGCGCCGATGCCGATGACGGGCACGTCGGTGCCGAGCGCCACTTGATTTGCGACCGCAGAGATCGTCCCCTCCACCAGTAGCAGCACCGCGCCCGCCTCGACAAGCGCTCTAGCGTCGTTTAAGACCTCGCGCGCGCCCTCCTCTCCGCGTCCACTTACCTTGTAGCCGCCCGTAAAGCGCAAAAACTGCGGCTTTAGCCCGATGTGGCTCATCACGGCGATACCGTTTCGATTAAGCAGCGCCACGGTGTCTGCCATATGCGCGCCGCCTTCGATCTTAACGGCGTCACAGCCGGTGCTCTCATAGACTTTGGCGCAGTTTTGTAGCGCGAGCTCTGGCGTCGCGCACGAGCAAAACGGCATATCCACGACCATATACGCTCGCTTGAGCCCCCGTCTTACGGCGCGCGCGTGATAGATCATCTGCTCCACGCTTGCGCCCAAGGTCTCGGAGTGCCCGCCGAAGCTCATATTTAGGCTGTCGCCTACGAGTACCATATCGACTTCGCCGTCGAAAATTTTAGCAAAAAGCGCGTCATAGGCGGTGATCATCACGATCTTTTCGCCGGATTTTTTCATCTCGTATAATTTAGAAAGCGTGATTTTTGACATTTTGACTCCTTTGCTCGGTTAAAATTTGAATGCAATTTTAGCATAAGCCGAATTTGACATTTATAAAATTTTAAAGTAAAATGCGCGCGCATTCTTTCGGGGGTGACTTGGCTTCGACGGGAACGGATGGGTCAAGGCGGCATGTCGCTTTGGATACAGCGTATAAAATCCAAACTAAATTTAAACGCAAACAACGTTAAATTTGCTCCTGCTTACGCTAAAGCTGCGTAAGTCCAGTCGAGCCCTGCTCTGCGCCGATACTATCTAAGCGCGGCGGCGGGTAATCTGTGATAGCGTAGCTCTGCGGCGTGACGAACCGTAGGGTGAAATCCTAGTCTTTGCGCCGGCGGGTCGTTTTGGAAAGTGAGCGAGCCTGCGCGAGAACTTCACTTTTGCTAAACATGTAGAGGCTTTGGTCGTTTGTTTTCGGACTGCGGTTCAATCCCGCACACCTCCACCAATTAAGTTATTTTTAAGTTTCAATCGCTTCTTTTTACTTCTCTTCAATTCCCGTATATAGGTGCTTATATTATATTTCGATTATTTCTCTTTCCTTTTATTTTTGTTTGTAGTATAATCACTTCTGAAAAAATAAGGGACTAATTCAGGGACTCTTTTGTATTAGGGGTTTTCGTAAAGAAAGACGATATAGAAAAATGGCACTGGCAATAATCTTATACTTAAAAGGAGCGAATTATGTTGTTTATAGATGAAGATTACGTAAATATCGTGCCGCAGGATCTGCTGGAGCGCGGTATACGCTTAAGGGAGGAGTACGGAATTTATGATATCGCTTGAAGATTTGATGATGTAATGGAGGTGCTAAAAATCACAAGAGATAAAGGTATGATTATCCTAGGAGGAGAAGTATATCGCTTAAGCGGCAATGAGCCCATAATCACATACGATTGCTGGGATACCAAAGCGGAAGACGACAAAGCATTCGAAGTGGCGATCGAATATATCACTAATTATCGCGCTAGAAACGGAGATGATTTTGCATATTGCCCAGTCATTAGCCCCGGGCGAGTGTCCAAATAAAAATTTTAATTGGATTGTGTATAGGGAATTTCATAAAAATATAGAGAGCGCATTTAAGCAGGTCGAATTTGAATTCGGCGTAAAAAAAGAGGATTGGAAAAGGCGTTAAATTTGGAAAGGATCAAGGAGAAACGCTGTAAAATTTAAAATTTTAGAACCGAGGCTTTATGAAAGATATAAGGATATGGTTATAGAAGCGCGAGGACGAAAGGGTGAATACAGCATTGATGGCCAAAATAGATATTTTATTAAATTTGATAAATTTTGCTAAAGATATAAGCGCGATAAAAAGCAATTTGGCAAAGATAGGCTTTAATAGCGAATCGGAGCTTGTAACAATAACTCAAAATACGATTGCAAACATCTTAAATAGAGTCATCGATAAAGAAATTTCATATGATCTCCTTGAGGAATGGGCAAATTTAATAGAGTGTCGCGAGGATATAGGATATGAGGATGAAATTTTGCAAGAGATCATATTTGAGCTGGCAAACCCTTGCCTTTATGGAGAGATAGACGAAGAGAAGATTTGTATGATTTTAGATGAAATTAAATACGAGCGGAGCGAGACGAATGATATTAGAGAAAAATATTGATATTGTGGGCGAAAGGGCCATTTTGCTAATGGCGCTAGGCTCATTACAGGCATTGGAACACAAAGCGATTACTATAGATGAAAGCCAAAGAATTTTATTTTCACCCTACATCTCAACGCACTTGGAAAAAAATAAGGTCGATGAACGCATTATAGATATAATAATCGAGTGCTGCGAATTAGAGGATATTTTTGAGCTAATTCCTACAAAATATATGCAAACCCTGCAAACATTGCAGAATAGGATAATAGAAATTTTAAAGCAATACGATGAAGAAACTAGAAAAAGATGGGTAATTATAAATGAGGAGTAGCCTCTATAGCTCCGTTTTTGCGAGCAGGCGGGCGGGCGACTAAATAAAATTCTAAATGTTGCGAAGAAAGTCTGTGCGAATTTAAGTCTTTCGCAATTCCTACTTAATATTATTGATAAGATTGGCGGTATAATAAATCACAAATTTTAGGTAAGCCAGCAAATTTTACAATTTAAAGAGTTTTATATATCTTTCTCGATAATTATTAATTTTAAGCCATTGGCTTGAAATAAATTAGTAGATAAAATACCCCGATTTAGATTATAGGAGATTTTCTTATTCCTCAATGAAGTCAAGAGTAAAATTTTGAAGTCACGATGCTGTGATATAAATTTAAAGATATTGGTTGCAGAGGGTGGATTTGAACCACCGACCTTCGGGTTATGAGCCCGACGAGCTACCACTGCTCTACTCTGCGATATGAGAAGCGCAAATGAATTTTAAATAACATTCACGAAAGTGGATGGGGTAGGAGGATTCGAACCTCCGAATGATTGGACCAAAACCAATTGCCTTGCCGCTTGGCTATACCCCAACTTTAATTTAATAATTTAAAATTATACATAAATAAATATAGAAAGTCAATACTTTATATTTTTAATAATGATAAAACTGGATATCAAAAAAAGCATATAACTCAATATAATTTATACTGTCATCTTAAATAAAATTTAATATTTATATAAAAACAATAGTTAATTTTATAACGTAAAAAATTAAAGTGTTAAAAATAAAATTAAATTTAAGAAAATAAAAAAAGGCTCAGATAAATCTGAGCCTTGAGATACTTAATTTTGAGCAAAATTATTCGTTAAAATTAACACCGCTACCGCCAAGTCTAATTGGGCTTGACTCTGTGATCTTTTTAACAGCTTCTTGTACTCCTTTGCATGCAGCTTCTGTACTATCTACATTAGAAACTTTTAACACAGGTGTAACGTCCTTTTTAATTCCTTTTGCAGAATCATCTGCAGTTGCAGTTACCATTTCAAATTTAATGCACGCCTTGCCTTTTACATTCATCTGACCATCATCTGTCAAAGGTACATTAGTAATGTCTTTTAAGGCTTTAGCTGGATCCATTGCGCTTGGTAGCTTACCTTGTGCAGTATAAAAACCAGTTAATTCTGTAACGACAGTCGCTACGTTTGTAGCTGCCTTAGAAACCTCAGCATCATCACGAGTGGCTGCAAGTCTTGGAATAGCAACAGCTGCTAAAATACCTAAAATAACGATAACGAAGATCAACTCGATCATAGTAAAACCTTTTTTCATGGTTTACTCCTTAAATAAAATTCATCCCGCATACCTATATGCGAAACTTGGCGTAATTATAGAGAAAAATTTAAAAATTGTCAATAGTTTTTGACAATTTTTTTACAATTTATTTACAAAGTCCGATTTTGCGGGCATTTCAAAATCAAAATTTCAAGCTCATTTCGTCTATTAATGCATTTCGGCGGCGCCTCTGCACATTGATACCATAAAAAATTATTTGCTTTCATTCTTGTGCATCACGCGATAAACCATATGTCTATTCGAGATACAGGATACTACAGCCCGTATCGCTTGGTTAAAATTTCATACTCCTCTACACATCTATCGCGCAGAAACGGCCACCAGCGGCGCACATTTTCGCATCTTTGCATATCGATGGTTACGACTTCACATAGATCATCGGTGCTATTTGCGCGAAACAGCTGTTCGCCCTGTGCGCCAAAAACAAAACTATTGCCCCAAAATCTAATCCCCTCTTCGCTGGCAAGCCGCTCTACGCGCTGTTTATTCGGCAGCACCTCTAAAGTTTCGCCGTTAAATTTAATCTCTATCGAAATTTTTAAATTCTCTCGCGCCGCCTCATTTTTCGCGGGCAAAATTTCGCCGCCGATCGCCATTTTGCCGCCATCCGTTAGCGCCCCGTTATTAAAGGATAAAATTCCGCCCTCGCTTAAAATTTTACTCTCACCGCCCGTATCCGTGGAGCGCGAAATTTTATCGCGCACATTTAAATTTGCTTCGCTCCCGGATAAAATTTCATCCGGCGAGACTTCGCTAAGCGCGGCTTTTTCAAAACCCACGCGATTTACGGCGATTACGGGCAAGGAGTTTGCCACCGCATGCCCGCGCTGTACCGCAACCCAAGCCTCCAATTGGCGCGCTTTTTCGTCCTCGCCGTCGCCGTCAAACCACCCGATCGCGGTCGGATATATGAGCAGCTCGGCGCCCCGTAGCGCCATCGCGCGCGCCGCCTCGGGATACCACTGATCCCAGCACACGAGCACGCCGAGCCGTCCCACGCTCGTATCTATGGGCTCAAAGCCCAGATCGCCCGGCGTGAAATAAAATTTTTCGTAAAACTGCGGATCATCGGGTATGTGCATCTTACGGTACCGCCCCGCGATAGAGCCGTCGCGCTCGAAGACTACGGCGGTATTGTGATACAGCCCCGCGGCGCGGCGCTCGAAAAGCGAGCTTACCAGCACGACGCCAAATCTCTTCGCTACCTCGCTCCACAGCCGCAAATCGCGCTCGAAATCCTGTGCATAGTCGAAATTCTCGGTATTTTCGCGCTGGCAAAAATAATGCGTCTGATGAAGCTCTTGCAAAACGATTAACTGCGCGCCCTTCGCCGCTGCGCGCGCGATGAGCTCGATACTGCGCGCTATCGTGCGCGATTTGGTACCTTCAAATTTATGCGAGATCAGCCCAACTTTTAAAATTTTCATATTTTTCCTTCGATCTAAATTTAAAGTTTAAATTTATTCATGCACGAGCAATGCAGCGAGCCGTTTTGGCGAATGAAAACGCGCGCGTTCACCCCCACTACTTCGCGATCCGCGCACGCCGCTCGCAGACGCGACAGCGCCAGCTCGTCCGCCGCGCGGTTTGGATCGCGCGGATCTGCGGGATCTGCATAGGTAGGCACGATGAGCGCGCCGTTTAAAAAGACGAAATTTGCGTAAGTCGCGGGCAGCCTGCGCCCCTGATAAAATATTGCGCGCGGGATCGGCAGTTCGATCACGTCGTATCCAAGCGATGAAATTTCATCCTTCATCGCGCCAAGCTCCGCGTAGTGCAGATCGCTCGGATCGTCGCACGACGAAATAGCCACAGTGCGCGGGCTTAAAAAGCGTGCAAGAGTATCTATGTGGCTATCGGTATCGTCGCCCTTTATGAAGCCGCGCTCTAGCCAGATTATCTTTTTTAGCCCGAAAATTTCACGCAGCCGCGCGTCCAGCTCGGCCTTGCTTAGGGAGTTGCGATTTTCGTTCAGCAAACATGCGCTCGTAGTTAGCATCGTGCCCGCGCCGTCAAAATCGACGCTGCCGCCTTCTAAGATCAGATCCACGTCTCGCAGCGGACGGGCGCTCGCAGCGTAAAGCTTAGAATTTAACGCATCGTCCTTAGCGCTTGCGAACTTGCCGCCCCAGGCGTTGAAATGAAAATTTAGTCCCGTGATTTTGCCGCCCTCCTCCACGTCGATCGCTCCGTAATCGCGGATCCACGTATCGTCGGTGTCGATTTGCGCGAAGCTCGCGTTTGCTAAGTCGCCGCAAATTTGCTCAAAATCCTCGCGGCTCGGCGCGATCGCGACGACCGGCTCAAACCTCGCTGCAGCGGCGATAAAATCGCGATAAGCCGCTCGTATCTCGCCTAAATACGGCGCCCAATCGGTACCTGCGTGCGGCAAAGACGCCAAAAGCGCCTCTTGCTCTTCCCATTCGGCGAATGCTCTCATTTTTGCTCCAAGATTAAAATTTCACGGATTATAGCGAAGCTCGGTTTAAAAAGATATTTGTGGATGGTGCGCCCGGAGGAATTCGAATCCCCGACCTTTTGAACCGCAATCAAATGCTCTATCCAGCTGAGCTACGAGCGCACGAAATAAAAGAAACGGGATTATAGCGTTTTTAGCTTAAATTTAACCAAAAAGGCGGTTTAAATTTCGACATGCGATAAATTTTAGCTTCGCATTTTTCGCATTTTTGCGTTTGCCCGATCGCGACGCCCAGTTTTTCGTTTAAATTCCAACGTACAAGAATTTTAGCCTACTCAAATTTACCTTGTATCGCGCCGAAATTTAACTAAGGATTCTGCTCGCATCTTGGAATTTAGAATTTATCCTACTTAAAATTCCGCGAGCCAAATTTAAAATATCCTAAAAATTTTACGACCTCACAGCCCAAATCCTGCGTAAAATAAATAAAATTTATTGCTTTTTATGTATCATAAGCGAATAATACAATGAACGAAGGAGAGAAAATGAAGCAAGTATTTTTGGTGTTTGTGCTGTGGCTCTGTTTTAGCGGGGCTGCTTTTGCGATGCAAGATACGGAGCCGAGTGAGGCACAAGGACAAAATTCCGCGGGAATTAAAATTTTAAGCGACGGGTTTTATAAAATGTCCGCGAGAGAATACGCGAATGCAGTCGGTAGCTGCCTACCTTCCCATATCTATGACTATTGCGATAAAATTTATTCATTAGAAATTTCACGACTTATAAAGGAGTGCGGTTTCGGCGATGGAAAATATAGCGCTTGTCAAAATTTATTAAATATTGCGGATAGGAGTTGCTTTGAAAAGGATCAAATTGAAAATTCCTTGGCGTGCGGTTTATCCAGTGAAATTCTATTTAGAACAAATAGGCCGTCAATTGGATTAAAACGATTAATAAGAGCTTGCGAAGTGGGCAAAATAGAAGATTTTTGCTTACTTTGTGCAGGAGCTCATTTTTACTATGATTTAGACATAGAAGAGGTAATAAAATATATGACGATGACGCGAGATTTGGCGTATGATAAGGAGCGTTTCAATAAAATCATCAAAAAATTGCAAGATTGCAAAGCCGATAAAGAGTGCAATCCTGCAAAATTAGAATTTCAATAGGCAAACGGTGAGAGAGCAAATACGGCGGGCTAAATTTCTAAATTTAAAAAGCAAGGGAAAGATCGCTATGGCGGATAAGCTGATCGACATCGGGCTCATTTTGTTTTTCGGCGGTTTTGGTTTTGTATGCTATATAAACGGCGTATTGGGCATCGGCAAAGACTATATGCAGCGCAATAAAATAGACTTGATGCGCTGGACCGAGGCACATTTTGCGCTCCAACACGCCGTTTAATTCGAACGAACAGGTAGAATTAAAATTTAAAGAGCCCAAAAGCAAGCATTTGATCTACAATTTTTTCGAGTTCGTCATACATTATGCGATAATCGCGCCGTTTTTAGCGATCTATGCGGGAATTTTTCTATTTTGCGCGGGGCTAGCCATTAAAATTTTATCCTAAATTTAAAATTTGCGACGCGGATGCAGAACGGGCATTGCATAGACGCCGTTTTCGTTGCAGAATTTCAAATTTTACGCCGCATCTCTTACTAAGCATGCACCGCTTCCGCGTCTTAAAAAGTAAAATTTCAAAATTTTATCCCCAAATTCACGACTTGTGAATTTTATGCCGTGATTTCTGTTTCTATAGGAGCAGGAAGAGCCCCAATTGCGAGGTCACATTTCTTGCGGGTGCCGCCGCCGCAGCACCGCATTGCTCTGCTCGCCTGCAAAACCCCCTACAACGCTATATGGGCGAGCTGCGCTCGCGTTAAATTCTTTCTATTGCGGCTACGCCGCATGAAATTCTTTAGAGGTAAATTTATCGTATTTGGAATTTTAAAATTCCATCCATGGCCGCCAAGCCAATTTATCCGCCGAGAAATCATCAAAGCCGCAAAGCCGATCGTCAAGCTTCCGCTCGACCGCGAACTAAACTAGCCGCCAGCCAAATAGATCGGCAACCGACTAGTCGTCTAACAACCGACCGATTAAAAATCGATCGTATAGCCGTCAAATCGATCGATAAAATGCCCGTAAGCTAGTGATTGTAAAATCACCGACCAGCCGCCGAATTTATCGATAGGGAGCCGTATAAAACCGAACGACCGCCAAAAGCAGTAGCCGCAGACTAGAGGAGCGCGCGCCCGAGTTACAAAACGACTGAACGCCGAAGCAATATACCGCCAACCGATCGGCAACCGAACCGATAAACCGCCCAGCCGTAAGCCAAACCCGCAGCCGCTCGATCGCGAGCTAGCCCAGAAAGCGGCGCTTACTCTACGTAAATTTTATACTCGCCGTAGCCGCGCGCGTCCATCTCCTCAAGCGGTATAAATTCCAAGCTAGCGCCGTTGATGCAGTATCTCATACCGCCCTTATCTCTCGGTCCGTCCTCGAAGACGTGCCCCAAATGGCTGCCTCCTACGCGGCTTGAGACTTCGACGCGCTGCATGCCGTGGCTGTCGTCCCTCTCATACGCGATCGCATCGGTCGTTATCGGCTTTGAAAAGCTCGGCCAGCCGGTGCCGGAGTTGTATTTGTCGGTAGAGGAAAAGAGCGGTTTTTTCGACACGATGTCGACGTAGATGCCCTTTTTATAGTGCTTGTCGTATTCGCTCGAAAACGGTCGCTCGGTATCTTTTTCCTGCGTGACGCTGTATTGCAGGTCGCTCAGAGTTCTTTTAAGCTCCTCTTTGCTCTGCGCTTTGAAGGCTTTGTCATCGTAAAGCGGCTTTTTAGCGAGGCGCAGATCGATATGGCAATAGCCGCCCGGGTTTTTGTCTAGATAGTCTTGGTGATAATCCTCCGCCTTGACGTAGTTTTTAAGCGGCATAACCTCGACCGCTATCTTTTCATCATATTTGCTCTGCTTAAAGGCTACGAATTTACGCGCTATCTCGCCGCTCGCTTCATCGGTATAGTAGATGCCCGTGCGGTATTGGCGACCGCGGTCGTTACCCTGCTTGTCGATCGAGAACGGATCGATGATGCGGAAATAATGCGCCAAAATTTCAGGCTCGCTGATGACGTTGGCGTCGTATTTTAAGTGGAGCGTCTCGGCATGATCGCTGCTATGTAAGCCCTCGTAGCTTGCTTTATCGCTCTTGCCGTTGGCGTAGCCCACCTGCGTCGCGACTATGCCGTCAAGCTGTTTAAAATACGCCTCCATGCCCCAAAAGCAGCCGCCTGCTAGATAAATTTCTTTTACGTTTGCGTTCACGCCGCCTCCTTTAACTTTAAAATTTGCGTCCGCCGAGCTACCGCCGCCTGCGGCATTAAGCGCGACTAAATAACCTGCCGCCAAAACAAAGAGGCAGATTAAAACTTTAGAAATTTTCATTTTGATCCTTTCGTTTTGAATTTTGCGCAATTTTACAATCTCTAAATGAAGCGAGAGTGAAAGAGAGAAATTTTATCGCTTACGGCGGATCGGTACCCAAATTTTATCGCCGCAGGATCGGAGCTTTCGGCTCGCCATCGCCGCAGAATTAGAATTTTATCGCTGCGGTGAGGCGGGATCAAAAATTTTATCTTACCGCGGCAGCGCAAGATCAAAATTTTATCTTATCCTCGCGGCACGCTGCAGCATCGGAATTTTACCTCTTCGCAAGCGGTTAAAATTCTATGCTATAACGAGGGCTGAAATTTTACCGCCGCCGCCAAGATTAAAATTTTACCGCTTCAGCGGGGGGCTGGATTTCGCTAGCGTGGCAGGCGGTTGGATTTGATCGCCGCGGCAAGAATTAAAATTTTGCTACCGCTGCAGGGTTAGAATTTCATCGCCCCTGCGCTACGATGAAATTTATTCCTTTCACGAGCGAGACCCTTGCGCCGTCCATTCGCCTGCGCTACGGCTCGTATGAAATTTATCCATTCGCGCGGCTTACGTGGGGATTTTAGAGATTTCGATACGCCCCCCTATTGCGGCGCGAAATTTTATTGTCGCGCCTCGCGGCTAGATTTTGCTACCGTCGCGATAATTAAAATTTTACCGCTGCGCAACCGTGGTTTGAGCCTGATTTAGCGCCTTTGCGAGTTTTACGACGCGGCCGAATTCTACCGCGCGCGCTTTGCGAGGGCACGGACTGCTCACAGGACGGAAGCTTTGCGATGCACCCGCTGCTTTGCCGCATTTAAAATTTTATCTACGCGCCGCTTAGGTTGCGGCACGGCACTTGTCCACCGCGCGGCTAAATTTTCTACGCGCAGCCTCGGTTGCGGCATGGCGTCCATCCGCTTGCCGCGCGATTAGAATTTGTCTACGAGCGCGCCCGATCGCGACGAGGCGCCGCTTTAAAAATTTATACTCCGCTCCGTATCTGCTGCGAAACGGCGCCGAAATTTCAACGCAAAATAGGCGCCATGAAATTTTCGCGCCGCGAGATAAAATTTGTACGCCGCTATACGACGGCGAGGCGCGAACCCATCCGCTGCGTGCGCGATTAAATTTAAAATTTTCGCGCCGCGGCCGCTAGATAAAATTTCGCGACCATTCAGGGGCGGCGGATGATTAAATTTAGATTACGCCGCACCGACACAAAGCGGTATGTCGCGCAGCTAAACCCGCGCCGTGCAGTAATATAACGAAGCGCGAACAGTCGGTTTCGCACTGCGCTCCGCCACGTAGCGGAGCGCAGCCATTTACATCGCACACGACTTCGTAGCTGAGGTAGCCGGATCCGCGCCCGTTGGTGCGTAACAAAGCACCATGCATTAGATCCGCACCGCGCCCGCTACAAAACGATATGCCGCATAGCTAAATCGTCGCCGCACAGCCGTATGGCAAAGCGCGAGTAGTCCAATTCGCATCACGCTCGCCGCGTATCGGAGCGCAGTCAAATTTATATCACGCGCGCTACACAGCGAGCAACGAGATCCGCTCCGGCGCGGTTTTCAAAATTTGCAACGGCATAAAAAGTTACGAAGCGAGCGCAATAAATCCGCTCCACCTCGGGCGAGTGAAATTAGTGCAAAAAGTGGCGCACTCCCGTAAAATACATCGCCATGCCGAATTCGTCGGCGCTTGCGATCACCTCATCGTCGCGGATGCTGCCGCCTGGCTGCACGACCGCCGCGACGCCCGCAGCATGGGCGATCTCGATGCTGTCTTTAAACGGGAAAAACGCCTCGCTGGCAAGCGCGCAGCCGCTCAGATCGACGCCCACGTCGCGAGCCTTCGCTACTGCCGCACGTGCGGCGTCCACGCGGCTCGTCATACCCATGCCGATCGCGACCATCGCGCGATTTTTGACGTAAACCACGCAGTTGCTCTTCGTAAGCGCAGCGATCTGCCACGCGATTTTTAGATCATCAAGTTCGCTCTGGCTCGCCGCGCGCCCCGTGACGCAGCGGGCGTTTGCGACCTCGCCCGCGCCCACGTAGTCGCGCTGCTGATATACGAAGCCGCCGTCAATAAATTTAAAATCATACTTGTCGTTTTCGCGAATTAAAAACTCCCCGCCCTGTTCGAAAATTTTAATACGTTTTTTCTTTTCAAATACCGCAAGCGCCGCGGGCGTAACGCGAGCGGCTAGGATAACCTCGACAAAAATTTCATTGATTTTATTTGCTAGCTCCTCGTCCAAAACGCCGTTTATCGCCACGACGCCGCCGTATGCCGAGACGGGGTCGCATTTTAGCGCCTCTACGTAGCTTTCAAGCAGGCTAGATTTCACGGCAAAGCCGCATGGATTGGCGTGCTTGCAGATCGCTACCGCAGGCGCCTCTCCGAAGCTGCTAGCTAGCATCAGCGCGCCGTGCATATCGGTCATATTGTTAAAGCTTGCTTCGCCCTTTAGGCTCTTAAAATGGCTGCTAAAAAAATCCTCGAACTCGTACAGCGCGCCCTTTTGGTGCGGATTTTCGCCGTAGCGAGTATCAAAAACCTTGCTGCCCATAATAAATTTTTTCGCGCCGAAGCCGCCGTTAAAGCGCTCGTTCATATAGTTTGCGATCATCGCGTCGTAGGCTGCGGTATGTTCGTAAGCTTTTATCATTAAATTTTGCCTAAATTTCAGCTTCTCGCTCTCGTCCGCGCCGCTTAAATTTTGCAAAACCGCGTCGTAATCAAGCGGGCTGGTAACGACATAGACGTTAGCAAAATTTTTAGCCGCGCTTCGAACCATCGCAGGTCCGCCGATGTCGATATTTTCGATAATCTCTGAAAAATCGTCGGTGCGAGCTACGGTCGCTTTAAAAGGATATAAATTTACGCACACGAGATCGATGCCGCCGATGTCGTACTGCGCGGCTTGGCTTACGTGATTTGCGTCGTTTCGCTTATACAAAATTCCGCCGTGGATCTTTGGATGCAGGGTCTTAACCCGCCCCTCAAACATCTCGGGCGAGCCCGTGTATTGGCTCACTTCCGCTGCTTTCACGCCATTTTGCAAAAGTAGTTTATGCGTGCCGCCCGTGCTTAAAATTTCAAATCCGAGCCTCTGCAGCCCTTTGGCAAACTCTACGACGCCCTCTTTATCGCTTACGCTGATTAACGCTCTCATCTTTTCTCCTTTTAATTTATTCGCATAATCTTTTAAAAATCAGCTCGCGCATGTCGTTTGCGTTAAGCTGAAAATACAAAATCGCCTCGCGGCGAGCCTTTTGATACTCGCGCCTTGCTTTTTCATCTGCTGCGCCGAGCTTTGCACCGTTAAATTTCGCCATGCGCGCCGAACTCAGCTCTTTTAGCCTCTCGCTGCCCGCAGAGATACCGCCGCTATAATTAAACCACTCTTTGCTTTGAAAAATATTAAATAAAATTTGAAAATCTACGAAATTTCCCTTATTGTACTCGGCGCAGACCCCGTTTTTGTGGCTTACGGAGTAGATCGCGCCGTATCTGTGCTCGAAAAAATATAGTTTTATGAGCTTTGCGTTTTTATCTAAATTTGCGCCGCCGCCTAAAATCGCAAGCTTTGCATCTCCTCGCGTTTCGTAAGGGCCTAAAATGGCGCCGTTTTCGTAGAGATTGCCGCCGTAAAGAGCGTATTTCGTATCTCCAAGCTCGCTTGAAAGAACGTAGGTTTTATCGGTTTCGGGCGAGTTTTTGCCTGCGCAGCCGAGCAGCGACAGAGCCAAAAACAGAGACGAGATAAAAAATTTCATCGCAAAAATCCTTTAAATTTTAAAATTTTGCCTAATTTATGAAGCGGGTCGGCAAAGCGAAATTTGCTAAATTTACCGCATTTACCGCGCGCAAATTTTAATTTTGCTTCTCAAATGCCGCCTTCTTGCTCGCGCGGACGTAAATTTTAAAATTCTGCGCCGCTTGCAAAGGCTAAATTAAAAGCCGCGCGCAAAACGTAAATTTAAACCGCAGCGCAAATTTAGCCGCTAGGAGCTGCGCGAATCGGCTAAATTTAAAATTTCGCGGCGCAGCTTTTATCGCCAAGCTAGGTTGCACTTGCTTTTGCCGCTTTTTAAAATTTTAAATTTATTTACACATCCTATTTTCCAGCTCGTCCATAAGCGCGGCTATGTCGTCGCCTGCGAGCTCCATTAGCGCCGTTTGTCGCTACTGCTCGTTTAAATTTTACGCACCGCTTTAAATTTTACAAGCCGTAAATTTAAAGCGACGCGAAATCCAAACAGCACTAAATATAATAGATGCTGTTTTTGATATTTTTGCCGTCGATCTCGTTTTTGCGCCACGAGCTCTCGTCGTTTAGCACGATCCAGCGCTTCTCCTCCTCGCGGTAAAACCAGTCCTTGTCGATCTGATAGTAGATCTGGCATCCCGAAATTTCGATGATATTGGCGATGTTATTGTCGTGATAGTTGTTCTCATCGAAGTCGGTGAATGTGCGCTGCCCCATCTCGGCGTAGAGCTCGTTTAAAATTTGAAGCATCTCGCTTAGGCGCGTATCCATCTTCTCGACCTGAAGCCCAAGCTCGTTAGCCTCTCTGAATAAGATCGGATAGTCGTGCGACGGATAGCCGCTGTTTAGCTTGTCGCTGATAAAGGCGATCTTTTGCTCATCTTCGAAGTGGTAGCGCAGAATTTCGCGGCAAATTTTAAGCGACAAGCTGCTTGCGCGATCGACGGCGCCGAAAACGAGCGGATGAATATATTTATAAAGCTCCTTGTACGGGTTCTCGTCGTTCGGGCGCTCGTTATTTTTCCAAAGCTTCACCACGCGACTTAGCTCGTCCATCGAGACATTGGCTTGATCGTTTGTGTTCGTAACCGGCGAAAGCTCGTGGCGCAGCGAGGTATCGACCGACGTGAGATACCCAAGCGGCCCCATTAAAATTTTATTCGCTCCAAGCGCCATCATCGTAGCCGCCGAAGCGCAGTTTGCCGGCACCAGCGCGATCAGCTCGTCGCAGTGGTTGCGCAGGATCGAGACGATCTTAAGCGAGGCGATACCGCTGCCGCCGTCGCTTTTGATGTAAAGATAGAGCTTTTCGAAATGCTTGCCCTTGAGGTGGTCGTTGATACTGATCGCGTCGTTACCGCAGACGCTGCCAGCGCCCGAGTTAAAATAGGTAAGCAGCGGCGCGCCCAGATATTTCTCGATATTCGTGATGATCTCTTGGGTTTGTCGCATCAAAATCGGCGGTTGCTTCGCCGCCTTTTTAGCGCCCTGCTTCTGCTGCTCCTCGTCTTTGGATAAAAATCCCATGTTTTTCCTTTCGTGTTGGTTTGGTTTTTAAAATTTTATTTCATAAATAACAAGCAGCCTTAACGCTATTACATATTAAAATTTTAACGTCCGCGCATACTTGCCGCCTTTATCTTGCACTTAAAATTCTCGTACCGCATGCTAGACTGCCTGCACGATGTGCATCAAGGCTGTATTAAGCGCCCTGCAGGTCTCGCAAGCTTGGAATTTTAAAATTTAGATACAAATTAAACTGTGCCGCACGCTTTAACATTTCACTGCCGCGCCGCACCCAATCTCTCGCGACCTGAAATTTTCGCACGCCGCGCATATTGCGATATCGCGCCTTAAAATTCCTTTGCCGCACCTTGTCGGCGTATCGCGAGCCCTACCTCAAAATTTCAAGGCGTTTTGCGCCCTCAAATTTTAAAATTTCGCCCTACTTTTCGCCGAAGCGCTCCTTTAAAATTTTATACGCCTCATTGATCTCCTGAAGCTTCTTCGTGCCCTCCTGGATGATCTCCTCGTCCGCGCCCTTGCCCATCAGGATGTCGGGGTGGTATTTTTTCACGAGCTCGCGGTATTTTTTCTTGATCTCGTTAAACGTAGCGTCCTTGGAGAGCCCCAAAATTTCATACGGATCTCTTTTGCTTTTGGCGGAGCCTTGCGAGCCGCCCGAATAGTCACTACCATATCCGCCGTATGAACCGCCCGAACTTTGCGAGCCTCCGTAGCCCGAACCCGTCGTGCCGCCATAGCCGTAGCCGGTGCCGCCGCCGTAACTGCTGCTTCCGTAGCCGCCAGTGCTTCTGCCGCCGTATTTGTCCCAATACCCGCCGCTTCTTGTGCTATAGCCGTCGTATTCGTCGTAAGCGGAGCTGCTTTGCGAACCGCCGTTTTCGTAATATGTGCCGTAAAAGCTGCGCTCAAAGGTCGCGAATATCTGGCTTTGGATATGCTCAGGCAAGCCCAATCCGTCGCAAATCTGCGAGATTGTGCGCCGCTCTGCCGCGCTAAAACCGCGATCAACGTAAGCTAAATTTAAAAAGAAATAGATTAGCCCCGTTTTACGGCTCGGGCTCGGGCGGTAGGTTTGGTTATATTTCTCGGCGAGCTCACGCACGTTTGCAAGGCTTTCTTTCTCGAGCTTATAAACTAGCTTCAGCGCCTCTCGCTCGCGCTCGCCGGCGCCCATTTGGCGCACCAAATCGTCCAAAATTTCGCTTATCATCGCAGCTTCGGACTCGCTTACGTGCCCGTCGCTTTTGGCGACCTTGGCTAGAAGCGCTACTAAAATTTTAGCCTCTCCTAGCTGCATTCGCGCCTTGCCGCGATAGCCCGAGTTGCCGAAAACTCCGCCGATCTGAGCGAAAATATAAAGCGCGATTAAAAGAAATACAATGCTGAGCACGCGCTAATCTTCGCTCTTTACGATCTTGGCAAACTCGCCGAAGTAAATTTCTTTCAGCGCCTTTAGATTTTTACGGACGGAATTTATGCGAAACGTTTCGCCGCCGCTGACGCCTAGTCGCATCAAGCTTAGCCCGTATTTTGCGGCCAGCTCTTTAAATTTCTCCTCGTCGCGCACGCCGAAAATCGCGCGCGAAAAGCTCTCGTCGAAAATATCTCTGCTATCGTCGCAGCTCATCTCAAACTCGCCGCCTACGCCGCCTACGCACGCCATCTTAGCTAGCGCGATCGCCACGCCGCCGATTCCTACGGAGTTTGCAAATTCCAAAACTCCGCTCCTGCCCGCCTCGATCGCGAAGTCCCACAGAGCGCGCTCTGCTTTTAAATTTAGCTCCGGCAGGCTGCCTGCGACGCGGTTTTCCACCGCTTTCATATAAAGCGAGCCCGCAAAAACGCCCTTTGTGTCACCCGCCAGATAGACACTCACGCCGCTAGCACAAAAATCGCTAGGGATGATTTCGCCCTCGTTTGTGCCCACGCACACGATCGCGGGAGTGGGCTGGATGCTAACGCCACCCGTTTCGTTATATAGGCTTACGTTGCCGCTTACGACGGGGGTATTTAGCGCGGCGCAAGCCTGCTTGATCCCCTCGCAGCCCTGCGCGAACTGCCACATAACCTCTGGATTTTGCGGATTGCCGTAGTTTAGGCAATCGGTGATGGCTAAAGGCGTCGCGCCGCTCATCGCGACCTTTCGCCCCGCCGACGCTACCGCAAGCGCCGCGCCTATGCGAGGATGGATGTAATTCATCCGCGTGTTGCAGTCCGCAGCCATCGCGAGCTTTACGCCGTTTTGCTTAACTCGCATCACCGCAGCGCCCAGCATGCCTGGACGCTTGGCAGAATTTAACCCTACGTTGGCGTCGTATTGATCGTAGATGTAGGATTTATTTAGCACTTCAGGATCCTCAAAAATTTTATCAAACGCCGCGTCCAGCTCGCGCTCGCTCGCGCCGCAGCCGCATAAATTTTGCTGCGCGATCTGCGCCATATATGCAGGCTCTTTTATCGGGCGATCCAGCACGGGCGCAGCCTCGCTAAGCGGCTCGATCGGAATGACGCCCGCTAGCTCGCCGTGCCAAAAAAGCTCCATCTTGCCGCTATCCGTCACCTCGCCGATGACGGCGGCATCCAGATCCCATTTGGCAAAAATTTCTTTGATTTTCTCCTCGCAGCCCTTTTTGGCACAGATCAGCATGCGCTCTTGACTCTCGCTTAGCATCAGCTCATACGGGCTCATCCCCTCCTCGCGCATTGGCACCTTGTCTAAGCTTAACCTCATGCCGCTGCCGCTGCGCCCCGCCATCTCAAAGCTGCTTGAAGTAAGTCCCGCCGCGCCCATATCCTGGATACCCACGACGTAGTCGGTTTTAAAAAGCTCCAAGCACGCCTCCATCAGCAGCTTTTCGGCGAACGGATCGCCCACCTGCACGGTCGGGCGCAGGGATTTGTTCGCGTCGTTAAAGCTATCGCTCGCCATCACGGCTCCGCCGAGCCCATCGCGCCCCGTCTTAGAGCCCGCGTAGATCACGCTGTTGCCCACGCCTTCGGCCCTGCCGTAGAAAATTTCATCCTTTTTAACGATACCAAGAGCAAAGGCATTAACCAAAATGTTGCCGTCAAAGCTCTTATCGAAGCTCGTCTCGCCGCCTATCGTAGGGATGCCCATGCAGTTGCCGTAGTGCGCGATGCCTGCAACCGCGCCTTTTAGCAGATAGCGCTGCTTTCTGGCGTTTTCGCTCCTTCCTCGCACCTCGCCGAAACGAAGCGAGTTCATATTGGCCTCGACGCGCGCGCCCATCGTAAAGATATCGCGCAATATCCCGCCCACGCCGGTCGCAGCGCCCTGAAACGGCTCTATGAAGCTAGGGTGGTTGTGGCTTTCCATCTTAAAAACCGCCGCCATGCCGCCGCCGATGTCGATGACGCCTGCGTTTTCGCCAGGACCCTGGATAACCCAAGGCGCCTTGGTCGGAAAGCCGCTTAAGTATTTTTTGCTCGATTTGTAGCTGCAGTGCTCGCTCCACATCGCGCTAAAAATCCCAAGCTCGAGCAGATTTGGCTCGCGACCTAAAATTTTTAAAATTTTTTCATATTCTTCGTCTGAAATTTTATGTGCCGCTACTACTTTTTTATCCATTTTTTCGCCCTTTTCGCTGTTAAATTTAAGTTGCAATAATAACTAAAATTTTCTATCATTTCGATTAATCTTCGCCCTTTTTAAGATACTTCTCGTAAAGTTTCGCCTCTTTTAAAAACGCGTAAAATGCGTTAATATTTGCCGTGATAAATCCCTTGCGCCCGTCAAAAAGCGATCTGCGCAAAATGTACGATTTAAAAAACGCAAACGGATAGATCAGCAAAAGCTTCGCAAGACTCGGCTTTTTGCCCTTTTCAAAATCCCCCTGTGCGCGTAGCGTAGAGTAGTTGTTGTTTTTCATAACAAGCTCGGCAATCGGCTTTTCGCTAAAGTGGTTGATGCAAAATTTGCTCTTTTTCACCGCGCCCTTTATGATCGAAATTTGCGCGTGCACCCCCATATTTTTATACTCGCCGCACTCTTTGCGAAAGAAGCGGATGTGGGTGTTTTTACGCACGAGATCGGAACATCTGCGCCCCAGCGAGTATTCATGAAATTTAATATCCAGCGCCGAGTAATCGCTCTGGCTCATAAACTCCTCTATCTCGCCTTTTAGCTCAGGGCTCACCTCCTCGTCGCCGTCGAGATTTAGCACCCATTCGTTGCTGCAGAGCGAAAATGCGTAGTTTTTCTGCACCCCCTCGCCCTGCCAGTCGTGATGGTAAATTTTATCGGTAAATTTACGCGCGATCTGCAGCGTGGCATCGGTGCTACCGCTATCGACAATTATGATCTCGGCAAAATCCGCCACGCTACGCAGCATACGCTCGATATGGCGCTCCTCATTCATCACTATCGCATAAACGGATGCTTTAATCATAGTTTGTTCCTTATCCTCGTAAATTTCAGCCAAAAATCAAAAAAGCTCTCCGTGCCCAAAATGCCGATACGCTTTACGGCGTATTTGTCGTCGCCCGCCTCGTAAAGTCCGCGCTTGACGACTACCGCGCCTTTGAAATTTGATCTAGTGATATTTAAAATTTCGTCGTTAAATTTACCGTACGGGTAGGCAAATACCTCGCACGGCTGAGCGCAAATCTCCGCTACGCGAGCTTTAGATGCGATGATCTCGTCTGCGGCGAGCTTCGGATCGCTCGCATAGGTAAGGTCTAAATTTACGTGGTGCATCGTATGCGCACCGAACTCCACTAGCCCGCTTGCTTGCATTTTTAAAATTTGATCCTCGCTTAACATTCGCGCAAGATGAGCGGTGTTAGCGCGCTCCCAGTCGTTTTGCACGGCGTCCGGCACCAAAAATATGCTCGCTTTGAAATCATATTTTTTCAAAATTTCAAAGGCGCTGGTAAAATTATTTTCAAATCCGTCGTCGAAAGTAATACAAACCGCCTTTTTAGGCAGCCGCTCTAGCGCAATAAGCTCGCTAAGCTTAAAGCTTTTAAAGCCGTTTTTCGCAAGCCACGCGATCTGTCTTTCAAAATCAGCGGGCTTTAGTCGCCATTTGTCGAATTTATCGCCCTTGTGCTCCTCTACGCTATGATACATTAGCACCCGCGCCTTATGCCAGCCCTGCGGAATCCTCCACCAGTTATACCGCAGCGAAACGCCCACTGCGGCGGCAAAGATCAGAAAAGCCGCAAAATAAATCATCTGAATTTCTCTCCGTTTTTATAGACGAACTCACGCCATTCGTAAGGCTCGCTGTAAAAATCGCTCCGCTCGTTTTTATCTCTTCCGTTTGGTGCGTCGTGACGTTCGCCGATGTTCTCGCTGCATTTTTCATCAGAAATTTCACTGCAAGCATCTGTGCCAAAGCTCTCTTCAAAGATCGTCTCAAGCATAAATTTCGCCACTCGGGCGGCGTTTGCGATCTTTAGCGTCTTGGCTCTGCCGCGCCGCGCTATATTTACGTATTCACCGCTAGAAAGAAGGCGTTTAATCTTTGAAAAGCAATCCGCAGGACCGTCAAAATAAACTATCTCCGAGCCGTCCTCGTAAAGCCGCTCAAACCCCGCGATCTTGGGACTAAAAGTGCAGACGCCGCATCCTAAAAACTGCGCCATGCGGTCGCTCGCGCCGAGCAATTTATGAGCGCGCGCGCACTCAAGCTCGTCGTCGCGATTAAAATTTATCGCGATCTTCGCAGCCGCGATCTCGCGATGAAATTTATCGCCGAATACGGCAGGCGCGCCGAGGCTCGCAAAAATTTTAAGCCTAAGCCCCTCTTTTTCGCAAAAATCGCGCAGCAAAAGCGCAAATTTATACCTCACGTCCTCTTGATAATCGCGCGCTATGTAGATCACGTCGGTCGTTTTAGCGGCGTCTATGCGTCTATCAAACGCCGCGTCGGAGATGTTTGGGAAAAAGGCGAATTTCGCGCCGTATCTCGTCGAAAGATCGCGCAGCTTCAGCGCATTCGCCCAAAAAAACACGTCGATGAAGCTTAATTTTTCGAAAAATTCCCGTTTTTCTTGCAGATGATCGACATACCAGATCGCGATTTTAATCTTAGGAAGCGCCGATTTTATCGCCCGCAGCGTGCCAAGACTGATCTTTTCGCCTTTGCCGATTAGAAGTAGATCGGCGCCGATGTTTTCGCAAATACGCACGAGTTTGGCGTTCATTTTCTCTAGCCCGCTGTTTTTCAGCCCGCAAAAGCGCAGGCTCCGCTCCCAATCGCGGTAGCTAAAATCATAGACGAAGTGCCCGCCGCGAACGAGGCCGTGGCTGATCTTGCGTTCCATGCCGTAGAAAAAACTGCCGTCGTCGTATTCGTTGAAAATGCCACAATGCACGATCTTTAGGCTTTGCATAACAGCTCCTCGTAGTAATTTTTAAGCGAGCTAATATAATTTTGCAGCGTCAAAGTTTGCTTGAACTTGGCGTGTTTTTGCGCAAAAGCCCGGGCGTATTTGCCGTAAGTGCGGTAAATTTCATCGATTTTGGCGCCCAGATCCGCCGCCTCATACAAAAACTCCTCGCTTAAAATTTCTGAAATTCCGCCCGCGCGGGTGGATATCAGCACGGGTGAATAAAAAATACCTTCGATCAAAATCACCGGAAAGCCCTCCTTGCGCGAGCTGATGACGTGCAGGTGCGATTCGCTCAGAGCCGCCGCGACGTCGTCGCAAAAGCCGCACAGCCGCACGTGGTCCCGTAAATTTAGCGAATCGATTAAATTTTGCAAATTTTGCCTCTCGCCGCCCTGACCGTAAATTTTAAGCTCGAAATCAAATTTCAGCTCGCTTGCGGCGCGGATCAAAAGATCAAAACCCTTGATCTTATCGAGCCTGCCGACCGCGACGATGCTAAATTTAAAATTTTCCGCCGCCGCGTTTGCGCCCTGTTGCGATACGAATGCACTGCTAGTCTTATTTTGCGATGCGTCCGCATCGAAAGGCGTATCTTGCGACGCAAATGCAGCGCCAGCCATGTTTCGCGACGCGCCCGCAGCAGCATCCGAGTCGCTGCGCGCATCCTTTGTTTCCTCGAGCGCTTCGTTTGCGGCGCCCTCCGCGTCCTTGCAGCGCGCGAAAATTTCATGATTTGCAAACTCCCGTCGCGGCTCTATGCCAAAATATATCACCTTCGTAGCGTGATTTATCGTGGTTGCGACCTTGCGAGAGGCTGCGATGACGTTTCGCACGCGATCAAAAACGGGCGCCTTGCGGTCGTTATGTTTGGTCGCGACAAGCTTAAGACTTAAAAATTTTTCGACTACAAAGCCGATCTGCGCGGCTTTGGCGCCGTGCGAATGTAAAATTTCAAATCCGCCCGAGCGTAAAAACCGATAAATTTCAGCGAACAAAAACGGATTGTAGCGCTTGTCGCGGCTTTTGTACTGATAAATTTGCACGCGAGCATCCAAGCGCTGCAAAAACTCGCATCTATCGGGCACGATTAGCGCCGCCTGCTCGCTTTTGCAAAGCTCATTTAGCGAGTCGATCACGATCTTTTCGACGCCGCCGTAAAATCTGGAGCAGCAAAGGTAGGCGATTTTCATCTATTTCTGCCCTTTTTCATCTTCAAAATAAAGCTCAAAAGCCCCTGCCTGCCGCTAACCATGATGCGCGGAATTTCAAAATTTGAGTAGTGAGGGCGCAACACGTCGTTTTGCGTCGTAACCGCGCAGCTAAAGCCCGCCTCTCGCGCGCAGCGCACACTAATCTCGTCGTAAAAGCCGAACGGATAGGCAAAGGCGCTGCAAGGGATGTCAAATTTCGCCTCTATTTCGCGCTTTGATTCACTCATCTGACGCAGCTGCTCTGCCGCGTCTAAGCTAGGCAAATTTGCGTGATCGAGCGTATGCGAGCCGATCTCGATGAGCCCGCTTCGCAAAAGCTCGCGAACCTCATCGTCGCTTAGCATCTGTTCGCGATTTAGCTCGTCGCTTGATTTTTTCAGATCCTTATCGGTCGCCCAATTCCCTTCAAAGCGCCGGTTCACGATGAAAATCGTCGCCTTAAAGTCGTATTTTTGCAAAAGAGGCAGAGCGTTCGCGAGATTATCGCGATATCCGTCGTCGAAAGTGATACAAACCGCCTTTGCAGGCTTACTACCCAAGCTTGCAAGCTCGCTTAGAGTGTAGCTCGTAAAGCCGTTTCGCTTCAGCCACGCAAGCTGTTTTTCAAACGCGGCGGGCTCTACGCGCAAGCGGTTAAATTTAGAGGTGCGCTTTGGCAGATGCTCGCGGATCATATGATACATCAGCACGCGCGGATACTCGTAAGGTTGGTCCTTCGCCCACCACGCAAAGCGCAGGCAAAACCACGCAAAAAGCGCTGCCGCAAAAGCCAAAACCGCCGCGTAGATCATCGCTCGATCCTCATGCGATAAGCCAAAAAACTCAAAATCGTGGCCAGACTTAGCGCTTCTTTCGACAGATACGCGCCGTGATCAAACTGGCAATCTATCAAAAGATAGATTAGAAGCGTAAGAACCCCAAACTGCCTGCTTTGAATGCACTCCTTAAAAACGCTAAATAGGATCAAGCCGTAAAAGATAAGGCCGAGTGCGCCGCTATAAAGTAAAATTTCTAAAAATAGATTATGCGGCGCGTTATATTCGGGGTGCTCAAGTACGGGGGAGTTTGGCAAATTTACAAAAGAGCCCAGTCCGTAGCCCAAGATAGGCTTTTGCTGCGCCATTTCCAAAATATAGCTCCAAATCACGGTTCTGCCTGAGGAATCGCCGCTAAATAGCGCTGCTAGCCTTTGCTCAAACGACGGCGAAAGCGCGAGTAAAACGGCGAAAAGTGCGATGAAACATACCGTGAAAAGCAGGTATTTTTTGTTTAGGCTCTTTAAATTTAGCGTGCCGTAAAACGCGAGCGCACAAAACGCACCGACCCACGCCGCTCTGGAAAATGAAAAGATCATAAAAAACGCAAACAAAAGCAGAGCCGCAAATTTAAGCGATAAAGGCCGCCGTATCGCCACCGCGCTAAGACAGAGCCCAAAGCCCATAAAAAGCCCTAAAATATTGCGGTTTGAAAGCGATCCGCTAAGACCTCCGCGAACAGAATCGCTTGAAAAGACGATTGCGTCGGTGCTGCTTACAAGCTGATAGATCACACTTGCCGATAAAATTCCAAGCCCCACGAACAAAAAGGCAAAAACGGCGTTTTGATCAAAAAATTTGAGCTTGTAAAAATAACAAAGTACCAAAAATATCGCGCCGTATCGAAGGATGAAAAATAGCGTGCTCTGCCATGCTTTTTTTGAGATCACGGCCTCGTTTAGGAGGTTTGAAATCGCTAACGTCACTACCAGGCAGAGGAAGCAGATCGCGATAAATCGCGTCTTTTTCAAAATTTCGCTTAGAACCAAGTAGTTTTTAAAATACAATAGATGCGCCAAAAAGAGTAAATTTAGCGCCGCAAAGGAAATCTGATAGACTGCGTTTTTAAAAAATAGCGACGCGCACCAAAGAAGTAGCAGCGTTAAAAATGTGATCCTCCAGCCGCTAAGCGCGCCGTTTTCGTAAAAAAATTTTTTCATATTAAACTTTCATAAACCTTTATCGTTTTTTCTACCATCTGCTCTAGGCTGAAGTTTTGCAAAACGTAGCCGTAGCCGTCAAATTTCAGCTCGCGCGCGGGAGCAAATAGCCCCGCCAGCGCCTGCGCGTCGCCTACGTCAAAAAAATAGCCGTTTTCGCCCTCTCTTACGATATCCAGCGCGCCGCCGTGGCGGGTCGCGATCACCGGACAATTTAACGCGATCGCCTCAGCCATCGAACGCCCGAAGCTCTCAGGCTTGCTTGAAGCGCTTACCGTGACCGACGAGAGCGAGTAAATCTCGGCTACCTTGCTCTGAGAGCCCGTAAAAATTACGCGCTCGCCCAGTCCAAGCCCCCCTACAAGCGATTTTAGCTCGGAAAAATACTCGTCGCGATCCGCTCTCACGCCGCCTACGATTAAAATTTTAAGCTTTTGTTCGCTTGCTAAAGCCGCGGCGCGGATCAGGGTTTTGTAATCCTTAATCTGCGTGATGCGCCCAATGCTTGAGACGATGAAATCATCCTGCGCGAGGTTAAAATTCTGCCGAAATTCCGCGATGAAGCGCTCGTCTAAATTTTTTGGATTAAATTTTACTAGATCGATACCGCGCGGAATGATCGTGATCTTGGCTGCATCCGTGCCGTAGCTTCGCACCACGTGATCGCGCGCATATCCGCTAGGACAGATGATCGCGTCCGCATCCGTCATGATTTTACTGTAGAAATTTACAGAATTTATCCCGTGCACGGTGCTTACGATCTTTGCATGCGGGCGGGCAAACTTAACCAGCCACGCCGGCACGCGAGAGCGGACATGCACGATGTCGGGAGAAATTTCGCTTAAAATTTTACGCAGCTTTAAAACGCGCGCCGCAACGCTTAGGATACTTTTGGAGCAAACGTCGAGCTGCACGTGCACGCCGCCCTCGTTTTCTATCTCGGGCGCCAATTTGCCGCCGTTACTGATAACGAAATTTTCGATGCCGCGCCGTGTAAACTCCCTATTTAGCTCGACTACGCCGCGCTCGACGCCGCCCTCGTTCAGCTCAGGCAGGATTTGCACGACCCTCATAACTCTATCTCCCTCACAAATGCCTCAAGATCGTATTTCGCGGTCTTTTTTGGCTTCACGCCCTCGCTGTAGCGCCTAGCATAGCCCGTAGAAACGAGAGCACTTATAAAATCGTCAAATTTATTATGAGCGTCTTTGCGCTTTAAACTCAAAATAGCTACGCTCGCGCTCCCATTAGATGCAGCCTCGCTTATCATCGAGACGCTGTCCTCGCTGATAAAAATCCACTCGCACTGCGCCAAAAAATCGCCGATTGGATTTACGAGCTCGCGACTATAAATCACGCTATAATCCCAGCCAAGCTTTTCTAGCGCGCTCTCGGTAGCCCGCGGCGTGCGCGGAGAGGTCGTTAGCGCAAACTCGCAGTCCGCAAACTGCGCCCTTACGCCCTCTATCTGCTTTAAAATTTCATCCCCCATCTCAAAGCAGGAATTCGGCCCGCCGATGATAAATCCGATGGATTTGCGCTGCGGCTTATACAGCCCCTGCGGGCGCGAAAAGCTAAGCGAGACGGGCGAAATTTTTAGATTTGCGCGCGGCTTTGGGCGATCGTGCGCGCCTGCGATGATGACGCTAAAATCCTTGCGGTAGCCCTTCGGATACATTAGTGCTATACTCGGCCTAGCGTATCTGCGCGCGTAAAATTTCAGCGCGTAATAGGTCGTAGAGCCCGCGCCTACAAACAGATCGAAATCTGCGAAATTTAAATTGCGATCTGCCGAGGCGTCTAAATTTCTGCCGTTCGGCGCGGCATCTAAATTTGCGCTATCCAGCGCGACGGGGCTGTTTAGAGCGGAACTATTTAAATTCGATCTGTTTTTGCGGTCCGCCGCCGCGCCGCTCTCGCCGAGATCGCACTTAAAAATTTTAAAATAAAGCCCGAAAAAATCAAGCGCGTAAGAGAAGAGTTTAAGAAGCTTGTTTGCGTAAGCGATCTTGCAAATGCAAAACTCAAGACCTCTTAGCTCGCAAAATGCGATACTTTGATTCTCATGCCCCTTGCGGCCGTCGCTTAAGATGAGCGCTTTTCGATGCGAATTTTTAGCGGCGGGCGGATTTGCGCAGGAGCTTTCGCTATTAAAATTTAACGGCCCGCCGCCTGCGTGCCACGCCCAATCTGGAGCGCCCGATCTTAAATTTTTAACTCTAAAGCTTTCACGCCACAAAGTGCAAGAGGAGCCGTCGCAAACCGATATGAAATTTTTGAGGTCTAAATTTTTGCTCGCTCGCGCGGCTCTACTTAAATTTACGGCGCTTTGCTCTTTTGCAAAAAGGCGCGAGTCCTGCGGTGCGGATAAATTTCTTATGGCGCTCCGTCTGCTCTCGCCTCTTGGAATTTGCCACGCCATCAGTCCATTTTCCATCGTTTGTGTATCCAAAACCACTGCTGCGGCGCGGTTCGCACGACCTCTTCGAAAATGTCGTTGCACTTTTGCGTGATAAACAGCTCGGCCTCGTCCTTGTTTAGCCCTTCAGGTAGCGGCGGAAAATCCTTGATCACGATCTCATAGCGATCATCCTCTCCGCGGCGCGCAAAGATCGGGATCAGCACGGGATGAAATTTCAAATAAAGCGACGCGATAGTCTTCGTGGTGTAGCACTGCCGTCCAAAAAAGGTCGTAATCAGGCTATTTTTAGGGCCTGGCTTTTGATCGGGCAGAATGCCTACGTTGCGCCCCTGCTTTAGCGCCTGCACGAGCCTGCGCATCGCATCGTCTTTATAAATGAGGTCGTTGCCGTAGCGCTCACGAAAGGGCGCCACGAGCCGCTCTTCGATCAGCTCGTTATCACTGCGACGCCCGACTACCGAGACGGGAAAGCCGTTAGCGCCGAAAAAATTAGCTAAAATTTCCCAATTTCCAAAATGCGCCGTAAAAAATAAAATCCCGTGCGGATTATCACCTTTTAGCTCTCGGACGTGCTCTAGCGCCTGCTCGCCGTTTGAAATCAGATCATCAAATTTTAGTCTACCATTATAAAATAAAAGCGTGTCGGTAAGCGTCCTAGCGATACTGCGAAAATTCTCGATCGCAAGAGAGTGAAGCTCACTTTCGCTTTTTTGTGGATAAGCGGCGCGAAGGTTATCCTGCGCGACTTTAACGCGCCTACTAAGCTTCCACGATGCAAAAAGTGCGAGCTTATCGAAAAATGCGAATATGAAGCTTTTCGGCGCGAATTTTGCAAATTTTATCAGACACAGCGCCAAAAAATATTGGATTTTTTCCTTCATAAAGACCTCGTTTTAAATGCGAGATTATATTGAATTTTGGCTAATTAGTAGCTAAAACGCTATTTGCCGAGGCAAAAATTGCTAAACATTTCGTCTAGAATTTCGTCTCGCTCAAATGGACGCGAAATACGTGCAATCGCCTCAATCGCGCGATTTATCTCAAATGCAAAAAGCTCAAGCTCGCCGCAAGCCAGGCGCTCGCTCGCGTTTTTAAGAGCCGCAAGCGCGCTCTCGCAAGATAGAATTTGCCGCTCGCTGCTTAGCATAAGGCCATCGAAATTTTGAGAATTTAAGTAGCTCTCAAGCGCGGTTAAAATTTTATCCACGCCCTCGTTTGCAGAAATTTCAAGTGGCGTAAAAATGGAATTTGCTTGGGTAGTTTGCCTAGCGGAATTTTTTGCAGAGCTACTAGGCGCGATGGAATTTGCAGAATTTTGTTTGGAATCATCCTGCGTGAAATTCTCCGCAGCACAGCTTGCAGTAACGCGCTCGGTATTTGGCGACACTAGTCCCGCTTTTGCGGCGGAATTCTGCCCCACCAGATTTATGGAATTCGCAAGAGCTATTTGGCTTGTAGGCGCGGAATTTGTGGAAGTAGAATTTTGCGCGTTTAAGTCACGCTTTAAATTTTTAGCTTTTAAATTCTGCGCGCAGGAATTTAAAGAAGCGTCGCAGGTCCGACTTTGCTTTAAATTTTCGGCTGTGAAATTCTCTGATATGGGACTTTCAGCTGCGAAATTTTTTGCAGAAAAAGCCTCTAAATCATCGCCAAGATCCTCAGCGCTAGGATGAAATTTACGCGGCAGGTCACATTTATTTAAAACGTAGATGATTTTTTTGCCTTTTTGTTCACGCAATATTTTTAGGATCTGCATGTCCTCGGCGTCCCATTCGCGGCTTGCGTCAAACACTGCCAAAATCACATCTGCCTCGCTTGCAGCGCGAAGCGAATATGAAATGCCGATACTTTCAAGCTTTGAGCCGCTGTGTCTGATACCTGCGGTATCGACTATACGGATTAGATGAGTGCCTATCTGCAGGCTTTCTTCGATGAGATCGCGCGTAGTGCCCGCTTCGTCGCTCACGATAGCGCGACTAAAGCTCAGCATAGAATTTAAAATGCTTGATTTACCGACATTGGGCTTACCCACAATCGCTACTTTAAAGCCCTCGATCAACCCCTTGCGGCTGCGGCTTATGCGGGTGATTTTTTCCAGGCTATTTATATTTTCATCCAGCATCTTTTGCGAGCTTTGCAGCACGTCAGAAGGCAGATCGTCCTCTGCGTAGTCGATGCAAACCTCGACAAAAGCTAGCGTCTTAACCAGAGCCGCGCGCAGATTTGCGACGAAGTCTGCTAGCTCGCCGCGCAGGTTTCTAGCTAAAATTTTAGCCGCACTTTGCGAGCGCGAATTAATCAGATCGCTTATGGCTTCCGCTTTGCTAAGATCCATTTTACCGTTTAAAAACGCTCGCTTACTAAACTCGCCCGGATTTGCTATGCGCGCACCCAGAGTCAGCACGGCATCTAACGCCAAGGACGAAGCCGTAAAGCCGCCGTGGGTCTGCACTTCTACGACATCCTCGCCGGTAAAGCTATGCGGAGCTTTAAAATATATCAAAATCGCCTCGCCGAACGCTTCGCCACTCGCATCAAAAAGATTCGCAAGCGTGGCATAGCGAGGGCGCAAAGAGCTGCGATGTGAAAGGCTTAGAGCGATAGATAGCGCTTCCTCGCCTGAAATTCTAACTATGCAAATTCCGCCGATGCCGTGAGCCGTAGCGATAGCGGCGATAGTCTCGCTCACGATTAGCTTTTTTCGTCTACGATGACGATTTTGCCGCTACGCGTGGATTTTATGCCCACGAAACGATCTGGATATGTTTGTTTTAGCTTATCGGCTACAATTTTGATAAATGCGCCATCAAAAGCCTTCGTGACGATACGCTCATTTCCAGAGCGTTCCACGAGCGCATTTACATAAGAATCGATAAATCGTTCTTGATTTTGTAAAAATTCCGCGATTTCAAAAACCACAGCAAGATCATATCTGATGCTGATCCAGTTGTAAATCATATACGAAAGTGCCTTGTAGCGGTGTCCTTCTTTGCCTATCAAAAGCGCGCTATCCTCGCCTTGCAGCTTGATATAGACGGTATTTTCGTCGATTTTGCTAACATCGCTAACTTCGATATTAAACTCGCTTGATCTGAAAAGTGCAGATAGCTTCTCTTTGATATCGGATAGAATTTCATCCGTCACAACGCCCTTTTGCTTTTCTTTGCGATGTTTAGAATGCGTGGTGCGCGGGCTTTGCGGCTCTGATTTATCGCCCTGCTTTTTCTCTGCTTTGCCGGCTTTATTTTGCTGGGCGCTAAATTCCGGATTTTCGCTAAATTTCTCCCCTTCCAAAACCGCTTCTATAATAGCATTTTTTTTAAAAAAGCCCAAAAATCCGCCGCTTGGATGCTGCAAGACGCGCACATTAAGTTGCGTTACTGAGCATCCAAGCTCAGCTGCTGCTTTATTATATGCGTCTTTTAAATTTTCTGCTTCAATTACCATGATTTTTTCTCCGCTATTTGAGCTTGTTTATGCCTAGCAAAGGCTTTATTAATGACATATTGCTGGATAATTGAGCAGAAGTTATTGACCGTCCAATATAGCGTAAGACCCGCAGGAAACATTACGAAAAATACCGTAAAAATAAGAGGCAAGAATTTCATCATCTTCTCTTGCATCGGATCGGTAAATGTAGTCGGCGTAATTTTTTGCTGCAAAAACATCAAAATTCCCATCGTAATCGGCAGGATATAGTAAGGGTCCTTAAGCGACAGATCGTGGATCCACAGCGCCCATTCAGCGCCCTTTAGCTCGATCGCGTTAAGCAAAACGCGGTAGATAGCGAAAAATACCGGAATCTGAAGCAGGATCGGTAAGCAGCCGCCCATTGGATTAGCGCCGTTTTTCTTATACAGATCCATCATATGCATCTGTAGCTTTTGCTTATCGTCCTTGTATTTTTCCTGAAGCTCCTTCATCTTAGGCGCCAGATCTTTTAGCTTGTTCATCGATAGCATTCCCTTGTAGCTTAGCGGGAATAAGATTAGGCGGATAATGAGCGTAAGCACGACGATCGACCAGCCCCAGTTGCCGATGTAGCCGTGCAGCCAGTTTAGAAATTTAAACATCGGACGGGCGATAAAGGTAAACCAGCCATATTCGATAATGTGCGTAAGAGCAGGATTTATCGAGCTTAGCGTCGCGTGATCTTTCGCACCGATATAGCCCGTAAGACTAAGATCGCCGTCCGAGCCTATGAAAACCTGCGAAATTTTATCTGCGTCAGTCACGGTCGCATTCAAGCTTTCTCCGTAAAATAGCGTCGTATAATAACGATCCGAGCTCGCAGCGATATTTGCGCCACTTATTCGCTCGTTTTTATCCACGTCGCCATCTTTAAAAATTTCTACGCTTTCGTTTATAGCCTGCGAGCCCGTAAAAAATGAAGCGATTTTATCTGAAATTCCAGCGTCGCCCGGTTTTCCTACAATGACGCCTTGAACCGTATAGCTATCTACTTCTACGTTCGGACGCGAGCCGGGGCTGATGAAATAACGCGCATTGCCGCTTAACTTCAGATCCAATTTATAACTACCATTTGGATAAAAGGTAAGAATTTTATTTATGCTAACGGCGCCTAAACTTTGACTTAACGTAACGCTAGCCTCCCCGTTTCGTACGTCCAGCTCGCCAGATGAAGCACTGTAAGGAGTATCGAAAGCCATCGCATTCAACGCCGCGTCCTCGAAGCGCATCTCAAGCGGTTTAGAATGCGATTTAGGATCGATCAAATTTATCGCATCGCCGTTTTCGTCACGGAATTTCGCATCATTTAGCACATACGAGCTTATGCGACCAAGTCCGTCGATCGTGAAATTTGCTTCTTTGCCAACCACGCGCACTAACGGTGCAGAGATGGAATTTGTGGTATTTAAATTCGCTCCCTGCGCGCTCACGCCAGCGGCGGTAGTTTGCGGAGCGGACTTGGCGGCATTTTTTTGAGCGATTTGCGCCGCGGTTGCGTTTGCCTCCATTGCGGCGCGAATTTTTGATAAATAAAAATGATCGTAAGCTACAAAAAATATGAGCGCAGTTGCTATTGCGATAGCAAGGCGCTTTGATTGAGGAAGTTTATCTAACACTATTTTCTCCTAGTCGTATGACGTAATATCTATTTTTTTTATATGGTATAAACCAAAGCTTAAATTTATCCGCAGAGGCATTGCTGCTGCGGATTTTAGAAAATACGCAAAATTTGAAATTTCGCGCGATTATCGGATAATCTATGCCGCCGCTAAAGAGCGGATTGCATCTTAAAATTCTAGCCGTTACAGCGCAGAGTGCGCCAAAGGCGCCGTTAAACTTAAACTCATAAAGCGCATATTCCGAACAGCTCGGATAGTAGCGGCAACAGCGTGGCAGCAAAGGCGAAATAAATTTTCGATAAAACCCGATCGCGGCTATAAAAAATCTCTTCATTTTACTGCGCCAATTTTTTTAAACGCCCATTTTAAATTTCGCTCGATCTCTTCAAAACTCATATCTATGATCTGCTTTTTTGCGATTAATATAAAAATTCCGCTAACAATGGCGTCTTTTTGATTATAAAACGCTGCGCGCAGAAGCCTTTTGGCGCGATTTCGCACGACTGCGTTGCCTATTTTTTTACTGGCGACCGCGCTAAATCTGCGTTGCTCGCTCGCCAAAAAATACACGACAGCGCATTCGCAATGCCACTTCGCCGCACTTTTATAAACCTCCGAAAAAACCCCGCTATCGCTTATCGCAGCAAATTCGCCTACGCAGCCAATCTTCTTCTGCCTTTAGCGCGTCTTGCGCTTAAAACTCTGCGGCCGTTTTTTGTTTTCATGCGGACGCGAAAGCCGTGAGTACGCTTTTTAGGGGTATTGTGGGGTTGGTACGTTCTTTTCATAACTGTTCCTTTAAGAAAATGTAAAGCGGAGATTTTATAGAAACTTTACTTAAAAACCGATAAACAAAAGCAGCCCTAGCGCCGATAAGCGTCGCCTTGCAGCTTTTTACGGCGCAGTTTTAAGTCCTTCTCATTTTTATTGTTTCGCTCCTTGATGTCTTGCATCGGCTGTTTTTTCATCGAAAAATCATCGTGGTCGCCTACGCCTTTTGATTCACGTTGCAAATTATTTTGCAGGCTTTGCCTATCTAGTTCATTTTTTTGACGATTTAGCAGAATTTCACTATGGTTTTTCTCAAATTCTGATTGTTTATCGTTCGCAACGTAAGCGCTGGCGCTAAGGCTTACTGAGTCATCTTGCGCACTTAGTACCATAGAATCAGCAAATATCGCGCCACAAAGCAGCCAAAATATCAAAGCCTTTTTCATTTGCGTTTAAATTTACCTGCCATCGCGCGATAGATCGCCGCCTCGTTTTGAAGCGTCAAATATCTTTGATTTAGCTCGTTTATCTTGGCATTTACGGCGTCGGTGCGGGCTTCTAGCATATCCTTCAGCTCACTTGAGCCAGCTTCGTATTTCGCAGCGTAAAGATCGGCAATACGCGCCTTTTCGTCATAAGCGGCACTTAAATTTTTAAGGCTAGCCAGATTGATCTGGTAAATTCTATATAAATTTAGCACCTCATTCGTAGCGTTAGAGAGCGTCTGCTCGTAATTTACGACGTTTTTACGAAAAGCGATCTCCGAAATTTTAAGGCGGTTTTCAACCCTCGCATAATCCAAAAACGGCAGACTTATGCTTACGTTGCCACTTAAAAAATTTAGCTTGAAGCTATCGTTAGCGCTCACGCCTTGCCCGTTAGTAAGCCCTGCGCCCAAATTCACGCTAGGAAAGAAATTTAACTTAGCGGTCTGTTCGTCGTAAAAGCTGGAATTTAGCCTAGCGATCGCAGCTCTAATGTCGGGGCGGTTAGCAAGCGCTGTGTAAGGTACATTTAGATCAACGCCTTGGAATTCTATGGAATTTATCGAATCTGTGTTATCATCAAATTGCAAGCTGGAGGAGATGAGATTTCTCATATATTTATGATTATCCTCAATATTTTTTTGAATGCTTAATACCTTGTTTTCAAGCCCTAGAATAGAATTTTGAATCTGCCTGTAATCAAGCTGTTCGGACTTGCCGTAATCATATTTTGCCTTGATTATCTTTTCGATCTCTCGGTAATCGCTTAAATTCTGTTTTGTCCATTTTAGCGAATCGTTTAAATAAAGCATCTCGAAGTAGCCGCTTACGACAGAATTTATAAGAGTCAGGCGAGTATTTTCAAGGTCAAACTCGCTAGCTTTGGCGTTCCAGCCCTCGGCATTTACCGCCGAGCGGATCTTGCCGAAAAGATCAAGCTCATAGCTTACGTTAAAACCAGAGCTATAGGTTTTGTTCCAGTTCGAGCCGGTGCTTATGTCGCGATTAGCGCCCGCACTCCACGAGCTACTTAGCGTAGGAAAAAGATCAGCCTTACTTAGCCCTAAATTTGCATAAGCACTCTCAACGTTTAAAGCCGCCGTTTTTAGATCGTAGTTATTCGCAAGAGCTTGATCTACAAGCTTATTTAGGTACGATTCGCCATATTTTTTATACCACAGCGTATCGATTTCATAGCTTGCATTTTCGTCCTTAAAATGCTCTACAGGCTTAAATTCTACCTCACTTTGATTTGAGGCGCAACCGCCGATAAAAACAGCTAAAACGCCGCTTAAAATTACTTTGGAATTTATCATTTTCTCTCCTTGTTTATTCTTGTGCTAAAGCATCTATCGGATTTAATCTGCTGGCGTTTCTTGCCGGCAGATAGCCGAAAACTATACCGATCGCGGATGACGCCGCAAAGGCGATCACGAAAGGTGCGGTAGTAAATTTCATCGCAAAATCCGGGCTTATGGTATTAAACGCAAATCCAAGCGCCAAAGCAATTAAAATTCCTAAAGCTCCGCCCAGCGAGCAAAGCAAGATCGCCTCTATCAAAAATTGCTGCAAGATGTTGGATTGCTTCGCGCCGATCGCCATCCTGATGCCGATCTCGCGCGTGCGCTCGGTAACGCTTACGAGCATGATATTCATCACGCCGATGCCGCCGACGACGAGCGAGATCACTGCTATTGATGAGATCAGAATCGTCATCGTGCCGGTAGTGCTTTGTATTGTTTGTTTGATAGTATCTGCGTTCATCGTATGAAAATCCCGCGAGCCGTGTCTTTGGATAAGTAGCTGAGTTAGGCTCTCTTCGGCCACTTGGGTATTGACATCGTCTTTTATTTTGATGGTGATAGAGCTGATTTTTCGATTGCCCGTGATTTTATTCATCACGGTTGAGTACGGCGCGTAAATTCTTAAATTTTCGTTGCTTCCGAAGGCGTTTTTATCCTTGCCCGAAACTCCTATGATCTTAAGCGGCTTACCCGAAAATAAAATCGTCTTGCCGATAGGATCGGTGTTTTTAAAAAATGTTTTTTTAGTGTTTGGATCAATAATCGCGACAGAGGCAGAATTTTTAATATCATCGTCGCTAAAATTTCTGCCATCTTCTATATCTATGCCATTAACCGCCAAAGAATTCACGCCGCCGCCGCGCAGTTGAGCCTTGGAGCTTAAATTAGCATATGTTGCCGTACCGCTTGCAGAAGCATTTGGTGTGGCATAATCGACGTAGGGCTGGCGCGCCAAAACTTTAGAATCGCTTATCGTAAGGGTGCTCACGAAACCCGCCCGCACGTCGCCGAAATTTTTGCCGGGATAGATATTTATCGTATTGGTGCCGATGGCGCGGATTTGAGATATGATTCTTTCTTGCGAGCCGTTACCTAGGGCAACGACGCAGATAACCGAGGCGATGCCGATGATAATACCAAGCATCGTCAAAATCGATCTTAGTTTATGCGAAAATATCGCGCTAATCGACATTTTAAAGCTCTCTATGAGTTGGTCTTTGCAAAATATAAAGGAATTTTTCGTTTTGATCTGCTCTCTTTTGCGCTCAAAAACCCGCTCCGCCTTTCTTTTATCGCTTAAAATTTTACCGTCTTTGATCTCGATGATACGATCCGCAAATTCCGCGATATGCGCGTCATGCGTGACTATGATGATGGTGTGGCCCTCTTTGTGCAGCGCCGTTAAAATTTGCATCACCATCTCGCCGCTTTTGCTATCAAGCGCGCCGGTGGGCTCGTCGGCCAAAATCACTTCGCCGCCGTTTATCAGAGCGCGGGCGATACTTACGCGCTGCTGCTGTCCGCCGCTAAGCTTGCTCGGTAAATTTTTGATGCGATCGCCAAGCTCCAGCTTATCCAAAAGCTCCACCGCCCGTTTCGTCCGTTCGCTCGCCCCTACGCCCGCATACACCGCAGGCAGCGAGACGTTTGCGGTCGCATCCATCGTGGCGATGAGATTGTATTTTTGAAAGACGAAGCCGAATTTTTTACTTCTAAGCGCCGCAAGCTCGTCGCCGCTTAAATTCGCGGTCTCGCGACCCTCAATCTTGTAGCTTCCGCTGCTTGGCGTATCGATGCAGCCGATTATATTCATCAGAGTCGATTTTCCGCTTCCGGATTGCCCGATTATCGATATAAACTCGCCCGCTTCGATATTTAAGTTTACGTCCTTTAGGACGTGGATTTCGTTATCGCCGAGAATGAATTTTTTGTTTATATCTTTAAGCTCTAGCATCTTCGCACCATAAAATTCTCTAAAATACCATCGGAGGCCCGTCCATATTTAACGGCGCGGCTTTCCCGTCGGCGATGAGTACCTCATCTTTTTCATCAAGACCGCTTAAAATTTCGGTATTCAGATCGTCGCTAACGCCCGTTTTTACGTATCGCTGCTCGGGCTCTTTGCCGTTAAGCACCGTGACGTAATCGCCTGCCGCGTCGCGCTTGATAACCGAGGTAGGCAGATAGCTCGTATTGTTCGCTTCGTTTACGATTATGTTGTTTTCGGTCGTCATTCCGATCTTTAAAAAATCGTTTTCGTTATCCACTAGCATCTTTGCGTAAAAATAGATCGCGCTGTCGCTGCTACTCGAAGAATAAGACGATCCGCTAGAGGTTTTATCGTACGTCCCGTCGCTAAGCGTAGTAAGACCCGGATCGATCTTGTAAATTTTAGCCTTTTTGATATTATCCAGATCCGATAGTATGGAGTATTCTACGTCCATTCCAACCTTTACTTTGGATATATCGCCCTCTGCGATTTGCATCTTGATCTCCATCTTGCTCAGATCGGCGATCTTTACGATCGTAGGCGTAGTTTGGTTAGAATTTACCGTCTTGCCCTCCTCTACCGGCATCGAAACAATCGTGCCGCTTATCGGAGCCGTGATCTTGGTGTAGCCGAAATTTGTCTCCGCCGTGCTTAGCTGAAGTTTGGTCTGCTCGATCTGCGCCTCGATCTGCTTCTGCTCGGCCTCTTTTAAAGCAGCGCTATTTTTAGCGTTTTCCACCGCCTCTTTGGAAGCGGCGTTTCTTTTATACAGCTCAAGCTCGCGGTTATACTGCGTTTTAGCGTTTGCCGCGGCGATCTTTGCCGAAGCTAAATTTGCCTCGTGAATCAGAAGCTGCGCCTTTTGTTGCGCGATCTCGTTTTCTTGCGTGACCGAGTCGATCTGCGCTATCATATCACCCTTTTGAACCTTATCGCCCACTTTGACGTAGAGTTTTTTGATCTGACCGCTTACCTGCGCGCCCACATCGACCAAATCTCTGGCGTAAACCTCTCCCGCAGCCGTCACCGTGCCTCTGATATCGCCCTTTTCAAGCCTTGTGGTGAGGGCTTTCGGTGCCTCTTCTTGCTTAAAAAATTTACCGTATAAAAAATATATCGCAATAAAGATAAGTACGATAGAGACGATAAATTTCAAGGTTTTTTTCATTTTGCCAACTTCAAATAAAATAAGGGCTAATTCTAATGTAAAAATATAAAATTTTAGTTAAATACTAAATTCTTTGCTCGCGCACGGCGTAAAATTTCATGATCTTTTTATGTAAAATTAGCGAAACGCAGATCAACGCCGAGCCCGCAAGTAGGCGCGCCAGATCGGCGTCTTTTTGCCAAAATACCAAATTTACGACGATTGCTGCGGGGATGAGCGCGTTATTCATAATCGCAAGCACGCCGCTATCGACTTCGCACGCGCCTTTGTTCCACAAAAAATACCCCAGAGCGCTTGCGACAGTTCCTAGATACACGATCACCGCGCCTTGCGAGAAACTAGGATTAAATTTAGAAAAATCCCCGAGCACGATCGCAGCAATCGCCGTAACCGCGGTAGCCCCCACGAAAAAGTAGCCGAAAAGCTCCTTTTGTTCGCTAAAGCCGTGGCGCTCCAGCATAAATTTATACGCGCTCTGTCCGAGCCCGAAGCATAAATTTGCGCCTTGAACAAGCAAAAAGCCCGTCAAAAACTCGGAATTTATCGCGCCGAATTTTATTACCAGGGCACCTAGCACCGCTACTGCGACGCTAAAAAGATATAGCGCGCGAAATCTAAGCTTAAGCGCGTCGTAAAGCAGCGTCACGTAAAACGGAGTAAATATCGTAAAAAGCGCCACTTCATAGACCTTCAAATACGCAAAGCTGCGGTAGTAGAAGATATACATCACGCCGATCTGCACGGCGCCCACGGCGCAAATTTTAAGCGCCAAGGCTAGATTTACGCCACGAAATTTCATAAACGGCAAAAAGCAAATTAGCGCCAACGATACGCGCGAAAATGCCAAATACGCGCTGTCTATGCCGCGCAAAAACTCGCCTATCAGCGAGAAACTAAAAGCCCAAATACAAGTAACCAAAATCAGTTTTTTCAAAACGTCCGCCTAAACTTTAAAATTTAGGCGGAATTTTATAAAATTTTAGTTGAATTTAGGATTTAAATTTCGCCTGCGCGGGATAAATTTAGGTTTTTATTTATTTTAAATGTGTTAAAATTATCCGATTTTTTTGAAATTTAAGGGTAAAAATGAACGACGTTTCGGTTATAGTTCTTGCCGCAGGGCTGGGCACTCGGATGAAGTCGCAAAAGGCCAAGGTTCTTTTCGAGCTTTGCGGCGAGCCGATGATAATCCACATCCTAAAGAAAGCTTACGAAATTTCAAACGACGTGAGCGTGATTTTACACTATCAATTCGACGAGGTTAAAAGCTCGGTTCTAGCGCACTTCCCAAACGCTAAAATCTACAAACAAGACCACGAGCATTTCCCCGGCACTGCGGGCGGACTAAAAGAGGTCGAAATCCGCGGGGAAAAAACGCTCATAATCTGCGGCGATATGCCTTTGGTAAAAAGCGCCGAGCTTCGCAAACTCTGCGAGACAGACGCGGAGGTAAATCTAAGCGTTTTTAGCGCGCGCGATCCATTCGGATACGGCCGCGTAATCACCCGCGGCGGCGAAATTTTAAAGATCGTCGAGCAAAAGGACGCAAGCGAGGAAGAAAAGGCGGTAAAAGACGCAAACGCAGGCTGCTACTGCTTCAAAAGCGAGGCATTGAAACAGATTCTGCCGCAGATCAAACCAGATAACGCGCAAAAAGAGTACTACCTCACCGACGCGATCAAAATCGCCAAAGATATGGGCTTAAAATGCGCCGCCGTGTGGGTGGACGAGCAAAGCTTCATGGGCATAAACGATAAGCTCGCCCTCAGCATCGCCGAAAATTTAATGCAAAACGAGATCAAAGAAAATTTGATGAAGCAAGGCGTTTTGATGCGCCTACCGCAAAGCATCTACATCGATAGCAGAGCAAAATTTATCGGCGAGTGCGAGCTGCAAGAAAACGTAAGTATCATAGGTCCTTGCGTGATCGAAAGCTCGCTCATAAAAAGCGGCTGCGTCATCGAAGATAGCGTCGTAAAAAACTCCGACATCGGTCCGATGGCGCATCTGCGCCCAAAATGCGAAGTTATAGGAACTCATATCGGAAATTTCGTCGAGCTTAAAAACGCAAAAGTAAACAGGATCAAGGCGGGGCATTTAAGCTATCTTGGAGATTGCGAGATCGATGAGGGCAGCAATATCGGCTGCGGCACGATTACGTGCAACTACGACGGCAAGAAAAAATACAAAACGATAATCGGCAAAAACGTCTTCATCGGTTCGGACACGCAGCTAGTAGCGCCCGTGCGGATAGCCGACGACGTCATAATCGCTGCGGGCACGACGGTTACAAGCGACGTTCCGAGCGGCGCGCTGGCGATCAGCCGAAGCAAACAAATCAACAAAGATGGGTTTTTCCATAAATTTTTTAGGAGCGAAGATGAGTAAGAAAAAGGTTTTACTGGCGGTTTGCGGGAGTATCAGTTTTTACAAAGCGTTTGAAATTTTATCCGCTCTGAAAAAGTCGAATTTCGACGTCTATGTCGCGCTTAGCGACGGCGTGCAGGAGTTTGTCAGCTACAAGGCATTCGAGGCGCTATGCGATCACCCGGTACTTTGCAAAGCCAACGAAAACTGGCAGGCAGGCATCAACCACATCGCTTATTCTAAGGTGGATTTGGTTTTGATCGCGCCTGCGACGGCAAATACGATAAACAAGCTCGCGTGGGGCGTCTGTGACAACGTATTTTTAGAGGTACTAAACGCGGCCTTCGCCCACGCCAAGGTGGTTATCGCGCCCGCCGCAAATCCAGCGCTACTTGAAAACAACATCACGAAAAACTGCATCGATATGCTAAAAGCGAGCGTGAATGCGTATTTCGTGGATCCGATAGAAAAAACCCTAGCTTGCGGCGATACCGGCAAGGGCGGATTAGCGAGCACCGAAGCGATTATGCAGACGCTAAAGCGCGCGCTTTATAACGATAAATTTTGGGAGGATAAAACCGTCATCATCACCGGAGGCGCTACGATCGAAAAGATCGATGGCGTGCGCGGCATTACGAATTTCTCCAGCGGCAAAACCTCCAAAGCGATTGCCGACGCGCTGTTTTACCTAGGCGCGGACGTGACGCTGATCTCTAGCAACGAATATGAAAATTTACCGTACAAGCTCGTTAAATTTGAAAGCACTATCGGGCTAAAATCGGCGCTTGACAGCACAAAATTCCCCGACGGCGCATATTTGATAATGGCGGCCGCGGTAAGCGACTACTCGCCGAAGGTGCGCTACAAAGATAAGGTGAAAAAAGCGGAGATCGGCGAAATTTGGAATTTACGCCTGGGCGAAAACGAGGATATCTTAAGCTCCGTGCGTGGAAATATCAAAAAGGTGGGCTTTAAACTAGAAACCGACCGCGAAAATGCTGTCGGCGAGGCCAAACGCATGCTAAATGAAAAGCATCTCGACGCCGTCTGCCTAAACGTACTCGACGACATCGTTAGGCTCGGTGGCGATGTCCTTAAGGTCACCTTTATCACGAAAAACGATCAGGTCGTAATCGACACCGCGCCGAAGGACGAAGTCGCCCTAAAAATTGCGGCTGAGCTGAAAAAAATCTGATCCGTGAATAGCCTAAATCATCTCGCCCTTGTGATGGACGGCAACGGGCGCTGGGCGAAAAAGCGCGGTCTGCTGCGCACCGGCGGGCACGAAGCGGGCGCGGAGGTCGTGGAGCAGATCTGCGAGTTTTGTATCGACGAAAGCATCGCAAACCTCACGCTCTACGCCTTTAGCACCGAAAATTGGAAGCGCCCGAAAAGCGAAGTGGAATTTTTGATGAAGTTGCTTCAAAAATTCCTAATCTCTCGCCGCGAAAAATTTATCCAAAACGGGATAAAATTCTATCCGATCGGCGACATATCGGCTTTTAGCGGCGATCTGCGAAGCGAGATCGAATATCTTTCAAATTTAACTCAAAACGGGCGAGCGCTAAATTTTAACCTGGCGATCAACTACGGCTCGCGAGACGAGATCGTGCGAGCGTGCGAGCGGCTGCTTGCAAGCGGCGAGCGACTAAGCGAAGCGGGCATCGGCGCGCATCTGGATACCGCGCACAGCGGCGACGTGGATCTACTGGTGCGCACGGGCGGCGAGCAGCGGCTGTCGAATTTCTTGCTCTGGCAGGCAAGCTACGCCGAGCTTGCATTTACGCCGACGCTGTGGCCGGATTTCACGCGCGAGGAGCTTGCGCGCATAGTGGATGATTTCCGCTGCAAACAGCGCCGCTTCGGCGGTCTTTGAGCTGCGACGCGGTCGCTCTAACGGTCGCTTAAATTTTAAAATTTTAATTCGCAGAACCGCATGCGACGCAGTAAATTTTAAAATTTAATCCGCGGACGCTCGCGATACCATGAAATTTTAAAATTTCGCCCTTTTAAATTTAAAGCTCTAGCGCGAGCCGTGTTGCGCGGCGCGGTAAATTTAACGCAGCAGGATTTTAAAAATCACGCCGCGCGTTCGCGCAAAGAGCGAAAGGAAGGCCATGGGCTACTACATACAATGTGGTTGCGGCAAAAAGCTTACCAAAAGCCGATGAAAACTCTAAGACGCCCAAGATGTGGCAGCGTGTATAAAAAACAAAAGAAATTTATACTGGCGGTCTATATTTGCCTGCTGCTGTTTTTTATGCTAGCGTTTGCTTTCATCCCCGATAAAATGGGAATTTTGGCATCCGCAGGCAGCGGGATAGGCGCATATATCATGTTTTTATGGATCGTAGATACTTTGAACTTCGATCCTTTGGACGCCGTGATACTAGTGGCGGGATTTTTGATTTTCGGCGGATTATATGAGGCATGGGGCGAGCCGCTAATCGCCGGGCTCATAGCTATTTTATTTTGCGTAGGCGCGGCGGCGATTTTCGTAAAATTTTTCCCTTACGAGAGGCAAAAAATCAATGAAAACTAAGAAATTTCTCGCTACCATAGAGCGTTTGATTAAATTTTAAAAAGTTAAAGCTCCAAAGGAAAAAGATGGATTTAAATATCGTTTACGGCATGATTTTTGCGGTATTCGGCACCTGCGTAGGCTCGTTTTGCAACGTCCTGATATACCGTCTGCCGCGCGGACAGAGCGTAAATTTCCCCGCTTCGCACTGCCCTAAATGCTCTCATGCTTTAAAATTTTACCACAACATTCCGCTGCTTTCGTGGCTATTTTTGGGCGGCAAATGCGCCTTTTGTAAAACCAAAATTTCGATCCGATACCCGATCGTCGAGCTTTTAGGCGGCGCGCTTGCGCTTGCGGCGTATTTTGGCGAGCCCGATCTTGCAAAAGCCGCAGTGCTTGGGCTTTGCTTTATCTTGCTTATGGCGCTTTCGGCGATTGATTTTGAATATAAAGCCGTACCGGAAAGCCTTCTTTACGTAGTTACGGCGCTTTCGCTTGCTTACACGCTGATGTACGATTTTAATCTTAGCGGCGTAGGAGCGGCGGCGGGATACGCGGCGATATTTTTCGTGCTGCGCCTCATCGTCACCTTCGTGCTAAAGCGCGAAGCGATGGGCAGCGCGGATATTTTTATCGCGAGCGTTATGGGGGCGATTTTGGGTTGGAAGCTGGGCGGCATCTCGATCTACATCGGCGCGATTTTGACGCTGCCTGCGTATCTCATCGCGAACAAAAGAGGCTACGAGCTGCCGTTCGTGCCGTTTTTATCGATGGGGCTGCTTCTTACCTTTATCTTCAAAGATCAAATTTTAAGGCTCTTGGACATCATTTATGGATAGGGTACAGCGCTATTTATTTAGCAATTTCGTCGGTTCCTTCGCGTCGCTTTTCAGCACGCTTTTTATCATAATGTCGATCGTCTTTTTCCTTCAGATCGCGCGCATTACGTCGTTTATCGAGATAAATTTTTCAGAGCTAGTAAAGCTCTATCTTTTCATGCTGCCGCGCATCCTCATATTTACGGTGCCGATTGCGTTTTTCGTGGCGCTTAGCATCTCGCTTTTTAGGCTCTCTAAAGAGAATGAAACCATCGTCATATTTACGATCGGCTACGCCACGCGCAAGATCGCGCTGTTTTTCGGCATAAGCGCCGCGCTGTGCTCCCTGGCGCTGCTTTTCGTCTCGCTTTTTATGATGCCGATAGCCGAAAATTTAAAGGACAATTTCATCGATTACAAAAAAATTAGCGCGACGCTAAATATCAAATCCAACGAATTCGGGCAGAAATTCTCCGACTGGCTCGTTTTTATCGATTCGCAGGAAAACAACGGCACAAGCACGCTGTATAAGGATCTGGTGCTGTATAATCCAGGTAGCTCGCAGGATCACGAGCGGATGATCGTAGCGCGTAGCGGCGAGTTTAAAAACGAAAACGCGAGCTTTTCGGCAATGCTGCACGACGGCAAAATTTACACGATGGGCAGCGATCAGTGGCACGTAAGCGAGTTTGAAAGCCTAACTCTGCGCACGCAAAGCGACCGCAATATTCGCGGCGGAGGCGGCGTGATCGGATACTGGAGCGAGATGGGCGGCAGCGAAAAGCGCAGGAAAGAATTTAGCATCTACACCCTCGTCTCGCTCTTTCCGCTAGCGAGCTTTCTGTTTGCGCTAAGCCTCGGCATCGTGACCTATCGCTACGAAAAGGGCTTTGTTTACGCGGGAATCTTCGGCGTGCTTTTTAGCTACTTCGCGCTGATCATGCTGCTCTCCAAACATCCGAGCATCGCGCTTCCCGTGACATTTGGCGTTACGCTTATCGCATCGCTGCTTTACTACAGGATCAAAATTGCCCCGAGGTACTGAAAAAAGCTCCGAGCTCTGCGGCGGCGAAATTTTAAACAAAAGCTCGTCCGCTCGAAATTTAGCGGATAAAATTTCGGCGAGCAAGGCTAGCACCTCTGAAATTTTGCATGGCGTAAATTTAAAGCATGAGGCGCAAAACGGCGAGCAAAGCTTTATTTCAAAAGATGAGCTTTCAAATTTTAAAAATTCCGCTCTCGCAAGCTCGGCAAGCGATACGGCTACCTATACTGCGCCCGATTGCGGTTTGAATCACGAAAGCTCCGAGCGGAATTCGGACGCCGTTTGTGTCAAAAAGGCTGCGCGTGCGGCAAATTTAAATTCCGCCCGTAAAAATTCTACGGACGCAGCCGCTTCGGATATTTGCGAGGCAAACACTGGGAAAGCTAATGTGGCGAGCGACGACGCTTTAAAAATCTATACATCGCCCGTAGCAAAATTTTACACTACCCGTCCCGCGTCCGCCCGCACCGCAAACTCCCGCAAAGCAAACGCCGCCTGCGAAGCGGACGCCCCCGCAAACACGCCAGCAAGCGCGTCCGAACTCAAAAATATTATCAAAAGCGCGCCCGCAAGCGACTTCGCAGCGAGCGAGCTTGCGCACATCGGCAAAATAAGCGCCACGCCAAATACCCCCTCAGATGCGTGCGCATATGCTGCGAGCGCAAACTCCGAGCGCATAAAGCTCAAACTCGTCTATTCCTACGACGGCTCGAAATTTAGCGGCTCGCAGTCACAGCCTCACGGGCGCGGCGTCGAGGACGTGCTGCGCGCGGCTTTGGGGCGAGTGGGGATCTTTGCGCCGCTCATCAGTAGCTCGCGCACCGATAAAGGGGTGCACGCACTGCGCCAAGTAAGCTGCGTCGAATGCACCGTGCATTGGGAGCTGCCGCGCCTAAAAGAGCTCATCAATCGCCACTGCGCGCCCTATATTTTTGTGCAACACATCAGCCCGGTGCCGCGCGATTTTCATCCGCGTTACGACGCTGTGGTGCGCTCCTATCGCTACGTTTTAAACCACGGACGTCCCAGCCCCTTTCTTAGCGATTTTTGCGTGTTTTATCCGCGCGTGAATCTTGCCGCGCTCAATGCTGCGCTTGCAAATTTTATCGGCGAGCACGATTTTAGCGAGTTTATGAAAAGCGGCAGCGACATAAAAAGCTCCGTACGAGAGCTCTACGTCGCGCGCGCCTACTCTTTTAGAAATTTGACCTTGATAAATTTTAAAGCCAACGGATTTTTGCGAGCGCAGGTTCGGCTGATGGTCGCAAACGCCCTAAAATCCGTGCAAAGCGGGCGCAAGATCAGCTTCTCACGAGCGCTTAGCAGAATCCCCTTTCCGCCAAACGGGCTGTATCTTAGCAGCGTGAGTTATTAAGGCTTGAAATTTATAGCGTTAAATTTTATCCACGGGCGTTTGGATTTCGAGCTTAGAATTTTATCGCAGTAAAATTCTGCATATCAGAGCAGATCACCGAGCTACTTTGATATTAGATCGCCTACACCACGATGTGTAAAATCGTAAATTTGCGCGAAATTCGATCTGTTTTTATTAGAATTTTATAGAAATTTAGCAATACTTTCAAACTTTTAACTCAAAAAGGAGCAAAGATGAAAAAATTTTCTGTTGCTTTGGCCGGTTTGGCCTTATTAGCTAGCGTTTCAGGCGCTAAGGAGTTCATCAATATCGGCACCGGCGGTATGACCGGCACCTATTATCCGGTAGGCGGCGCGATTTGCCGCTTGGTAAATATGGATAAAAATATGAAATGCTCCGTGCAATCGACGGGCGGCTCGACGTATAACGTCAATAACGTGCTTAAAAAAGAGCTAAATTTCGGCTTCGTTCAAAGCGACGTCGTCTATGATAAGTACAACGGTACGGGCAAATTCCAAGGCGCGGCGGATAAAAATTTACGCTCCGTAATTTCGATCTATCCGGAGCTTTTGGCTTTCGTCGTCTCTAAAGAGAGCGGTATCAAAGCCTACGGAGACGCTGCGGGCAAAAAGATCAATATCGGAAACCCGGGCAGCGGCAACGAGCTAACCAGCACGATAGTTTTTGAAAACTACGACTTCGATCTTAAAAAGCTCGCCCAGCACGGCGTCTTAACCGCGCAAGAATGCCCCATGGCGCTAAAAGATAAGAAGATCGACGGATACTTCTACGTCGTAGGACATCCAACCGCAAATATCACCGATGCGGCGACTTCGCTTCCTATCGACTTAATCGGCATCGACGATGAGCATATTAAAAAGATTATGGAGAAATATCCGTATTTTGCCAAAGGCGTGATCCCTGCGAAAATGTATGACGGTGTAGATCACGATACGCAGACTATCGGCGTAAAGGCTGTGCTCGTAACCGACGCTAGCCAAAGCGACGAGGCGGTTAGAGCGGTAGTTAAGGCGATACTTGATAATTTTGACGAGTATAAAAAGCTACACCCTGCGCTAAATTTGGTAAGCAAAGAATCTCTTTTAGAGGGGCTTAGTGCGCCGCTTCATCCTGCGGCAGAGGCGGTGTATAAAGAAGCCGGGCTGCTGAAATAGGCTAGTTGATGGAGAAATCTACACAAAACGACGAGCAGGTTTTAGAGGTAAAGAGTAGAGAATTTACCTCTAAAAAGCTCTTCTGGCTCGTGACGCTGGTCTGCTTCGCGTGGTCGGTCTTTCAACTTTACATCGCATATTCTCCGATGAATACGACCATCGCGCGCTCGATCCACTTGGCGTTCGCTGTTTTTATAATTTTTTCGCTTTTTCCATTTCGCCCGCGCTCCAAGGCGCATTTTTACATCCCGTTTTACGATTATATTTTATTAATCGTCGGAGTCGCCGCAATCTTGTATCCTGCGATAGAATTTGTGGAGTTATCGCAGCCGCAACGCCAGGGAGATTATCTAACCAGAGATATCGTAGCGGCCTTTATCGGTATTTTTATATTATTTGAGGCGGGGCGCCGTATGATGGGGCCAGCGCTCGGTATCATCGCTTTTACCTTTCTTCTGTATTGTTACTTCGGCCCTTATATGCCCGATATCATCTCGCACCGCGGCGCAAGCTTTGAAAAGCTTGCAGGGCACATGTTTTTAACGACGGAGGGCGTATTCGGCGTGCCAATAGGGGTCAGCACCAGCTTCATCTATCTATTCGTGCTATTCGGCGCGCTTTTGGAGCGAGCCGGAGCGGGGCAGTATTTTATAAACGTGGCGTTTGCGATTTTAGGTCGCTTCCGCGGAGGACCCGCCAAGGCTAGCGTAATCGCCAGCGGACTAACCGGCATGGTAAGCGGCAGCTCGACCGCAAACGTTGTGACGGTGGGCACCTTTACAATCCCGCTAATGAAAAAAGCGGGACTTACCGCCACTAAAGCGGGCGCTATCGAGGTCGCCGCCGGCGTAAACGGGCAGCTTATGCCGCCTATCATGGGCGCTGCGGCGTTTATCATCGCGGAATTTTTAGGTATGAGCTACACCAACGTAATGATCGCAGCGGTGATCCCTGCTTTCGTCTGCTACGCGGGGTTATTTTTTATCGTGCATCTGGAAAGCTGCAAGTTGGGGCTTCACGGCAGCCGCGATTACGCCAAGGTTTCAAAGCTAAAAATTATATTTAGTGGCATTCATTACATAATACCGATTTTGGTGCTTCTTTTCACTCTATTGATTCTGAAAGAAAGCGCGATATCTGCGGCGTTTAACTCGATCTGCGTGCTATTTTTAATAATGATCGTACAAGAGCCCGCCAAGAAAACGATATTTGGCGAAAAGGTTGGCAAGTCCGATTTTATCGTCGGCTTTGTCGATATCTTTTGGGCTATGGTGGGTGCTGCCAAAAATATGGTCACGGTAGCCGTTGCCACCGCGCTAGCGGGCATCATCATCGGCTCGATCTCGCTTACCGGGCTGGGACAGGTTCTTTCAGAGCTCGTAGAAGCAGTCGCAGGAAACAGCATAGTACTGATACTTCTGATGACTGCGATAATGAGCCTTATTTTGGGCATGGGACTTCCTACGACGGCGAATTATATCGTCGTTTCAAGCTTAATCGCGCCAGTGATTTTGATACTAGCGGGCAAAAACGATTTTTTGATCCCTGCGATCGCAGTGCATCTTTTCGTATTTTATTTTGGAATTTTAGCCGATGATACCCCGCCTGTGGGTATTGCCGCATATGCTGCGGCGGGTATCGCAAAGGCAAATCCGGTGACCGTGGGACTTCAGGGCTTCGTGTATGATCTACGCACCGCGGTACTCCCGTTTGCATTTTTCTTCAACAATAAGCTGCTTTTGATCCAAAGCATCGGCGATCCGATGGATTCAAAGAGCATCGTTTGGATCAGCGATCCACTGCAAATCGTGCTGATTTTTGCTACGGCGATCGTGGGTATGTTTGCCTTCAGCTCCTCGCTACAAGGCTGGTTCGTTACGAAGTGCAACATAGTAGAGCGCCTGCTATTGCTGCTCGTAACGCCGCTAATGCTGGTGCCTAATATCTGCGCGAAATTCATAGAGTTTATCCCGAGCGAATACGCAAGCTACGGCATCGGCGCTGCGATCTACGTGCTGATCTTTACAAAACAGTGGCTTTTAAGACCTAAAGACTCTGGCGATACGCACGCCGAAAATAGCGCGCCTGCGGCGTAAATCCAAATTTGATCTCGCTAAATTTTAAGATAAATTTGCGGGGTCTTATTAAATTTTACACTTTTGCGCCTAGATTTAAATTAAGATCAGATCCTTTCTTTAAATTTAATCTCAGCAGATTTACGACATGGCGGTAATTTGAGTTTAAATTTAGTGCAAACTCTGTTTCAATTTACCTAGTGTAGCGCGCACCGCACATGCGGCTCATGCATGGGCGAGCGCGGTAAATACGGCATGCGAACCTTTCGTAGTAACTTTTAACATATTGTACGGAATACGGCAGGTAACGTACGCAGTACAATCAATCTCGCTAGCAATAAAATTTAACTTACATCGATGTTTCAGTATAACGCACCACAAAGCTTCGCCTTTCGCATGAAAATTTTAAATGCTCTGCTACGCGGCGACTATTTAAATTTCAGGGCAAGGCGCAGCATGCAGATCTAATAAAATCTTGCGGCAGTGTATGGTGACATGCGTGGCAGCGTAAAATTTACGACGCAGTGTGACGCGTAAAATTTTAATCTTGCGGCGATCAATCGGCGCAGGGCGAATACACGAAGTGCAATTAAATTTTAAGGGTACACGACGATGCGTAGTCTTGCAAAATCTTTCACGGCGCGCATCGCGACGGCTCTTAAAATTTAATTCCGCGACGCGCAATTAATCGCGATGCTGTAAATTTAACTTGCGCCTGCGTAAACTACGCATGCGGGCGTGAAATTTCACGGCGGGCGAGCGTATGAAATTTTAAATTTCATGACAAGGCGCGAGAACGGCTCGGCTTAAATCTCAAGCGCGGTTTTTGCATGAAATTTAGCGAGTGAGATTTTAAGCGTGAGATTTCAAAGGCTAAACTCGCGCAAGTTTTGCGTCAAATTTTTGCGTAAAACTTTGCGTAGAATTTAACGAAATTTTTTGCAATTTCTATGTTGATTTTGCACTAAATTTAATGAAATTTCACATAAAATTTAATAAAATTACGCGGACTAAGCTCAGCGTGCGAAAGCCCGATCAGCCAAAACCTAGCGCACTAAAACTGGGGTGCGATAAATTCATTAAAACTTACGAGTAAGATTTAGCGTCGTCGAAGCTCAAAGATAAGATTTATTGCTATCAAAGCTTGAGAAAAAATTTGCCGCCGCCGAAGCTCGTAGGCAAGTTTTACCATCACGAGCACGGAATTTGGGCTTTCGTTTAAGCCGAAATAAAATTTAAAGGGGAGAAAATGCAAAGTTTCAAATGGCAAATTTCAAAGCGGCTCAAGCAGGCGATGCGCGAGCGGGATATCGATAATCTCGCGCTCGTACGGCGCACGGACGAGCTGTATTCGCGCTCGCACCCGGGCCACGACGAGGATATGCGAGCCGAAGTTTACACGGTTTTGGACGAATACGCGCCCAACGTCGATATCGAAATTTTCGATCTCGTCTGCAAGGCTCTCGGCGTCAAAATCGAGCTAGGCGAGACGCTTGATTGAGTAGTCGTAGCCGAATTTTATCCGTGCCGCAAGGCTAAATTTAGCGCTATAATAAATCGCAAAATTCTACCTACAGCCTAGCTACAGAGCTTGCTTAAGTAAATTTTGCCGCAAAATTTCGCCCAAACCTAGCAAGATTAATATCTATTTTAACTGCAAAGTGCTAAATTTAGCGCTAAAATTTTAATCCGAGGTAAGCTTTGAACTACTTAATCCAATTCAGTGTGATTTTAGGGATATCTTTTGTTGCGGAGATTTTGGCGGCGCTCGTGCCTGTGCCGATCCCCGCTAGCATCTACGGACTAGTCATTATGCTTTTAGCCCTGATCTTCAAACTCATCAAAGTATCGCAGATCAGAGAAACCGTGTCGTTTTTTATGCAGATTATGCCGGTGATCTTTATCCCGGCGGGTGCCGCGATCATCATCGCAGGCGACGCGCTACGCCAGCATCTTTTCGCAATCATCGCGATTACGGCAGTCTCTACAGTAGTAGTCATCGGTGCAAGTGGCGCGGTAACACAGATCTTTTATAAAATCGCCCTCGCCCGCGTTAAACGCAGGCTTTACGCAGCCGCGCACGAACAAGACGGCGCGAATACAAAGGGTGTGGATGCGAAGCTGGAGCGCGAAATTTTATCCGGAGACGACAAAAAATGAGAGAAATTTTAATGAACTCCGCTTTTTTCGGCGTGTTTTTGTGCCTGGGCTCGTTTGAGCTGGGACTTTATCTAAAAAAGCGCTTTAAGCTAACTATTTTCAACCCGCTTCTAATCGGTATCGTGCTTACCGTCTGCGTGCTTTTACTCTTTAAAATTCCATACGAGAAATTTAACACAAGCGCCTCACACATTAGCTTTTTCTTAACGCCGATTACCGTCTGTCTAGCCGTGCCGCTATACGAGCAGCTGGCGCTTTTGCGAAGTAATTTTTTAGCTATTTTTGCAGGACTGATTTCGGGTATGATCGCAGGGCTAGGCAGCATCTACGCGATGTCGGTGATATTTGGGCTAAATCACACAATGTATGTCACGCTACTACCAAAATCCGTCACGGCGCCGATCGGTATGGGTATCAGCGAAAGCTTAGGCGGCATCGTGACACTAACGGTGGCCTGCATCATCGCTACGGGCATCATCGGCAGCGTATTTGGCGAGGCACTACTTAAAATTTTTGGCATCAAAAAGGCGATGGCAAAAGGTATCGCCCTAGGCTGCGCGAGCCACGCGATGGGAACGGCGCGCGCTCTTGAGATCGGTGACGTAGAGGGCGCGATGGCGTCTTTAGCAATGGCGGTTACGGGACTTCTTACCGTCATCGGTGCCGGTATTTTTGCACATTTCATCTAAGGAGAAAATATGATAATCTCGATCGCTAGACAAACGGGCGCAGGTGGGCGCGAAACCGCGCGCAAACTAGCCGAGCGCTTAGGCTACACCTATCTAGCCAAGGCAGATCTGCTCCGCAAAGCAGACGAGCTTGGCTGCTTCGAGCAGATGTATGAGTTCTACAACGAAATGCCCGTAAATACGCTACTTCAGGCAATATCGCACAACGAGCTAGCCAATGAGCAAAAGCGTGATCGCATCGTAGCAATCTACGAAAAGATCGTCTCGGGCGGCAACGTTATAGTGCTTGGGCGCTGCGCGGGGTTTTTCTTGCGCGGACATCCGGATCTGCTGACGGTATTTTTACGCGCGAGCGATGAGTTTAAGCTTGCCAGATTAGAAAAAGAGGGCCATACCGACGCGCGCGAGTATATGGAAGAAAGCGACGCGGGCAGGATGAGCTTTCATCAATACTACACCAACCAAGTCTGGGGCGCGTCCGCAAACTACAATATCTGCATTGATACGTCGTATTGCGGTATCGATAATGCTGTAAATATCATCGAGTATCTGGTTAAAAACCACGATAAAAAGTAAAATTTGAAACTTTGCGACGGGCGCGGTAGCGAGGCGACATTGCTGCGACGATGAGAGTATCGGCGGTGGCGAAATTCTATCGACATCGTAACGAAACTATAGCTGCGACAACGAGGCTACGGCAATGAAATTATATCGGCGCAATATCGCTGCGGGTGGCGCGGCATCGTTGCGGGGTAACGAGATTATGTCGCTGCGGCATCGCTACGGCGAAATTTTATGCTAAGGTTTAGGAAACATGACGGCAGCAGCGATCCCGTTTGCGGCGAATTTTACGCGGTTTATCGGCGGTAAATTTCTGGGTGCAAGCGAGCAAATTTACGGGTTTTAGGGCGGCTATTCGGGTTTTTACGGTGGCGTTTGGCGCTCAATTTACCCTAAATAGGCTAAATTTGACGGCTTTCTTTACGGTGCGATTTTGAGCAAACTCGGCAACAATCAGGCTTGCTCGAATTTCAAACCTTTAACGTCAATTTACCTTTTTTTTAATGCTAAATTTTATAAAATACCGATAAAAATTTTGGCAGGAGTAAATTTATGAAAAGATTAATCGCGGCGCTCGCCTGCGCTATGGTTTTGTTTGCGGCGGGCGAGGATATAGGGGCACTACAAAAAGCGTGCGACGACGGAAATGCAATTAGTTGCGGTTCCCTCGGGTTTTTATATCGTAATGGACAAGGCGTAAGACAGGACTATGAAAAAGCAAGCGAACTATATTCTAAGGCTTGCGATATGGGAGTGGTAGGCAGTTGCTCTAATCTCGGGTTTTTATATGATGAAGGTCGGGGCGTAAAGCAGGACTATAAAAAAGCAAGCGAACTATATTCTAAAGCTTGCAATATGGGAGAGGCAGGCAGTTGCTATAATCTCGGGTTTTTATATGATGAAGGTCGAGGCGTAAGACAGGACTATGAAAAAGCGAGCGAGCTATACTCTAAAGCTTGCGATATGGGAGTGGCGAACGGTTGCTCTAATCTCGGGGTTTTATATGTTAACGGACAAGGCGTAAAGCAGGACTATAAAAAAGCGAGCGAACTATTTTCTAAAGCTTGCGATATGGGATATGCAGACGCTTACTTTAATCTCGGGGTTTTATATTATGATGGTAAGGGCGTAAGGCAAGATAAAGGAGCGGCAAAAGAGTATTTCGGTAAGGCTTGCGATTTAGGCAATCAGGGCGGTTGTAATAATTATAAAATCCTAAACGAGCAAGGATGGTGAGTTAGGCGCGCAAAAAGGCGGTAAATCCAGGTAAATTGAGCCGCCTTGACGCCTCAAAAAATCGCGGCTCTGCAAAATTTAGCCCGAATTTTGCTCAAATTTAGCTTTCGCTAGTCGCAGCGTAAAGACCGCTAAATTTAGTTTAAATTTAACCCCAGCCCGCCAAAAGAAACGGCAAAAGCGGGCCAAATTTAAAAAGCCGCCTAACCCGAAATCCGCAAAGCAGTTTCAGGCCAGACGGCGTAAATTTAGCCTATTTTAGACTATCTTTTTAGACTATTTACGATCGAGAGCATATCGTCGCTCGTCGTGATCACCTTTGAGTTGGCCTTGTAGGCGCGCTGAGCCGTGATGAGGTCGATCATCTCCTAGGCTAGCCGGACATTGCTCATCTCGACAAATCCCTGCCTGATCGTGCCGATGCCGTCGAGCTCTGCCGTGCCGACTACGACCTAGCGCAGATCCCATTCGGCGAGCTGGTGCAGGGCGAGGGGGTCATATACGTGCAGATCTGCGAGAAATGCGAGGTTTTGGGCGGTTGCTTTCAGTGCACGTGAGGGCAAAGTTTTTAAAATTTGTGCCCCGAGCCTGCGCAAAAATCGGCGTCGTACTCTTTAAATTTAATCAAGACGGAGATTATGGGGCTATTTGGCCTCGGTAAAAAGAATAGGTACGAGTTAAATTTACAAGCCATAAAATTTAGCCTCGCCGGCGTTTCGCGCCATAACCAAATTCGGCTAATGAAATTTTATCAAAGTAGCTCGCACTATAACCAAATATATAAATCTAGCGATAGTAAAATTTTTATCTCGGATACAGCCAAATTTATCGCCATAGACCCGTCGCTAAATTTTACAAACGGCAAAAGCTAAATTTCAAGCGAGAAATTTGCGCCGCCTACCTACTAAGCGCCTCCGCGACGTGATCCCAGCCGAGCGCTCTAGCATAATCGAGCGCGGTTTTGCCGTGGATATTTTTAGCGTTTTTATCCGCACCCTTAGCAAGCAAAAGCTCTAGCCTCGTGCGGTTGCCCGCGATCGCCTCGTGGTGCAGCATCGTGTAGCCCTCATCGTCCGTGCGCGTGATCTCGTCCGGATACCCGCGCAAAAACTCCTCGAAATTTTTCTTCGTATTGACGCTCATCGGGTGCTCGGTTAAATTTTGCGGATGTTCCTGCTGTTCGTACGCCACCAGCACGACGTCAGGATCGCCGAAATTTAACCCCCACGCCTCGTCGTGCTCGGCGCGCTCGCTCTCGCTCATAGCTTTGCGCATCGCCTGCACGCTAAAACCGCCGTAGGTCTTGCCCTCTATCGCAAACATCCAGTCGCTGATCTGTTCTAGCGGCACCGAGACTTCGTCGCCATTTTTGACGTTGCTTAGCACATTGGGGTCATTTACGAGCACGCCGCAAACGCGCTCGCCGTCAAAATACACGTCGTTTACCCACATATGCTCGACCTCGATGCTGCCGTTTAGCTCTTGCGAAAAGGCGACCTTGACGCAGGCAAAGCTAAGCGCAGGGACGATGCGGAGGCGCTCCCAGTACAGCTCGCGCCAGAAGTAGCGAAAGCTCTTTCGTGCCTGCTCGAATGCTTTTAGCATCGCCTCATCTTCGCCGTCTGCGTAAAACACGGGCTCGCTCTCTTTTGCGTCTTTTGCTGCGGCGTTTTCATCCTGCGCGCCTTTGCTATCGCTATCTTTCGAGCTCGCGTCATCGCCGCCGAATAGTTTTTTAAATAGTCCCATTTGCTCTCCTTAAATTTAGTTGAGATTCGTATTGTATTTTAAATTTACTTTCATTTGCCTGATTAAAATGGCGGTAAAATTTCACCGCGCGGGCTGTATATCGGAGCGCAGAAGAGCGGGGCGGTCTTACAGCTTGCGCTCCGCGCCTGCAAAAATTAAGCTATAATTGCGTTTAAATTTAATTAAAGGAGAGATTATGGGGTTATTCGGTTTTGGCAAAAAGGCTGAGAAAGCACAGGAGCCGAGCACGTTCGCGGGCAGAGTGGATAAATTTTGGGCGGAATTTAGCGGCGCGATAGACGAGATCAAGGCCAATCTGGCGGCGAAGGAATTTGAAAAGGCGATGCAAAAGACTGACGAGAAGCTTCGTATCTGCCTTGCCGAGCCTTATTTTATGACGGGGCTCGTGGGTGAGCGGCTCGATCTGGTGCTAACTCCGGAGGGTATGAGACACCGCCTATTTTGGCTAAGCTTCATCAAAAACGCTATGCCTAGGCAGCTTGAATCCAAAATGCTCTGCACGCTCGGAAAGCCGCGTGCGCCGCGAGGTATCGGCGGACTTGAGATGTACGGCACGCGCGTAAGCGCCGAGGAGTCGATGATCTACGCACAGTTTAACGAAAGCGACGTGGATATTAAAATTTACAACAAAAACCTAGCGGCTCTACTCGCGCAGGACGAGGGCAAGGCCTACAACCTTAGCTTTATCCTGCTTGACAATATGATCGGCGAAACGGCGATCATAAATACGCTAGGCGAGCTTGAGGTACTGGCCGAGCCCGAAGAAAACGGTGTGCCGCTAAGCGAATTTGCCGATCTTATCGATGAGAAATTCGGCGAAAAAGCCGCACGCGAACCGCTAAAGAATTTTTTCAGCTACGAGATGGAGCCGCGCGGAAGCGAGGTGCGAGAGGACGTTATCGTAGGCACCACCTGCCTGACCAATATCATAAATCAGTACCTAAACGGCGAGCGCGACATCTATAACGAGGCTTACGAGCTCGGCATCAAATTTTGCTTTCTTAGCATTGATAACGGCGGCGACGTGCAGGCGGGCTTTGATCTGCGAAATAAAATCGAGGACGAGGAGCTAGAAAGCTGCGGCTCGTTTCTAGAGATAATCGGCGGCGCAACCGGACAAAGGCGCGCATACATCGATCTTATCTGTTATGACGAGGAAAGGCTTAAAGAAAAAGTAAGCGAGCTTTGCAAAAAATACGGCGCAAATATCGAAATTCATGACTTTAAGCGGTAGCGGCCCCTGTTTTTGCGGCAGATAAATTTGAAATTTTGCGCCATCGCGGAAAATAAATTTTAAAATTCTACGTCGCCGCGTAAAATAAATTTAAAATTTGCCGCGCCGCACGCTTTTCGTTCGGTTTTACCATTTTGCCGACACGCGGTAAAATTGAGCGAGCTGTGAGCTTGCGATATAAATTTTGGCGATTTAGCAGTAAAATTTGCGAGGTTCGCAGTGCGAATTTACGATGATAAAATTTTGCTTCGGTTTCAGTGCAAAGCACACCGATTCAGGAGCTTTTGAAAGATAAAATTTTAAGGGACGAACATGAAAATTATCTCGAAATTTAAAGATAATTACGATTTTATGGTGTCAAAATACGGGCTTGACGAGACTTTGGTCTATGACCGCAGAAACTCTACTCCAGTCAGTGCGGGCGAGCTATAGAGGCTTGACGAGGGTGATAAAAAGGTCTTTGAAAGGAAGCTTAGCGGGTACCGCTTTATCCGCGGTAAATTTATAAACTGGAGCAAAACTGACGTAAATAAACTGCCGCGCCTGCTTCACTCCGTGATTTTCATCGGCAAAAATTTAGTCCATATTTTCGCCTCTCAGGGTAAAATTTACACAAGCCTAGAGTTTGACGAGACGGAGCTAAGAAGGCAGTATTGGGAAGACAGAACTTTGAGCTTTAGCGATGGATTTCGCGCCCATATCGTCTCGTGGCTCAGCAAGGTCGGCGAGCAGGCTACGCGCGAGGAAATTTTGCAGCTCGTGGCGCTAGAGGGCGACCGCAAAACGACACTAAAAAATATTGTTCGCGACGATAAAATTATAAGCAAAGATGAAATTTTGAGCGCACCAATCGTATTTTTTAAGCTCACACAGAACATTCACACCGCGGCGATAAATCCACAGCTTAACGCGATGGGGTTTTATCTGAATGCCGATTTCGTCTGGCAAAGCCTAGTCGAGTTTTTATCCGCCAAAAAGGACGCCTCTGCTCCGACAGGCACGATACCAAATGATATAAAAATCGCTAACAAGGGCTTTGACGTAAAGCGCTCGTTTCGCCCAAAAATGAAATAATTCGGCTCGCGCAGCAAATAATCCGTGCAAATCGTCGCCAGAATTTATCCCTCTTTACTTCGCTGTTTTGACGCGCCTCATAAATCGAGCGAAATTTTATAAATTTTTATAAGTTTCGACGAGCAAGCGCACGAAAGCTTAGGCACAAAATAAAATGTGGATAAAATTCTGCAAAAGCTCTTTCGCAAAATTTTAAAAGAATTAAAATATTTCCTTGAGGAATTTTAGAATTCCGCATAAGGCAAATTTACAAAAATCTCGTTAAAAATATAGAATTTCGTGAAAATTCCGCAAAATTTTAAAATTTTACCGCAGCGGCGTCCATCGCGCGCATTAGCCGCAGCATTTGAACGTGTTCGAAAACATCGTGTGTGCGGATGATCGCGGCGCCGTTTAAAGCGGCGACCTGGTGCAGATAGAGCGATCCTGCGAGCCTATCCTCGACCGCAGAGGGGCTGTAAAAATCGATAACGCTCTTTCTACTCGCGCCTACAAGCAGCGGGCAGCCGAAGTGCAAGAAATGCTGCAAATTTTTAATCAGCACTAAATTTTGTTCGGCGGTCTTACCAAAGCCGATGCCCACGTCAAGGATGATATTTTTAAGCCCCGCGCTTTGCAGCTGCTGTAAATTCTGCGCAAAAAACTCATCGATCTCGCCCATCAGATCGTCATATTTAGGCGCAAGCTGCATATTTTGCGGCTTTCCTTGCATGTGCATCAGCACGTAAGCGGCGTCGTAGCGAAGCGCAAGCGGGGCAAGAGCAAGGTTTGCGCTGATGTCATTGATGATGCTAAAGCCCCGATCTAGCGCAAATTCCAAGCAATACTCATCGAAGCTATCGAGGCTAAATTTAGCCCTTTCATGCAGACGCAGGCGGTAAATTTCGCTCAACACGTCCTTTATGCGCGCAAACTCCTCATCCCTGCCGCAGTACCGGCTGCCCGGGCGCGAGCTCACGCCGCCGATGTCGATGATAGCGGCGCCCTGCTCGATCATATTTTCGATCTTATTGGTCGCCTCTTTTAAGCTTGCCGCACGGCTTGCGGGGTTGAAACTATCGGAGTTGATGTTTACTACGCCCATTATTTCGCAGCTTTGCGGCTTAGCAAATTTCTTGCCTAGAAATTTCGCGAGCTCTTTTAGCCCAAAATCCTGCAGAGCTTCTTTTTGCGCCAAAGCTTCGATCTGGCGATCGTTTGCGATCAAAACCGCGTCCGTACCATCGCGCCCTAGGATCACTCCTTCGTTGCACGCAAGCTCGGCGCCGATGCTAAGGGCATCCTGCTTTAAAATATTTGCCGCGGGCGCTCGCAGATCTTTTAGATAGAAAAAGTTTAGGCGCGATTTTTTCTGCATTATCGCCCGTCCCGCATTTCGCACGCCGATGCGATCGCAAATCAGCGCAAAATCGGCCTCGTTTGAAATTTTATAAATTTTCATCTTTTCTCCTCGATCATCAACAGTAACGGAGTAAGCACGGCATGGACTTTGGCATTATGCTCGGCAAGATAACTCAAGCGGTCAATCCGCTGCAGCTCATCGCCGCTTAGCCTGACGCCCGTTTCGAAGCACTCTAGCGCGATCTCGCCGATGAGCGCTTTTAGCGCCGTTTTGTCCAGCTCGCCCTTGCGCTCCAGCGCGATCTGCGCGTCGATAAACTCCACCGCTTCCTTTAGGCTGAGCCTGGTTAAGCTTAGCCCGGTGCGGTATCTGGGCTTTCGCACGCAGAGGTTTTGCACGATCAGGCGCGAGCGGATAGTAGGCAGCAGGGCGTTGATGAAAGGGGTGATCAGGAAAAACACCGTGTTTTTAGGCGGCTCCTCTAAAATTTTAAGCAGAGCGTTTTGCGCCTCCTCGCCGAATTTCGTAGCGGCGATAACGATGATCTTATCCTCGCGCTCGGCGACGTAGGCTTCATCGATGATCTTTCGCGCCTCGTCGATCTTAAGCTCGACGCTTTCGAAAAACCTTAAATTTTTGCGCGGAATTTCGGCTAAAATTTTATCTTTAAAGCCCTCATAATCGCTCGTCAAAACGATCTGATTTACGATTTTCAAAGCACCACTTCGTCAAAAAGCACGGCGTCGATGCTTTTGTCTAAAATTTTAAAAAGCTGGATCAGTTTTAGATCCAGGCTCGGATCGCTCTCACTCATGTAGAAGCTGTTTTGCAGCCTCTCGTCGATGAGCCACAGATAGCTGTCCTCGTGGCTTTTGGCGATTTTGGCTAGCGGATGGTTGCCGTTGCCGATGTAAAAATATATAAAGCCGTTGGCAAACGCGAGGCTTAGCATATCGTTTAGCAGCAGCGCGTCCTCCAGGCTATTTACTCCGCCGCGGTAGAGCGAACGCAGCGAAAAAAACGGCAACAGCGGGCGGGAGTTGGTAGAGGAGTTGATCTTTTTGATGATATATTCGCTAAACCAGCTTCGCTCATCGTCGCAGATGACGATGAAAGCAAAGCCGTCGTGGAGGAATTTTAGCTTTGAAGCCAAAAGCGGCGTCCAGTCCTCCTTGCGATCCTCGAGCCACTCAAGTCCGGGCTCGGAGCGCATCGCCGTAACGCTCCAAGTGTGCAGATCCTGCATTATTTATCCAAATCGTAGGCTTTATGCAGCGCGCGCACGGCGAGCTCGCCGTATTTAGCCTCTACGATCATCGAAATTTTAATCTCGCTCGTAGAGATCATCTGGATATTTATCCCTTCGTCCGCAAGCGTCTTAAACGCCTTGCTGGCTATACCGCTGTGGCTTTTCATACCAACGCCTACTAAAGAAACCTTTACGATATCGGCATCCGATTCGATGATGGAATTCGGATTTGGATTTACCTCTTTCATTACTTTATAGGCCGTTTCCAGCTCGTTTTGCGGCACGGTAAAGCCTAAATTCGTCTCGCCGTTTCGTCCGATATTTTGCACGATCATATCGACGTTGATCTCTTTGCTCGCGAGCGCGGAGAAAATTTCAGCCGCGACGCCGGGGCGATCCTCTACGTTTCTAATCGTGATTCTTGCTTGATTTTTATCCAGTGCAATGCCGCTAATTACCGCATCTTCCATCTTTTCTTCTCCTGTTATGAGTGTTCCTTCATGATCGTTAAAACTGCTTCGCGTCACCAAATTTACGTTTAATTTCTTCGCAAGCTCGACGCTTCGATTTTGCAAAACCTTCGCTCCCAAGCTCGCAAGCTCAAGCATCTCGTCGTAACTGATGCGATCAAGCTTCTTAGCCTTTGGCTCAATGCGCGGATCGGTCGTATAAACGCCGTCCACGTCGGTGTAAATTTCACACAGATCGGCATTCAGCGCTCCTGCGACGGCGACTGCGCTAAGATCGCTCCCGCCTCGCCCGAGCGTAGTTACTTCGCCTGCGGTGCTGATACCCTGAAAGCCCGCGACGACGACGATTTTACCCTGCTTTAACGCCTCTTGCATGCTTTTCGGATCGATCGAGACGATGCGAGCTTTGGTGTGAAAATTATCCGTCACGATACCCGCACCACGCCCGCTAAACGCGATCGCAGGGTAGCCCTTGGCGTTTAGCGCGATAGCTAAAAGTGCACTCGTGACGCGCTCGCCCGAGCTTAGCAGCACATCCATCTCTCTACCTACGGGAGTTTTAGTAAAAAATTCCGCCTGCTCGATGAGCTGATTAGTAACGCCGCTCATCGCAGAGACGATTACCGCGACATCGTGTCCTTCGTTTTTAGTCTTTATCACGCGCTGTGCGACCGACTCGATCCGCTCTAGCGTGCCGACGCTCGTGCCGCCGTATTTTTGAACGATTAGCATTAAATGTAACCCTCCTCCTTAAAATATTTTAAAACCGTCGCGTAAATCGGCTTTTTGAAGTGATTTACGTGCCTTAAAACCTCATTTGCGCCTACGAATTTAAATGCGTCGAATTCAGGAAGTTTGGTATTGATGTTCAGATCGCGCAAATTCCGCAATCGCACCAAAAAATACCTTTGAATTTGCCCGTCGTATGGGCGCATCTTTTGAGCTACCCCATCGGGAAAGTCATAGCTGAGCCACTTCGGGCACTCAGCAATGATATCGACTTTGCTTGTTCCGATCTCCTCACCGAGCTCTCTGCGGATAGCCATCGTAGGCGTCTCACCGTCGTCGATACCGCCTTGAGGAAACTGCCAAGCGCCTTTGATGTCGCTTCGTTGCGCGATCAAAATTTCGCAATTAAACGGATACGAGGGCGAAAGTACGATTGCAGCGACATTTGGTCTGTAATTTTTCTCTTTTTCCATCTCGTTTTCTCACAAAAAATTTCTCAAAATTCTACCTAAAAATATTAAAATTTGCGTTAAGAGGCTTAAAATTTATATAAATTTTCAAATTAATTCGCTAAATTTTGTGACATAAATTTAGCCCATAGGACCGACCTTGCACATCTATATCCACGTGCCGTTTTGCACCTCCAAATGCCCGTATTGCGCCTTTGGCTCCTTCAGCGATAAGTTTAGCCTCGCAAAAAGCTACTTTCGCGCGCTAGAGCTTGAGGTACGCGACTTTTTGACGAAAAATCCGCACGCGCAAATTTCGACGCTTTTTATCGGCGGAGGTACGCCAAGTGCCGTGGATGCGGGGCTTTACGACAAAATTTTTGCGCTGCTCGCGCCGCGTTTTGCCGCCAAAGCCGAAATCAGTTCTGAAGCTAATCCGAACTCCGCTAGCCCCGCTTGGCTTAGGGCGATGCGAAAGCTCGGCGTAAACCGTATCAGCTTCGGCGCGCAGAGCTTCAACGATGCCAAGCTAAAGTTCCTCGGTCGCGCGCACAGTGCGGCGCAGATTTTTCTGGCGGTGCAAAATGCCAAAGCAGCGGGCTTTGATAATATAAATTTGGATCTAATCTACGCGAGCAAATTTGACGATAAAAGGAATTTAAAATTTGAAATGGATGAGCTTGTGCGCTGCGAGGTGCCGCATCTAAGCGCCTATGCGCTAAGCCTTGAGGAGGGTACGCCCTTTTTTGGGCGCGAAAGTTTTAAAAGAGAAAGCGCGGCTCTAGCTAAATTTCTCTTTGCTCTTGCGGCGGATAACGGCTTTAGCCAGTATGAAATTTCAAATTTTGCCGCGCGCGGACTTCGCTGTAAGCACAATCTGGCTTACTGGCGCGGCGAGGATTACGCGGGATTCGGGGCATTTGCGGTCGGAACTAGCGCTCAGGTGCGCCTTAGCTCGCCTAAAAATTTGCGAGATTACATCGCAGATCCGCTGCAAAAACATCGCGAAGTTCTAAGCGCGCAGGATAAAAAGCTTGAGCGCATATTTCTCGGGCTGCGCTGCGTTTTGGGATTTGAGGCGCAAATTTTAGACGCCTCGGAGCTAAGCAACGCGCAGCTGCTCGTGCGCGAAAAAAAGCTAAAATTTACCGAGGGCAAATTTTATAATCCCAACTTTTTGCTTGCCGACGAGATCGCGCTTTTTATCACGCAAGAAAGCCACTGCAGGCGCTAAATTTAAGATTAATGAAATTTTAGTTACAATACGCCACTTTTTACGTTAGGAAATTTTATGTTTGGTATCAGTATGCCTGAAATTACGGTCATTTTAATCATCGCGATAATCGTGCTGGGGCCCGAAAAGCTTCCAAAAGTGCTGGTCGAGCTAGCTAAATACTTCAAAGTTATCAAAAAAACCATCAACGACGCAAAATCGAGCTTCGATCAGGAGCTTCGCATCGCCGAGCTCAAAGAGGACGCCAAAAAATATAAAGAGAGTATCACGCAAGCAAGCGAGGGCGTGCGCAAAAAGCTCACGTTTGAGGAGCTCGACGAGATCAAAGGCGGTATCGACTCGGTCAAAGAGACGCTAAATGCGGGGCTAAAAGACGCGGAAAGCTCGCTTAAAGAAACGCTTAGCTCGGATGCCGCCAAAGATGCGCTAAACTCTGCGGAGGTCTCGGCACAAAAACAGAATGAGACGGCAAATTTAAAGGCAAATTCGGGCGGCGAAAATTCCGCGCAAAGCTCTGCCCGCGCCGTAAACTCTATGCAAGGCTCTGCCGACGGTGCAATGAATTCCGGCGCTGAAAGCAAAAGCGCGAATTCGAGTGCCGAAAATAAAAGCGAAAATTCCATACCGAGCGCGGGTAGCGCAGAAAATTCCGCACAAAATACGAATGCGAGCGGTGAAGCGAAAAGCGCCGCGCAAAATATGAATGCAAATTTAAACGGCGATGCGCAAAATTCTATGCAAAATTCCGCGCAAAATAACGACACGCAAAAATCATAATGAGAGAGAAATTTAATGTTTGAAGAGCTAAAACCCCATCTAGCCGAGCTTCGCAAGCGCCTAGTTATCTGCGTTCTGTCCGTCATCGTCCTTTTCATCGCGTGCTTCGGCTTTTGGGAAGATATTTTAGGTTTTATGACCCGCCCGCTAGTGCGCGTGCTTCCTAAGGGCAGTGAGATCATCTTTACCCAGCTTGGCGAGACCTTTTTTACTGCGATGAAGGTGTCGTTTTTCACCTCGTTACTGCTTGCGATGCCGATAATTTTCTGGCAGGTGTGGCTTTTTGTAGCGCCCGGGCTTTACGATAACGAGAAAAAATACGTCATCCCCTTCGTTAGCGGCGCAAGCGTTATGTTCTTTTTAGGCGCGGCGTTTTGCTATTTTTTCGTAATCCCCGTCGCGTTTAATTTCTTAATAAATTTTGGCGCCAAGCAATTTACTGCGATGCCTACAATCGGCGAATATGTAGGCTTTTTCGCTAAGCTCGTCGTCGCATTCGGCATCAGCTTCGAGCTTCCTGTAGTAACCTTTTTCCTCGCTAAGATCGGGCTTGTAACAAATAAAAGCCTGAGCGATTTTTTTCGCTACGCAATCGTCATTATTTTCATCTTTGCAGCGGTGATGACGCCGCCGGACGTGCTTAGTCAGTTTATGCTCGCAACTCCGCTAATTGCGCTTTATCTGCTTTCGATCTTCATCGCCAAAATGATAAATCCGTATAAGTCTGAGGATGACGAAAGCGAAAATTCCACGGACGTAGCGCAGGCGTGAGATGGCGGATCTAAATTTAGTTGGCAGCTACGATTACGAGCTTCCTAGCGAGCTCATCGCAAGCGCGCCCGTGATGCCCAAACAAAGCGCGCGCCTGCTGATCTATGACCGCGCCAAGGAGCAGATCACTCACGCGCACTTCGGCGATTTGGCGGATGCCCTGCCGCCCTGCGATATTATTTTTAACGACACGCGGGTGATTAAGGCGCGCCTTTTCGGTCATAAAAACAGCGGCGGCAAGATCGAGCTTCTGCTAAACTCGCCACTTGAGGGCAATAAATTTAGCGCCTATATTCGCGGCAGCGTCAAAGTAGGCAGCGAATTAAAATTTCAAAGCGGTTTTGAAGCGCGCGTTTGCGAGCTGATGGAAGGCGGGCTTCGCATCGTGCAGTTTGAGCAGGGCGGCGAAGCTTTAAACACCCATGATGTTTTTGAAATTTGCGAACGTATCGGCCATGTGCCGCTGCCACCGTATATCAAGCGCACCGATACCAAGCAGGACGAAAGCTGGTATCAAAGCATCTTCGCGCGCGAGCAAGGCGCCGTCGCCGCACCCACCGCGAGCTTGCATTTTGATAGCGAGATGATCGCCGATTTGCGTCAAAATCACGATATCCACTTCATCACGTTGCACGTGGGCGCGGGCACCTTTAAGCCCGTGGAAGTAGCGGATCTGCGCGATCATAAGATGCACGGCGAGCTCTACTCTATCCCGCCGCAGACCGCGCAAATTCTAAAAAGCGAGCGAAAAATTTTAGGCGTGGGTACGACGGTGACGAGAACGATCGAAAATTTTGCACGCAATGGGCAAAGCAGCGGAATCTGCGAGCTGTTTTTGCACCCGGGCAACCCGCCGATAAGACAGAATTTTTTGCTTACAAATTTTCACCTACCTAAATCCACGCTGATAATGCTCGTAGCGAGCTTCATCGGGCTTGAGCGCACGCTTGAGCTCTACCGCATCGCAGTGGAGCAAAGATACCGCTTCTACTCCTATGGCGATGGGATGCTTGTGCTATGAAAGCCGTGGTTTTAGGCGCGCTAGCAATATTGGCTGCGACGGCAGGCTTTGCGGCAAGAAAACTTTTTGCTAAAAAGCCCGCCGTAAGCGGCAAAATTTTCTCCGCTGCGCCTAAAGCCAAAGAAAGCGATTCCGTCGTGCCTAGACACGAGGATATCGCGCAGATCGATATTTTAAAAATTTTAAAATTTCAAAGCGAAATTTTATTTGAGGAGTGCACAAAATACGACAGCACGCTCTATCTTAGCTTCCCACCGCAGCTACCGCGTATCTACGGCGGCGAGGTGCTAAATCTCACTAGCGCAGTCTTTGACGCGTGCGAGTTTTTTCTACAAAATATCGCTGAGCCAATCCGTGTAAGCGTAGAATTTAGCAGTAAGGAACTTAGAGCAAATATGAGCTCCATCAAGCTCGACGTTCGCGTAGGCATCGATCGCGAGCTAAAGGATCCGCGCACCTATGCGCTTAAAAGTGCACTAGAAAGCGCTGCTAGCACGGATGATGAGTATCTTACTTCGGCGCAGACCCATTTGCGTGCACTCGGTTCGCATCCGAGTATTGGAGCTGACGGGCGAGGGACATTTATCAAAATGGATGCGGTGCTTAGCTGCTTCGCGCAGCAGAGCTTTGGCACAAAAAAATACGACTACAACGTCATCATCACGCATAAAAACCGCGCGATCTTTGAGGAGCTGCGAGATTTTTTGAACGGGCTTGGTTGCGACGTGATGCCAAACTCCAACTGGGAGAGCGCAAAGAGGCACCTAAACGACTTCATCTACGTAGCCGACGTCGTCATCCTCGACGCCGAGATCCTGCGCGCAAATATAAGCGAAATAAACTACCTCAACGCGCTGGAAAAAGATGGGGTATTTTTCATATTTTTGCTTAAAAATAAACACTCGCTCAAGGTGCTGGAAGGGCTAAGCTTTAAATTTTTCAAGCTCGAGATGCCATATTTCTACGACGAGTTTTACGCCACGCTTGATCTCATCGAAAAGATCAAAAACGATGAGAATTTCTTAGGGCTGTAGCGAACGGGTAACGACAAATTTAAAACCAAAGAGATTGAAGTGCTATATTTTGACTTAGATTGGATCAGGGGCAATATAAAAGATAGCGAATATGCTTTAAGAGAGCGGCGGTACGAGGCGTATTTAGCAGGGCTGCATAAAAATATGCATACGCTAGAAAGAATTTTTGCGGGCATAAACTTCAACGATGCGCTATTGCTACCCAAAAAGCAAATTAATGAAAAGTTGCATTTGAAATTTTACATCGGAGATTTGCAAAATGGATATTATGAACTAAAATGCGCTATGAGCTCGGATCAAAGATGCGGCGCGGCAGCAGGCAAAATAATAACGAGCGAGATATTTTACGAAAATGGCAATTACCGCTTCTCTTTCATTCTCGCTTGCTTGAAGGAATACGCCGTTAATTTCTCCAGGATAGATAGCCTTAAATTTAACGCGATTTCGCAGAAAAAATATAGTCGCGAGTTTAAGAAATTGAAACTTTCATAGTAAATCCAAACCTCAGTTTTTTACATATAAAATTTCATCCGCTAAAGATTGCCGCCTCAGTATTTATCTCATTTACAATCCAAAATTAAAAATATTAGCTAGCGAGGTTTTGGGAGGTATGGATTTTGATTTAGGCACGAGCTTTCTGGTAAACTATGCGAGCTTCGGAGGTATAAAAATTTTAGTTTTTCGTGACTTAGAATGTGTCGCGTACTTCAGGTCAAAGCGTAGCGATGTGAGATAAAATTTTGCTCGCTCGAGTGCTGAGGCATTATGCTTTTAGAAAAGACACAAAGTAACGTAAATTTCGCTCCGCTTGTAGTTGAAATCCGCTAAATTTAAGCCAGAATCATTCGGCGGCAGTGTCATTCGCCAAACCCTCTAAGGCAAAATCTCTAAATTTAAGTTCTGGACGTCATATGCAAGCAGATTTCCTTCTGCCCTTAAAGCATTCAAATCATATTAAAATTTGAGCTTCCAAACGAACCTAAAGAAATTTTGAAAATCACTACGTTGCATTTAAAGGCGCGCCCGATAAGAGATATAAAAAAACTAGCAAATTTTAAAATTTAGTCAGGCAAACTTTGCTCGCAATTTAAATTTTATCTTCTGCCCTCTTTTTTAGCCCTGACCGCCTCATAAAGCTCATCGATCGAGGTTGCGGACGAGCCCGAATATTTCTGTGACGCTTGCATAGTTTTTTTGCCCCATTTACCGTCGATCGTCACGCCGTAGCCACCGAACATCAGACTGCGTTGGATATAATAGACTTTATCTTGCTGCGTCATATTTTGTTGCTTCTGCACTTCGCGCTCAGCATCTTTTGCCTGCTCACTTTTATAAACAGCATCAGCCGTAAAGTATGCTAGCACTAAAGCTCCAGCGATCGGAACGACAAGGGTAACAAATCTATTATTTACGTTAGAAGTCAAGCCTTCTAAAAATGCCTTTGCAACGCAAAACACTATAAAAGCAGGAATGGAAGCTATAACGGCATTAAAACCACCCAAAATGGCTATGACGCCAAAACGATAACCGCAGCTGCAAGCCCATCAAAAGCACCGCTACCAGCAAGGAAGCCTAGGAAAAAATTCATAATCTATCTTTTAAAATTTAAGTAATGTAATTCTCCAAATTTAAATTTAATCGGAGAATTACAAAATTTATCCCCGCCAATAGACGGCGGAACATAGGCTACTTAACGTGCTTCATGATCCTATGAAATTGCGGACTATGATCTCGCGCCATAAAAATAGACCCAATGATACCTAACACGCCGATACCCAAGACGATATAAAATAGAGTACCGCTATCCTTGGTAAAAGCCCCTCCAAAGAACAGCCAAAGTATAGAAATAAGAAGCGTCTTTAACCAGGGCCTGCTATAAGAGATCTCCGCCTGGCACCCACCGCATACGATTGCTCCGTATTTGATGTCGTCTTTGCCGCAAAATGGGCACATTAAATAATTCTCTTGTTCATTCTCTGCCATAATTTCCCCTTTGAAAAAATATGGATGAAATTATATATATAAGAACAGGCTTAAAAATTTTAAAAATTGGATTTAAAAAGTAGGAATTTTAGCGGCTCTACGCCGCTAAAATTTAAAGATTTTCGAATGGATTTACGACCACGTCTTTACGATCGACGATGTAAGGTATAAGGGCTGCTTGGCGCGCGCGCTTGATAGCCTTTTCTACCATCTCTTGGTATTTTTTGCTGGTGCCGGTTAAGCGACGCGGCATAATCTTAAAGCGCTCGCTTAGGCAGTGCTTTAGCAGCGCCGTGTCCTTATAATCGATAAATTCGATCTTTGCCTCTGTAAATTTGCAATACTTCCTAGTATATTTTCTCTTATCTGCCATGATTTTTCCTTAATTAAAATGGGATCGTGTCATTGCCGTCATCGTATTTATCAGCATCGACGTCGACTTCCGGAATCGTGCTTTCGTAACTCTGCTCTTTTTGTTTAGGCGCATTGTAATCGTTTTTTGCACCTCTTGAATTTGAGTTTTGTCTGTTAGCATAGCTATTTCCGCCGCCGTAATTACTACCGCCGCCATAGTTAGAATTTCCGCCGCCATAGCCGCCGGAGCTTCCGCCATAATTGCCGCCCTCGTAATTACCGCCTTGATTATAGCCGCCGCTTCCACCTTGATTGCTTCCTAGCATTTCCATAGTATCTACGCTGATGGAGTGCTTGCTTCGGTTCTGTCCGTTCTGATCTTGCCACTGATCTAGCTTTAAGCGGCCTTCGATCAAAATTTTACTGCCTTTTCGCAAGTATTGATTTGCGATCTCGGCCGTACGACCGAAAAAATCTATGTCTATAAAGCACGTCTCTTCGCGTTTCTCGCCGTTTGAGCTATTGTATCTGCGCGTGACGGCGATGCCGGTTTTGCCTACGGCGGTACCCGTTTGCAGATATCTAAGCTCGATATCTCGGGTCAAATTACCTACCAAAACTACTTTATTGAACATATTTTATCCTTTATTCGCCCTCTTTGGCTGCTTCTTCAGGCTCTTTCGGCTCTACCGGCGCTTTTGGCTCGCGCTCTTTTTTCGCAGGACTTAGTTTGATACCTTTGCTTAGCTTATCCCAAGCGGAAATTTCGCGCTTAGTCTCATATTTGACGGTTAAAAATCTAATGATATCTTCGGTGATGCGCAGATTTCTAACAAGTTCGGAGATCAAGCTCGGCTCGGCCTTAAAATAGATTACGAAATAAATTCCGCGCTCGTATTTATCGATCTTATAGGCTAGCTTTCTAGCGCCCATTTCGATCACGGAAGCGATCTCTCCGCCGTTTTTGGTTATGATTTCTTTGACGAAATCGACTTTTGTTTTAACTTCATCGTCGGTAAGCGTGGGCTTAACGATGAATAAAACCTCGTAGTTTCTCATAAATTCTCCTTATGGATTTTAGCTCGCAAACAGCGTCTGCGGGCAAGGATTTTGCAAAAAATGCGAAGAGATATTACTAAAATTTCACTTAATATTTGCTTTTTGCCCGAGCGAACTTAGTAACATGCGCTGTAACCTCAAAAACGACGCGAGCAAAAGCTCGTCCTTCGCCGCATTTTTTTCGCTTTTGAGTTCAAATTCCAAATCGTTTAAGTGGGCAAAAATTTTATAAAACGTCCGCGTAGAAAAGCTGGTGGCGTAGCGCTGCATCTGTGCGGCCACGGAAGGGGGCGGTTGATAGCCTAAAACCGCCTTAAAATCAAATCTGCCGTTTATTTTCACGTAAGCATGCAGGCGAAAAATTCTATAAATTAAGCGGTAGAAATAATTTATCAGCTCCATCTCGTTGTATCCGCCGCCCAGAGCCATTTTGTAAAAATCTACGCGAAAGTCGCAAAGGCCGAAAATTTTATCAAAAAGCTCGTCGTAGCTTACTTCGCTAAGGCCATAAACCATCAAATTTACGTTTTGCAGGTTAAGCTCAAGCCCTAAACTTGCAAATTTCTCTATCTCGCTCGCGCTTAGGCTCAGGCTTTCGTTGTGGATGGCGTAGATCCTGCTAAGCGCGGCGGTGTTTGCAAAAAGCTTGCACATCTCGCATTTTTGCGCAAGCAGCGCTATAGCTTCGTTTACGCCCGAGGGTTTGAAAAATCTAACCTCGTTTCGTTCAAATTCCTTGATAAAATCCGCGCTCACCGAAATTTCGCTATCGTTTAGCTCGTAGATTAGATGATTGTTCGCGTCTGATTTACACAACGCGATGAGCCTTCGCAGCTCCTCTTTTTTGATGAGCGAGGCGGTTTTGATATGAAGCGTGTTGCTGCCGCCAAAAAGCGAGGGTTCCAAAAAGCTTCGCGCCTGCTCAAAATCATACTCCAAAAAGTACAAACTCAAAAAATTTTCCGCGGCGTAAATTTGCTTCAGGCGCTGCGCGTAAAGCTCGTTTGAAAAATCGTCCCCGCCGCGCAAAAGCACGAAATTCGGCACTCTACCGCTTGCTATAAGCCCGTCAAATTCTTTTCTATACATCAGATTTTCTTTACCACCCTGCCTAAGATCACTCCGCTAGCGATGTTTGCGTCCGTAAGCTCGACTAGCACGGGCGTTAAAATGTCGCCGGCGAAATTTGAAACTAAAATTTTAGCCCCCTTTAGCTTGTCGTCGAGCTTTGCGGTGACGGAATTTCCGTTTTCGTCGATGTAGCAGCGGAATTTTTTGCCTAAATTTTCCGCGGCCCAGCGCGCAAATTTTCGGTCCATAAAATCAAACGCGACCTTGTCCGCCTCGCGCTCTAGCTCGTTTAGCCGAGCGCACGTCGCGTCTATGTTTAAAAGCAGGTAATTATAAAATTTCTCATCTCCCCTCATCTGCGCCTTTAGCAGGCGGTGCAAAATGAGATCGGAATAGCGCCTGATCGGGCTTGTGAAGTGCGTGTAGTTATCAAATCCGAGCCCGAAATGCCCGCGCGATTCGGATGCGTACTCGGCGCGCTTTTGAGCCTTGATGATGAGCTTATCGACCTCCTCGCGGATCCCCATGGTATCGGCTTGCGCTTGGATTTCGCCGATCATCTTAGCAAGGTTGCTCTGATACGGCGCGTCGATGCCGAACAGCGCCAGATCGTCAAGCAGCGCGTAAATTTTTTTAAGCTCCGCCGAGCCGTGATTTCTAAAAACGCCCCGCTCGATGCGCGCCGCAGCGGCTTTATTGGCTAGCAGCATACAATCCTCGATGAGCTTATGCGACGGGGTGTCGGTCTCAAAGCGAGTGGAGCTTATTAGGCCGCGCTCATCAAGCGTGATGCGAAGCTCCTTGGTGCGAAAATCAAATCCGCGCTTTAGCCTCGCGCGGCGCAGGCGCTCGCAAATTTCATTAAGCGGCAAGAGCCAGCTTAAAATTTCAGGCTCGCACGCTTTGCGGGTGCGTAAAATTTCATCGACCTCGTCGTAATTATAGCGACGTTTTGATCTTATAATTGCTTCGAAAAGCTCCTGCTTTTGCGGGTTTAAATTTTCATCCAAAGCGATTTTAAAAACAAATGCTAATCTCGGCAGATTGGGCATCAGCGAGCAGATGTTTTCGCTAAGCTCGCGCGGCAGCATCGGCACGGAGCGGTGCGGGAAATAGATCGAAAAGCCGCGAAATTTCGCCTCCTTATCGATCGGCGAGTATTCGCTTACGTATTCGCTCACGTCGGCGATCGCGACGTAAAGCGTGCGCTCTTTTACGTCAAAATAGATCGCGTCGTCGAAGTCTTTGGCGTCGATGGGATCGATAGTGCAAAAGGGCAGATGCTGCAAATCCACGCGCTGCGGATACAGCGCCTCGTCCACTTCGCTGCCGAAGCTCGCGGCTTGCTGCTTGCACGCTTCGTTAAATTCGTCGTTCTTATCGTAGATCGCTAAAGAAATTTTCTCATCGACGAAGGGATCGGCTAAGCTTCCGATCACCTCGGTGATCTCATTTGTTAGATTATCGATCTTTAAAAGGGTGTTTGTTGGCAGCTGCTTAAGCGATTTTTGCGTGGCTTTGAGCGGGTTTGCGAGGCCGGTTTTTACGTTCACGCCTAAAATTTCGCGCCCGAAGCTTTTGGTATAAACCACGCTCGTTAAAAATGCGGGCTTAACGCACATCAGCACTTTTGCGTGCAGGCGGGACTTTCTTGAGCTTAAAATTTTTGCTAGGATCAGATCGCCCAAATGCACGCCGCTTAAATATCTGTTTTCGATGATGAGATCTGCCTTGAAGCGATCGTCGAAGCTTTGCAGATAGCCCGTGCCGTCGCGCGCGATATCGAGCCTGCCGAAAACATAGCCGTCGTTCAGATAGAGCTTGCCCTTGTGCGCGCTGATAGCGCCGATATTTAGGAGGTTGCGCACGAGCTCCTTTTGCTCGCCGCTAAGATCCTTTTCAAATACGCCCGAGTTAAAGGCGCGCAGGAACTCTTTCATATCGAAATTTCGCCTTTAGCCTCTAAAAACGCCTCCTGTTCGAAGCCGAACTCGACTAGTAAATTTAAAGCGTTGTCGATGCTAAGCTCGTCGAAATGATGGTAGATATTGACCGCAGTCTTGGCGATTTTTAGCATCGCGTAGCGGGATTTGTTCTCAAAAGGCGCGTCGTCGGGGGCGTTTGAATACAGCGCGTCCTGCGCGATCTGCTCTAGCCCGAAATGCGCAAATAGCGCGTGCGAGACGCTTTCGCGATTCGTGCCGCAAAATTTCATCTCCACGTCGGTAAAATCCTGCGGAAAGATCGAGCCCTTGATGGCATGGTAAAATTCCTCCGCCCTGCCTGCCGCACACACCTGCTCGTCGATAAAAACCCGCCCGAACTCCACTAAAATCACGCTTGAGAGGATGCTTTGCTCGATCTGTGGGTAGGATTTGATCCACGAAAACATAAGTAGATTTCGCAGCAGCGAGACCTGCGTAAGCTTTTCGCGGTCGATGCGATACGCCTGCAAATCCGGCTTTAGCATCTCATCAAATACCGCGAATAGAAAAAACGCCCGCATCTGCTCGCGCCCGTAAAGCTCAAGCGCTCGCTGTAAATTTAGCGTATTTAGTGCCGCGGCGCCCTGCTCCTGTTTCGGCGGCTGCTCTCGCCCCTGCTCCTGCGCCTTTCCCCATTCTTGCTCCTGTTTTTGCTTCTGCGCTTGCCCCTGCTCCTGCTCTCGTTCTTGCTGTTGCGTTTGTGCGGCTTGCGTAGAGATGCTCGAACCTAGCGCATAATCAGCCCTCGCGGCGGCGTGCTGATTTTGCCGCTGCGCATCGCTCGCGGCCTGCGAGGGGTTAAATTTAAAATTCCTGTCGCTGCAGTTCGAGCCGTTTGCGTCATTTGAGCGATTAAATTTAAGACTACCGCCCTGCCCTGCTAAATCTGCGCCTTTTTTATCGCTCGAGGTGCACTCGTTTTGCTGCCACTCGTTTGCGGCATCTTGTAAGCCGTGCTTTATAATCTCCGCGCCTTGGAGATCGCACCGCTCATCTGCGGTGGCGAAATTTTGCCTCGCAAGCCCTTCGGCGCTAAATTTAGACAAACCGCAAAAGGCTAAATCTAAAATTTTATCCGCAAGAGGGGCATTTTTTGAAATTTGCAAAGCGAGCCTGGCGTCCGAAACATCCGCGTCAAACGATGCTAAAATTTTTAAAATTTCATCGCTAAAGCCCGCGAGCGCGCCTATTTTTTGGGTTATAAATTTATTCATTTTGAAAAGCCGTTCAATATAAATTTCGCACAATCATATCAAATTTTAACTCAAATTGCAAAGCAAAACGCCGCCGTTGCGTCTAAATTCCGCTTCGGCTCGCGGGCTTTTGAAGTGCTTTTTTTGCGTTTGAAAATCGCAGATTAATCCGCCCGTTTATCGTGACGGCAAACCTAAAATTTCATCCGCTGTTTTATAAAATTTTAATCCCCTTTCGTATAGAATGCATCGAAATTCCGTTTATAAAGAGCCCAATTAAAACAGAAGTTTGAAGAGCCAAAAAGACTTAAAAACCGAAAATAATTTTAAGATGCTCAAGCTAGTTTTTAAAATTCCATATAAATTTAAGCAGATGAATTTATATGAAATTTAATGACGAGCTAAGATATAGAGCAATAAAATATTGCTACTAAAGAAGCTTTTTGGGCTTTACAAATTTGCATATGTATTTTTATAAAGGTTAGATATGCGCAGTATAGTATTTCTTTTCATAATACCCGCTTTTTTTACCATAAGCTTTTTTGTCGCCTTAATCGCCCTCAAAGGCAAACGCAAATGTTTTTGGCTTCTTGTTTGGTTTGTCGTATTTTTTGGTGACGGATTTATAGTTTCTGCCATATTTCATTGCTACGGATATCTATACGGCAAAATAAACGTCTATGAAAAGCCCGCTATCAGAGCATATTATGCCGGAGAAAAGAAATTTGATAGGTGGTTTCCGGTTTTAGATGATAATAATGACAGAGACTATACGGTCGATACAGCTTTCAAGGTATTGATAAACGGAAATTTGGACTATATAGATTACAAGGTCAAAGCAGAAAATAGTCCCAATAACGGTAAATATTTTAGGGTTTACGTCGATGATAACACTTCAAAAGAGTGCTTCCTCTCTCCTGACCGAACATTAAGAAATTTTTCAAAAAACGTCTCAATACCGTATAAAGAAATAGTTAAATTTCTAAACGATCTACAGCCAAATAATGAAAGCGAAGATAAAATAGCCAAAGAGATAAAATCGTTGCTTGATGACGCAAACATCTCAGAGACTGATTTGAAACGAAAAGCGACCGAAATATTAAGATATATAAAATACGATGTAAAAGAGCTTCAAGAAATTTATAAAGACAAATGTGTAGCTCGCAAAGAAATCTCCAAAGATGAAATAGCGCCTGCCGAGCTTATAGTGGAAGATCCATATCATCTCCTAGAACCAAAGCCTAATATAAAAACTATATTCGATAAGATGCTGGGAATGGGATTTAACTACGGTGGAGTCATAAAAGATATAAATACGGGCAAGATACTAGCCGACAATATATACATCTATGAGTCTTATCACACTTGGATATTGCAAGCTCTAGTGAGTGCTTTGGGTCCGCAATCTGGCGGTGAGTTTTGGATGTGTAACAAAAATGAAACTAATTCAATAGAAAAGTGTAATCAAAAGATGATAGAGGAATTCTTCAGAAAGGATAGAAAATGAGAAAGTTTGAGGCACTAAAAACATATGCAGAGCTAGCATGGGCGGGGTATAGGGGATTGAACAATTAACAAGCTGTGGTATAAAAAAGACTGCCATGGATTTTGGGTTTAACCGAGGGCAATTCAGATCAAACAGATCCAAATATCAAATTTGCAAATTTAAATTTACTAATTGTGCGAATTTGAAGTAAGTTTAAATTTGTAAATTCATAAAATCCAGTATCGGCGATACTGACCGATATTGAATTTAAAATGAAATTGTATAAAAAGGATGAAAGGTGGATAATGATGTTTTTAATAAAAACAAGAATTTAAGGGATTATGACAAAGAGCCGTTGATTTTACGTGATTACAGTAGAGAAATGTTGCTTCACGGTATTTTAAATTTAATATTTTTCTTTATTTCTTTGCTTTTTGCTTTTGTAATACAGCACCACATCAAATTTGATGAATTTGACGAAATAATAAGAAAAATTTATATCTTATTTTTGATATTTGTAGGATTTTTAACTATTTCTTATATGATAACTATATTTTCAAAAAAGCGTCATGTTTTACTTTCGTATGATATGAAAGCGATATATTACGATAACAATTTACAAATACGAAAAATTCAGAGCTTATTGGGGAATAAAGAATTTTTATCGTTTTTATATTTCATACTTAGTAGCAAATTTATAACATTATATCCTATTTTAATTGTATCAATAGGTGGATTTATATTTACTTTTGATAGCGAATTTATAATAAGTTTGCTTCTTTACGCTTTTGCTTTGTTTTTAGCGATTATATATGATATTTTATTTCGTATGTTGCTTTATAAAAAATCAAATAAAAATCTTATAGATTTTTGGAAATATTCACAAAAGTTTGTAATTGACATAGGTTGGATAAGGGGTATTCGCGTAGTAATACAACAAGGAACAACAATAGCTTTTTTTAATCAAAAAGACCACGATTTGTTAAAAGAATATTTTCTTACACTTTTTCACATAAATTTAGATAAAGATATATAAAAGATATTAAAATTTTTCTAATAAGGAGACAAAAAATGAGCAATTCAAGTAGAATTAACAAGGCAACAAACGAGTTGGATAAAGCAGAAAAAAGACTGCTATATTCTTTGAGTTTAACCGAGGGCTAATTCAGATCAAACAGATCCGAATATCAAATTTGCAAATTTAAATTTACTTGTTGCTTGAATTTAAAAGCAATAGCGGGTTTAAATTTGTAAATTCATAAAATTCAGTATCAAACGATACTGACCGAGATTGAATTTACTAGGAAATTTTATAAAAAGGATCAAATTTGGTAAACGATATAAAACAACGAGCCGAGCAGTTAAGAAAAAACGCAGAAGCAAAAATACAACAAGCTCAAATAAAAGAGCAAAAATATCAACAATGGCTTGAAAATCAAAAACAAAATAATCCGAATTTTAGGGATTATGATGAAAATCCGCTTATCTTACAAAGCTATGAAGAGTTTTTCGTTTTAACATTGCTTGGTTCATCTTTTATTTCTTGCCTAATACTTTCTGGATTATTAGAAAATTTATGGGATTATGGAACTATTGAAGATAAAGTATTTTTTTGGTTTAGTTTAATCCCTATAACTTACATTGTTATTGTCGCAATTCTTCAAAAATTCAAATTTAAAAATCATAAAATAAAATTCACAAATCGCTATATAGAATTTTATGATTATGGAAAATTAAAAAGACAATGTAAAATATTAGAGGACGAATTAGCTAGAACATTTTTTGCTAATTCCTGTGTTAAAACAGAGAAATTTCATATACTGGTATATTTTATAATAATACTTTCACTAATTATCGATGGTGGTAAGTTATTATTACCCTTGATTTTATTTTATTTTGTAAATTTAACATTAAAATTTATTTTTTACTTATTCAGAAATAAAAATTTGAAAGGTTTTACAGCCTTACCTTTTATAAGAATATCAAATGAAGTTTTTACGGTATCTATGTATGCTACACCAGTTTCGGGTAGATATTTTATGATTTATTTATATAACGATGAAATTTATAAAGAAGTTAAAAAATATTTTTTGCAACAAGGTATAAACATAGATAATTTACCGAAAAGGTATTCAATTTCTTAGTAACAAAATTTAATAAAACTAAAAAATAGGGAAAATTTTAATAGATGGTGCGACCGACGAGACTTGAACTCGTACACCTTGCGGCACTACCCCCTCAAGATAGCGTGTCTACCAATTCCACCACGGTCGCATAAATTTTAAAGCTTGATCTTAAGCCTTGAGTTATATAAGTTTAAAGCCCGATTTCTCGGGCTTTTGATTAATTTGCAGCAGCCTTTAAACCCGCTGTCAAAAAAGGATTTACGAAAAGCAAGATAAATGAAATAACTAATGCATAGATAACCTGCGCTTCGATCATCGCTAGCGAAATATACATCGTATTCGATAGTTTGCTAGCTACACTTGGGTTTCTAGCGATACCGTTAAGCGTCGCACTAGCGGCATTTCCCATACCTAGCGCACCGCCCAAAGCGGCTAGACCCAAAACGACTGCAACGGTAATTGCAGAAAAAGAAACGATCTGAGTGTAAGCACTTAGCTGCTCGCTAGCGAAAGCCGCGCCGCAAAGCGCAAATAACAATACAAGAACTTTTTTCATAAAAGTCTCCATAAATAAATTTTAAAACGAGTTTCGGCTCAATACCCCCTACTCCAACGTTTTAAGTGTGAAATATTATTAAAATTTTGCTTTTGATTTGTTTAATCTAGCGGAATTTGCGTTAAATTTAACAAATCCCGCCGAGCAATCTAGCGCTTAGCGTCCAAATATGTATTTAGCGCCGCAACGTAGGCCTTTGCAGACGCCAGCATCGTATCTACGTCAAGTCCTCTGCCGATAATGGCGCCCTCGCCCGCAAATTCCACCTTAACGGTTACTTTCGCCAGCGCGTCTTTGCCCTGCGAGACCGCTTTTACTTGGTATTCTTTCAGGCTACCGCTGATGCCGCTAATACGGTCTATCGCCTTAAATATCGCATCCACGCCGCCGTTTCCAAGCGCGCTATCGCTTAAAATTTCATCCTTATACCTTAGCGTAAGCGCGGTGCTAGCGTGCCCTTTGTTGCAGCTATTGGAGCTTAAAACCAGCACTTCGTAGGTCTTTTCGGCTCCCACGAACTCGTCGTTTACGAGCTCTCTAATATCCTCGTCGAAAACGTCCTTTTTGCTATCGGCGAGCGCTTTAAATTTATTAAACGCAATCTCAATCTGCTCGTTACTAAGCTCATAGCCCAAAGATACCAGTTTGTCTTTGAAGGCATGACGGCCGCTGTGTTTGCCCAGCACGAGCGAGTTTTTATCAAGCCCGATATCCTCAGCATGCATGATCTCGTAGGTTTCTTTGTGTTTTAACACGCCGTCTTGGTGGATGCCGCTTTCATGCGCAAAGGCGTTTTTGCCCACGATCGCTTTATTAGGCTGCGGCTCGATGCCGGTAATGCTCGCGACTAGGCGGCTGGATGGGTAAATTTCTTTCAAATTTATATCGGTATAAAGCGGCGCAAATTTATCTGTGCGCGTCTTGATCGCCATTACGATCTCCTCTAGCGCCGCGTTGCCCGCGCGCTCGCCGATACCGTTTATCGTGCACTCGACCTGTCTGGCTCCCGCCAAGATGGCAGCCAAGGAATTTACGGTAGCCATTCCCAAGTCGTTGTGATTGTGCACCGAAACTACGGCGCGCTCGCCGATAAGTTTAACGATCTCGCCTATGCGCGTAGTGATCTCATCCGGATAGAGATAGCCCACCGTATCGGGGATATTTATGGTGGAGGCTCCGGCGTTTATCGCGGCGTCGCAGATCTCTTTTAAAAAACCCATATCGCTTCTGCACGCATCCTCGCAACTAAACTCCACGTCATCGCATAGGCTTTTTGCGTATTGCACAGACTCTACGGCGCGCTTTATGACCTCTTGCGGCTGCATTTTGAGTTTAAATTCCATATGGATAGGGCTTGTGGCGATGAAGGTGTGAATGCGCCCGAGCTTTGCGCCCTTTATCGCTTCGCCTGCGGCCTTGATGTCTTTTTCTAAAGCGCGCGCAAGCGAACAGACGCGAGTCTTACTAACGGCGCCGGCGATCTTTTCTATCGCGTCAAAATCCCCGGGGCTCGCCGCCGCAAAGCCAGCCTCGATAACATCTACGCCCAGCTTTTCAAGCTGCAACGCAAGATGGATCTTTTCGTCCGTATTCATCGACGCTCCGGGGCTTTGCTCGCCGTCACGAAGCGTCGTATCGAAGATTATGATTTTATTTTTGTCCATTGCTTGTCCTTTCAAAGCGTTAAAATTTGGCGAAATTATAGCCGTGCAAGCTTAAAACAATCGCGGCGATAAACATATCTGAGATTATTTCGCCGTTTCCTCGGGTTTGTCTTTTTTATGAAATTTGGCCGCGATTAAATTTAAAGCTCCGCGAACCAAACCGTAAACGATATAAACCAAAGTGAGCACCGCCGGAAATTCCAGCCTGAAAAGATATAAAAGCGAGAAAAATACGACGATTAGAAGCACTAAAATTTTAATCGCGTTGGGGCGCTTTAGGCTGATCTTTTTAAAGCTCGGAAAGCGTATGTTGCTTACCATCAAAAACGATAGCGCCGCCATTGCGATGATCAAAAATACGCCAAATCCTTTGGAGAGCTCATATTTTAGATAAATTCCGATCCAAAACGCCATCGTAATCGCTGCCGTAGGAATCGGCAGCCCGATAAAAACGCTAGGCTCGTAGGTGCCCGTAGTGACGTTGAATCGCGCCAGCCTGATCGCGCCGAAAACCACGTAAAGCGCGGCTACAAGCGAGCCGACCTTACCGTAATCGTGCCCGACCGCGCAGTAAAATAGCAGCGCCGGCGCTACGCCGAAAGCCACGATATCCGCAAGGCTATCAAACTCCACGCCGAATTTCGACGTCGCATGCGTTAGCCTCGCTACGCGGCCGTCGAGTCCGTCGCAGATCAAGGATAAAATGATATAAAAGATCGCGGCGCTGAAGTTGCCTTTGATCGTAGAAATTATGCTGATAACCGCCAAAAAAGCACTTGCCGCCGTGAAAAAATTCGGCAATATATAGATTAATTTTCCCTTTTCCTCTTCCATCTCTTACTCTTTAAAATTTTATTTTTACACCGCTTTTCATTCGGTGCCGCGGATCGCGCGTAAAGCATTTTAGCGCGACCTTCTTAAAATTTAGCCCTAAGTTCTTGCCCTGCGCGAGGCTTTAAATTTAAGCCTCGCTCTTTGCACTTTCGATATCATCGTTAGCGCCCAAATTTCGCACCAGCCGGGTAGGCATGCCGTTATCTTTTTCAAATTTAGAGATGATCTCCACGATCTGCTCTCCAGAGACCGTCTCCTTCTCATACAGCGCCTTTACCATCTCCTCGATCGCCGGAGCATAGGTCCTTAGCGTCTCTTTTACCGCCGCATAGCGCTCATCCAGTGTCTTGCGAACATATTCGTCAATCTTAACCGCCGTTACCTCGCTGTAATCCTTGATGCTCTGTCCGCCATTTAGGAAGGAATACTGCTGCTTTTCTAGCACCGCAAGCCCGAGCGCATCGGTCATTCCGACCTGAGTAGCCATAAATTTAAGCATATCGGTAGCGCGCTGCAAATCGTTGCCCGCGCCGTCGGTGATCTCGCCCAAAAACACATCCTCCGCTGCGCGCCCAGCCAAAAACGTATCGATCTCGGCAAAAATTTCATGGCGCTGATGCAGATATCTATTTTCAAACGGAGAATTTAGCGTGTATCCCGCGGCACTCAATCCGCGCGGCACGATAGTTACTTTAGATACTGGCATCGCACCTTTGGTAAGCTCGGCGATGAGCGCATGACCGCTTTCGTGGTAGGCGACGATCCGCTTTTCGATCGGGCTTACGCGGCGCGATTTTTTAGCCAGTCCGATACCGACGCGCTCGATCGCTTCGAGCAGGTCTTTTTGCTCGACCTCCGCCTTTGCCTCGCGACCCGCTAAAAGCGCGGCTTCGTTGATGATGTTTGCAAGATCGGCTCCCGCAAAGCCCACGGTAAGGCGCGCGATCTCTTCGATATCGATATCGCGAGCAAATTTAACGTCGCGCATATGCACCTTTAAAATCGCCATTCTGCCGTCAAAATCGGGTCTATCGACCAAAACCTGCCTATCGAATCTGCCCGGACGCAGAAGCGCCGCATCCAGCGTCTCGGGGCGGTTGGTAGCCGCAAGGACGATCACCGGGCTTGATTCCGAGCCGAAGCCGTCCATCTCAGCAAGCAGCTGATTTAGCGTCTGCTCGCGCTCGTCATTACCGCCGCCGATACCGCCCGCGGTTCTGCTTTTGCCGATCGCGTCGATCTCGTCGATGAAAACGATCGCCGGAGCCTGCTTTTTAGCGTTATCAAATAGATCGCGCACCCTGCTAGCGCCCACGCCTACAAACATCTCTATAAAGCTCGAGCCCGATACCGAAAAAAACGGCACGTCCGCTTCGCCCGCGACCGCTTTGGCTAGCAGCGTCTTGCCCGTGCCCGGAGGTCCAACCAAAAGCACGCCTTTTGGAATTTTAGCCCCGAGGCTTATATATCGCTCGGGGTTTTTTAAGAAATCTACGATCTCCTTAACCTCCTCTTTCGCCTCTTCGACGCCAGCGACATCGCTAAATTTAACCTTCGGCTTTTCGGCGCTTACCAGGTTTTTAGAGCTTCCGATGCCGAGCACGCCGCCGCCCATATTACGCTGCATGCGGTTGGCCAAAAACATCCAAATTCCAAAGAAAATCACGAGCGGCAAGACCCAGCTAAAGAGCAGATCGGTCAAAAAGTTACTCTCGTTATACGCGCCGTATGGAATTTTGCGCGATTCTAAAATTTGAACTAGCTCGGGATCATCCACGCGCTTGGCGGTGTAGATTACGTTGCCGACTTGCGCTTTAATCGTGGAGCTTCCGATGGAAACCATGCTTACTTGAGAGTTTTTGATTTGCGATTTTAGCTCGGAGTAAGTTACGTTTCTACTCTCGCCTGAAACGGAGCCTAGCACTCCGCCGCTATCAAATCCGCCACTTGGGGATATCGCTTTAAACACGACTATCAAAATAAGCGCGAAAATTATAAAAACGCCGATCGGATTTTTATTAAAAAAATTGTTTCCGCCGCCGTTTTGAGGGGGTTGATTATTTGGGTTGTTATTCATATTTTCCTTTCATAAACGAAGCTAAGCCATTCGTTTTGCTTTTTCATCTGCACGAAATTTAAATCCGAAAAGGCTTGCTCGATCCTATCTTTATATTTTTCTAAAATTCCCGACAGCACGAGCTTGCCGCCCGGTTTCAGCGCTTTTTTCAGATCCGCGCTTAGGATCAAAATCACGTCGGCGATTATATTTGCGACGACGAGATCAAACTGCGCGTCTTTACAGAGCGCGCGCTCGCTTAAACTAGACGCTTGCTCGCCCAAGCTTGAAACGCTGCCGAGCCAAATTTGATCGATCTGTACCCCGTTTTTCTCGGCGTTTTGCTGCGTAGCGGTCACCGCCTGCTCGTCGGTATCGCAGGCGCTTACCTTTGCGCCCAGTTTTTTCATCGCGATACTTAAAATTCCGCTGCCGCAGCCCACGTCAAGCGCGCTCATGCCATCGCGAGCGAGCTCGCTAAGCAGTGCCAGGCACATATTAGTGCTTTCGTGATGGCCTGAGCCGAACGCTAGAGCGGGATCGATCAGCAGATCGATTAGCGCGGGATCTTGTGATCTTTCGCACCAGCTCGGACGGACGTAAAATTTACCGACCGCTACGGGCGCGACGCCTTTTTTATATTCGTCGAGCCAGTCTTTGTTTTGCTTTTTTGAAATTTCGATCTGCAGATCGGCGTCTAAATTGAGAGATCGCGCGAGCGCCTTTTTAAACTCTTCAAACGCAAATTTTAAATTTTGCAGATCCTCTTCGTCGCGGATTATGAAACGCTCGCCGCGTTCTTCGACGCAGGTAACGCCGAGCTCAAACGCAAAGTTTTTAAAAAGCTCGCTTGCATTCGCGCTTTTTACGATCATCTCATAAAAAAAATCTTTCATAGCCTCACATCACCTTTAAATTTTAAAATTTGCATATTACTAAAATTTAGTTCAAACTTTGCTTACGCTCGGGCGTTTTTATAGAGCCTCAAACGCCTTTTTAAGATCGAGCGTGCCCTCGTAATACGCCTTGCCGACGATGACGCCTGCTATGAGCTCTGCGTTTTTAAGCGCGATTATGTCGTTCATATCTTTCACGCCGCCGCTTGCGATAGTATCGATGCCGCAAGCTTTCGCGATAGAGCGGCTAAATTCTACGTTTACGCCACTTAGCATCCCGTCGCGCGATATGTCGGTGCAGATGATCGCGCAAACGCCCGCGTCCGCGTAGTCTCGCGCCAGATCGGTCGCTTTTACGCGGCTTAGCTCCGCCCAGCCCTCGGTCGCTACTAGACCCTCTTTTGCATCTATGCCCACGACGATGCGGTAAAGCTTCGCCATTTGCTTCACGAAATCCCTATTTTTAAGCGCCGCCGAGCCCAGGATAAATCTATCGACGCCTAAGCTTAAATACTCCTTTATGCGCGCTTCGTCGCGGATGCCGCCGCCCACTTCTACGCGCAGACTCGTACTTTTTACGATCCGCTCGATCGCTTTGAAATTTACCGCTTCGCCCGCAAACGCGCCGTCGAGATCAACCAGATGCAGCCACTTAGCGCCGAGATCTTCAAATTTTTTGGCTAGCTCGCAGGGGTCTTTGGAATAAATTTTTGCGCTTTGCATCTTGCCCTTGCTAAGGCGCACGGCGCATCCTTGTTTCAGATCGATCGCAGGGAAAATCTCCATCACAGCTCCGTAAAATTTTTAATGATTTTTATGCCCGCATCGTGGCTTTTTTCGGGATGCGGCTGAAAGGCAAATACGTTTTCGCGCCAGATCGCGCTTGCAAACTCATAGCCGTAAAACGTAGTCGCAAGCGTGATCTCGCGCGCGCAAAGGACGTGGTAGGAGTGCACGAAATACAGATACTCAAACTCGCCTAGGCCCGCGTTTATCGGCGAGCGCTTGATAAAATGCGCGCTGTTCCAGCCGACGTGCGGGATCTTTAGGCTTTCGGCGCAAGCGGAATTTTGCCCGCAGCGCTCGCTAGGCTCTGCCCCGTCTGAATTAAATTTCATCCCGCCCGATCTAAATTTCGTATTTTTTCTAAATTTCATATTTTCGGATAGGAATTCCGCTCCCCGAATATTAAATTTCGTTTTGTCAAATTTCACGACGCGACCGGGCAAAATTCCAAGCCCGCTGCGCGCGCCGAACTCCTCGCTTTGCTCGAACAAAAGCTGCATCCCTAGGCAGATGCCTAAAAAATATCTGCCGCTTGCGACGAATTCTTTAATCGCGGCGTCCATACCGCTTGCGCGAAGCCTGTTCATCGCCTCGCCGAATGCGCCCACGCCCGGAAGCAGAGCCTTATCGCAGCTCAAAAGCTTCTCAGGGCTGCGCGCAAGGCAAAATTTAGCGCCGCAGAAGCTAAGCGCGTTCATTACGCTTTGGATATTGCCCGCGCCGTAATCCACGATACCGATCAAGCCGTGCCCTTCATATCGTTTAATCGGTGCGAAAACTCGGGCACGATACGCTTTAGCTTATCCGCGACCTGCGCGTCCTCGCACTCCGAAAGCTCCTCGATCTGCGAGCTTAGCTCTTGCAGGTCGTATTTTGCGGAGTGGGTTACGAAGATGGATTGGTACTTCGTGCTCTTGTCGTTTTCGTCGATCAAAAGCTCCTCGTAAAGTTTCTCGCCGGGACGTAGGCCTACAAATTTAATGCCCAGCTCCTCCTTACCGGCAAGCTGCAGCATTCGCTTGGCAAGATCGGCGATCTTTACGGGCTCGCCCATATCCAGCACGAAAAGCTCGCCGCCCTGCGCGATGGAGGCCGCTTGAAGCACGAGCTGACACGCCTCGCTAACGAGCATGAAATATCTCGTAATCTCGGGGTGCGTAACGGTAAGCGGCTCGTTTGCTTCGATCTGGCGTTTAAATTTAGGGATGACGCTGCCGCTTGAGCCGAGCACGTTTCCGAAGCGCACTGCGACGATCTGCGTATCGCTTGCCGCGTCGTTGGAATTTAGCGCGTAAAGCTCGCAGATACGCTTCGTAGTGCCCATAATGTTCGTCGGTCGCACCGCCTTATCGGTCGAGATCAAAACGACCTTTTTCGCGCCGTATTTTTTAGATAGATCAATTACATTTTTTGTGCCGATGACATTGTTCTTGACCGCTAGATGCGGGTTAAACTCGCATAGCGGCACGTGCTTATACGCCGCTGCGTGCACGACTACCTCGGGACGAAATTCTGCAAAAACCTCCTCCAGCTCATGGCGATAAACGACGTTTATCATCTTTAGCTCGTTGCGCGCATCTGCGCCGGTGGCTTCGTTAATCGAGTAGAGATTAAACTCGCTGTGTTCGACCATAATGAGTCTCTTTGCGCCGAATTTTAAGCACTGCTTGCAAATTTCGCTTCCTATCGTGCCGCCCGCACCCGTTACCAGCACGATCTTGCCTTTTATAAAATTTTCGATCGCCTTGGTGTCAAGGTCTTTTGGCTTGCGCGCGAGCAGATCCTCGATCGATATGTCGCGGATCTTTTTGCTCTCATCCTCCAAAAGCGAAAAAAGCTTAATATCCTTTAGCCCATATGCAAACAGCTCGTCGTAGAGCTGCTTTAGCTCGTCCGGATACAGCGCCAGCGCGATGATCGCGGTTTTGGCGCCGCTGTCTTTGATCATCTGCGGAATTTCGCTCTTGGCTCTGACTACGTAGTTTTCACAATAGGTCCCTACTAGCTCTGCCCGCCCGTCCACGACGCCCACCGGATAGTAGTTGATATATTTTTGCCGCATACCTTTTAGGACGTGAAAGGTCTTGCTCGTAGCGCCTACGACGATGCAGGGCTCGTTATTCGTGATGTTTTTCTTCTCGCTTAGAAACATCCTCTTTGAAATTCTAATCCCACCGATTAAAATAAACGAGATTGCCGCATCGATGATGATGACCGAGCGCGGGAATGGGTTAAAAATTTTACTCGCTAGAAAAAATAGGATCAAAAAAGTAAGCGCCGCCATCACGTGCGCGTAGAAGAGCTTTCTTGCTTCGTATAGCCCGAAAAATCTCCACGGAACTAAATAGATCCGCAAAAACCAAAAGTAGAAAATTTTAATCGCCGTCAGGCTCGAGGCGCTAAGCAGCGCGCCTTTATAAAATTCGTTCGGTATATCTCCGCTAAATCGCAGCAAAAACGCGATGTAAACGGAGAGGATCGAGATAAAAATATCTCCTAGCAAAAAAAACGCGAAGCGGCTAAATTTAGTGGGTTTTAACAGCATTAGATGTTTTCTTTTACGATTTTTACGACGCGCTCAATCGTCTCGTCGCTCATATCGGTGCCGCTAGGAAGGCAGATGCCGCGACTAAACATATCCTCGCTAGTGCCGTCAACTACGCTAAGCGCGCCTGCGAAGATGCTTTGCAGATGCATCGGCTTCCAAAGCGGACGAGATTCAATGTCGGCTTTATTTAGAGCGTCGATAACCTTTAGATGGGCATCCTTTTTCTTAAATAGAAGCGTCGTAAGCCATCTATTGCCCTTGCCGCCTTCTACTTCGGGCATAAACTCCACGTCGGTGCCCCTAAACAGATCCTCGTAAATTTTAAAAATTTCGCGCTTTCTCTTTACGCGCTGCGGCAAGACCTCCATCTGGCCTACGCCAATAGCGCCTAAGACGTTGCTTAAGCGGTAGTTATAGCCGTAGTCCTTGTGCTCGTAGTGAAGTAGTGGCTCGCGCGCTTGGGTGCTTAAAAATCTAGCCTTAGCCACTAGCCCCTCATCGTTTGAGATCAGCATTCCGCCGCCTGAGGTAGTGATGATTTTATTGCCGTTGAAGCTTAACGCGCCGCATTTTCCGATACCACCAAGTGCTTTGCCCTTATAAAATCCGCCCAGCGCCTCTGCGGCATCCTCGATAACATCAATGCCTTCGTTCGCGCAAATTTCACATATCTCATCCATCTTCGCAGCCTGTCCGTAAAGATGCGTAACGACGAGCACCTTTGGCTTTTTCGGCGATTTTTTGATCGCTTCTTTAAGCAGCTTCGGGCTTAAATTCCAACTCTCGTCGCTGTCTATCAGCACCGGCACGCAGCGCTCGTAAAATATTGGATTTAGCGACGCCATGAAGGTAAATGTGGAGCCAAGCACCACGTCGCCGTCCTTTACGCCGCTGCAGCGAAGCGCTAGATGAAGCGCCGCCGTGCCTGCGTTTAGCGCCAGCGCGCCGCGCGTGCCAGTATAGGACTTCACTGCGTCTTCAAAGCGATTGACATATTCGCCCAAAGGCGCGATATAGTTGCTTTCAAATACCTTTTTTATATACTCAAGCTCATTGCCGCCCATGTTCGGCGGGCTTAAAAATACTCTTGCCATCTCTATCCTTCCTTGATCTTTAAATTTAACCTCGCGCGACGCAGGGCTAAATTTAGCTTTCGGCATTAAATTTAAATGCTCAGATTTTATCACTTTTAATGCTATAAATTTTAAATTCAGCCATTTTTTTTAATCACGCGAGCGGGCACGCCTACGGCTACGCTGTCGCTAGCTATGTCGCGCACGACCGCAGCGCCCGCGCCGATGATGCAGCGCTGCCCGATACTTAGCCTCTGAATGACGCTGGCACCGATTCCAATGTGCGAAAACGCCCCCACCTTCACGCCGCCCGCAAGCGCCGCGTTTGGGCTAACGTGCGCGAACTCGCCGATCTCGCACTCGTGCTCGATTACGACGCCAGAGTTGATTATCGCGCCGCGACCGATTTTAGCTCGCGCATTTATCACGGCGCCGGGCATTACGACCACGCCCTCGCCGATAGTGGCGCTTGCGCTAACGATCGCGCTTTGATGAATGAGCGTCGCTATCTCAAAACCCGCACGCACCACCCTCTCTTGAATCTTTGCGCGAGTTTTATTATCGCCGATTGCGATTATTACGGGGTGCTTAGGCAGATCCTCGCTAAATTTCAGCCCCGCTGCGTCGTCTAAAAAAACGACCTCGCTAAATTTAGCCCCGCGCGCGGCTAATGCGACATCCGCGACCACCAGCCCGTGTCCACTCGCGCCGTAAACGTAAATTTTAGTTGTGTCCATTAAATTTCTCCGTCGTCGCCATGCCCTCTTTATTCACGCCCTCTTTCGCAAGCACCTTTTTAATCGTCAAAAGCGCGATCTTAAGATCGAGTGCGAAGCTTAAATTTTGTGCATAATACGTGTCGAACTCAAATTTTTTCTCCCAGCTGATCGCGTTGCGACCGTTTACCTGCGCAAGCCCAGTGATGCCCGGGCGCACGCTGTGCCTAAGGCGCTGCTGCGGCGAATAAAGCGGCAAGTATTCGATCAGTAAAGGGCGCGGCCCGATGAAGCTCATATCGCCCTTTAGCACGTTGAAAAGCTGCGGCAGCTCATCCAGGCTTAGCGCGCGGATCTTTTTGCCGTAATCGTTCAGCCGCTCTTCATCGGGCAGAAGTTCGCCGTCAGCGCCGCGCTCGTCGCTCATCGTTTTAAATTTGTAAATTTTAAAAATTTGCTCATCAAACCCCGGGCGAGATTGCGTAAAAATCGTGCTTTTGCTAATGTGTTTGCGGATCAAGAACCACGTAAGCGCCATCACGGGCGAAACCAAAATAATCAAAATCAAAGCCGCCGTAAAATCAAGCGCGCGTTTTAAAAAGCTCCTATACATCGATAAATTTCCTATAAACCTCTAAATATTTTTCCGTGACGATCTTTTCGTCGTAATTTGCAAGCACCATCTCGCGCCCCTTTCGTCCAAGCCTTTCGCAAAGCGTAGCATCGTCTAATAAAATTTCGATCTTTCGCGCAAGATCATTCGCGTCGCGAGTGCGGCAGATTAAGCCGTTGACGCCATCTTGCACCGCCTCGACGCAGCCGCTGCAATCGCTTACCACGCAGGCTCGCGCCATACTCATCGCCTCTAAAACCGTGCGCGGAAAGCCCTCCTTGTAGCTAGGAAGTGCCAGTAGGTAACTAGCCTTCAAAAGCTCAGGCACGTCGTTTCTGGCGCCTAGATAATGCACCGCACCGCTTCGCAAAAACGCAGGATCGGCGGTACTTTTATTACCAGCAAAACCCTCGCCCACAAAGACAAATTTCGCATCCGATCGATCTTTTAAAATTTCTGCTGCTTCGTAGAATTCTCTTACGCCCTTATGCCACATCGCGCGAGCTATCATCAGTACGATCTTTTTGCCGTACAAATCCTCGCCCAAATCCGCCGCACTAACGATTTTGGGGTTGAATCTTTCAGCATTTACGCCTACGCTTTTAATCCTTATGACCTTTTGCTTCGCAATAAGCCCGCGAGATAGCATGTAATCGGGATCGGCATCGTTTACAAATATGCAAGCATCCGCCTGCGAAAATGAAAATTTATAAAGCTTCTCCAAAACCGCTCGCACGAGCCTTGTTTTAATATCATCGTCGATATAAAAGCTACCCAGCCCCTCTACTAAGTTTATCACATATTTTATACCAGCCTCGCGAGCCGCCAGCGTACCGAACACGTTTGATTTGTGCGCAGCTGTTTGCAGCAGGTCCAAATTTAACCTCTTTAGCTCGCGCGCAAGGGCTTTGGTGTTGCTAAATACGGTAAATGGATTTAAGCTCGCTCGATCAAGATCGTAAGTTACGGCATTAAAATCGCGCGCTAAATCCTGCGTATAAGCGCCGCGAGGAGCGATTGCAAAAACCTCGTGCCCGCGCTCTTTTAAAGCCTGCATTATCGGGCGGCGAAAGAAATGTAAGCTCATATCGGCATGGCTTAAAAACCCTATGCGAGCCATATGCTGCATTCCTTGCTTGGCGTTGTGAGATTAAATTTCATAAATTTCTCCTTGGCTTGCGGCAAAATTTTATCTAGCGCTTTAATTTATAAACTTTCACAGCAGGGCTTAAGATCACAGGCTCGAATAGCTCGGGTCTATATCTTTCAAATACAAAAAGCTGAATGTAGCTTGAGTTTAGCATCGTCTTATCTAGCAGCAAAAATCTCCCGTAATCGCGCATGAAAATCACGTAAAATTGCGCGCTGCTGTCCATATTAAACTCTTTGACCGCAAGCTTGCCGCTCGCGTCGTAGCTCGTTTCGTAAAAGGTATTGATCGCGAATTTTCTGCCGCTATACTCTAAATTTAAAAGGCTCGGTGAGATCGAAAAGCCGTTGTCCATATGCACGCCGCTTTGATCCTGAACAAACCTATCGCTCGTTATAAAAAACAGCTCACTTAGCTGCTTGCCGTCGGTGATGTCGATATTTGAAAACTGCGTGACGACGGGGAAGATATTCATCATGCGATCGGGCAGGATGTAGTAGATGTCGCGCGTAGGCCTTGGCGGCTTAAAATCAGCCAGTCCTAAGCTTAAGATAAAGTCATTTACGTCCGTGGCGTTATAATCTTTTAAAATTTGCTTTAGCTTGTTTGGAATTTTTTCGCTATATCCACGCTCGGTGTATTCGACATCCAGGCGCGCCATATTTGCAGAGCTCATCTGATCTCTAAAAAGCGCAAAGCTAACGGGGAAATTATCGTTGCCGAGGTGTTTGCCGCCGTCGATAAGGGTCTTTACATCGCTGTAATAGCGTATGCCGTATCCGTAGTCCCACCACGAAAGCGCGTAATCCTCGCGCTTCGCTTTATCTTTAAGCTCATCGAGCACCCGCACTTCGCTTTGATAAAAGACCGTATCGACCTTGTACGAAACGATGTGCTGCCATGCGGGGTAAATGGCAAACGCCGTCAAAATCAGCAGTATCGCGCGCCCTGCGATCTTTGGCAGATCCAAGCGCTTTACGCAAAAATACAAAATATATCCGAAGCTCAACCCCATCACGCCCACGGCATAGATCGTAAATCTAAGACCTGCTTTGTTCGCCGCAAAGCCCAAAAGCAGAAGCGGGATCGAGAGCAAAAATTCCTTATGTCTAAAGCAAAGCACCAAATATCCGATCGCTGCGATCACGAAAACCGCGACGTGCGAGCTGATGCGCTCCATAAAGATATTAGTTGGCACGATGCCCGATTCTTGGATCGTTTGATTGACGTTGAAAAAATGAAATGCCGTATCGGCGTTGTCCGCAAAGGAACGGAAGATATAAAATTTCGCCTGAAAGATTATCGGGCTAAGACCTCCGTTTGCGACGAAAAAGACTACGGCAAGCGCGCCGATAATCGCTAAAATTTTAAAATTTAATAGCTTTCCTTTAAACGCAAAGAGCCAAAATAGCGCAAGTGAGATTAAAATTTTAGCTACCAAAGGCGTGGAACAAAGCGCGATCAAAAAGATAATCATCGCTTCGTAATTTACCGCACTTTTTCGTTTAAAAATCAGCGTGTAGACGAAAAATACGGCGAGCATCATAGAATTTAGCGAGAAGCTGGACGGATACCACCACATATAAAATATCGTAAACGCGCCCAGCCAAAACAGCGTGCTGCGCGAACCGCGCGTGCAGATACGGATGAACGCCCACAAAATGCACATCGCAAGCACGATATTTAGCATATCGGTGTCGTAATACCCAGCCATTGTGCGGTTGTAGTAGCTATTCGCCACGCTCGCGACAAGCGCGCCGATGAAGCCCGCGCGCATGCAGCGAAACTCACTTGAGATAAGCAATATCGGCACTACGATGAGCGAGCTAAACAAAGCCGGCAGATAAACGAAGATCGTCTCGATTTTAAAGGGCAAAATTTCAGCCAAAAACGCCGTCACGATCGAAAGCGGCGCGCTAAAATAACTAAGATCGTTGGGCTGATGAAAGCCGGCGAGTCGGTCGCGCGCGCCCTCTGCAAAGGCGTAGCCGTCGTTGGTGTTTATCATCAGCTCGCCATCCCAAAAAAAGTAGTTCGGAAATCCGCTCGCCCAGTGCACCCACCACATGCGAAACGCCACGCTAAAGGCAAACGCAAACAAAATCATCAGCAAAATATGCTTTGAAAACTCATAATTTTTTATGAAGCCAAAAATTCTGCGCCTAGCAGGAAGCGCGCCAGCTGCCTGATTTTTAGAATTTTGGGAATTTTCTGCTGTAGAGTTTTTAGAATTATCAGAATTTATGCCGTTTGTAGAATTTAAAGCGCTTGCGGAATTCGCATTTTTAAATTTAGCCAAATTAGCGGCTTTTGCGGAATTTTTATTTGTAGAGTTCGCAGTGCCAGCGGAATTTTTATTTGTAGAATTTTTGCTCGTGGAATTTGCAGCGCCCTTTAAATTTGAGTTTGTAGAATTTGCGCCTGCGGAATTTTCAGAATTTACCGAGGTGGAATTTGGTCCGCTTGATTTTTTAGTCTTTTTGGATTTTTTTTGTGCTCGCATTTTTGCAGAAACAGCGCGCGTTTGATCGTCGCTTAAATTTTTAACGCCGGCGTGCGCGGAATTTTTGCTTACAGAATTTTTTGCATCAAGCGCGGAATTTTTATCGCTCTGAGGCGCGGTATCCTCGCTACCCTTAAGCTCGGAATTTTCGCCGCTAAAATTCTCACCGCCACTTGCGGAATACTCTGCGTCAAAATTTCCCTCACTAGCGAAATTTTCGCTTAAGGCAGCTTTGTCGGCACCCATTGATTGCGCGCCTTTTTGATCGTCCGATCCTTCGTCGATCTCTCTGACGCTAAAAGCCTTTTTTTCTTCACCCACGCCTATTTTCCTTCGTCAATTTGTTCTATTTTTGCGATCAGCTCGCTTGCTATCCGTTTTTTATCGAAAAACGAGGCTCTAATTTTAGCCTTTTTCTCATAAAATTTTACATAATTTTCATCATCCAGCGCTTTTTGCATCGCCGCTTGGGTGCTTTCTAGATCGTTCACACCCACCAGCACGCCCCATTCGCTCTGCCCCATAAGCTCGCGCGCGCCGCTTTGATGATCGCTTGAAATCACGAGTTTGCCGCACGCAAGAGCCTCGATGAGCGCGTTTGAAAAGCCCTCAAAAAGGCTTACGAAAACAAACGCGTAGCATCTGGCCATATATTTATACGGGTTTGCGTCAAAGCCCAAAAGCTTCACGCGGCCGCCTAAGCCTAGCTCCTCTATCAGAGCCTCAAGCTCGGCTCGCAGCACGCCGTCGCCCAAGATCAGCAGGTCTTTGTCGTTATTTTTTAAATTTGCATATGCGCGGATCAAAAGTGCGTGGTTTTTGCCAGCATCGAGCCTGCCGACGCTTAGGAAAAACGGCCGCTCCTGCGCGACCTTCTCCTCTGCCTTGCGACCGATCTCATCAAGATCGATCGCGTTGTATAGCACACTCATCTTGCGCTCGTCGATCCCGAAATTATCCGCTAGATCGCGCAGATTTCCAAGCGAGTTCGGAAAGATAAAATCGGCCTTCGGATAGAGCTTGCGAAGCAGAAGCTTTGAAATTTTAGATTTGAAGTTCGGCTCTTTATACAGCACCGACGGCGTCGAGCATTCGTTAAAAATCATCGTTCCGCGCAGTCCGTAAACTCGCGCCAGTGCCGCCACGTAACACGGGCGGTTCATCCAAACGAAGTGGATGTCGATACCTAGGCGCTCGCATAGCTTTTTGTATCGCAGCGCCAAAAACGGCAGCTTTGCGAGCTTCAGCAGCCCGTTTTCAAAGGGGGCTGATTTTTCGATGAAATGGATCTGCACGCCGCTTGGAATTTCATAAAAAATCCTCTCGTTCATCAGCACCAGATGTACTTCGTAGCGTGCCGTAAGCTCGCCTAAGAGGTTGCTTACGACGCGCTCGGCGCCGCCTCCTGCCATCGAATATATAAAAACGCTTAATTTCTTCATCCCTTTACCTTTTAAATATCGCTGCCGCGCCCTAAATTTAAGGCTCTGCTCCCACCTTTTTATACGAACATACGCCGCGCCGTTTAAATTTAGCGCGTTTTGCGCTGTTCTAAGCGGCTAAATTTCATCGCGCGATGCGCTTTGTAAATTTAAACGCGCCGCTCTGCTCGGGCGCGAAACGCTATCTTAGCACACCGAAGTTTAAATTTATCTTCGCGCGCCGCTAGGGCATCGATAAGCGGCTGCTATTTGCGCGCAAACCGATCGATCAAGCCCTGCCAGAGCTCAACGATGCGCTCTTGCGAAAACTCATCTAAATTTTCATTTGCATTTTGCACGAGAGCGTCTCGCAGCGCCTCATCACGCATTAAATTTTCAAGCTTGCTCGCAAGTTCATTCGCATCGCCGCGTTTAAACAAAATGCCGCTAAAGCCGTCCTTTATGAGCTCTTTTGCGCCTGCCGTATCGCTGCTAAGCCGTGCGCAGCCGTAAAATGCAGACTCGATCAGCACGTTCGAAAGCCCTTCATTAAGCGAACTGAGCACAAAAATTTTGGCTTCTTTATACAGCTCGCTCACATCCTGTTTGTGTCCCAAAAATCGCACTTCAAGCCCGAGCCGCGCCACGAGCTCGCGCAAGCTTTCGCGCAGCGAGCCGTCGCCCGCGATTAAAATTTCCCACTTCGCAAGCAGGCTTTTATCGATCCTGCTTAGCGCGTCAAAGTAAATTTCATACCCCTTTACGGGCTCGAGCCTACCGACGCTTAAGATCACGTTTCGCTTAGCGCTTTTAGCGCCATCAATCTCGCCAAAAAAGGGGTTATGCACGACGAAGCAGTTTTTGACAAATCGCGAATAGTACTCAAAGTCCGAGCGCGTAAGCACCGTAAGCGCGTCTGCTTTTTTATAGCACAGATCGCGCACGCGGCTAAAAAGCCCGCTTGGCAGATAATCGTGCGCGTTGTGCTCGGTAGCGATGAGCGGGATGCCTAGCCCGAAGCTTGCGATCACGCACGCTACGTTCGTCCAGTCCATAAAGCTGATGATGACGCTTGGGCGCTCGCGCTTGAAACACTCGCGCAAAATTCTGTATTTATCGAACCTGCCGCCATTTTTATAAACATCCAGATGCAAAAATTTTATCTTTTCGCTAAATTTATACCTGCCCTCGTCGTTTTCCAAAATCGCGATCGTAACGTCGTTTGCGCGCGCAAAATGGTTCGCCAAAACCTGAAGCACGCGCTCGGCGCCGCCGTTTCTAAGAGCCGCGATGACGAATAAAATTTTCATTTTAACTTCCGATAAATTTTATAAAATAGCCGCAAAAGCGCGGGGCTGGCGTAAAACAAGACCATCATCAGTGTCTGCGTGCGACTTGCATGCGCCGCGAAAAATCCAAAATCCAGCCGCTCGCGCACCAAAGCGTGCAGTGAGCGGATCTGCTGCGCAGCTTCTGCGGCGTTTAAAGGCGAGCGGGGATCTGCGGTCTTTCTTTGCGACGCAGAATTTTGCTTAGAATTCCGCATATAATTTTGCCCGACGGAATTTTTAACTGCAGAATTTTTACCGCATGCGCAAGATAAACTACCAGCGCCATGCAAATCCGCTTCGTTTGCCAAGCTGTACGTATTAGCCTCGGAAGGAGAAGTTGCATCTCCATCCAAGCCCGCAGGATCAAAGCTCGATTTGATAATTAAAAACGCCGTATTCAGCGCGGATTCGCAGCGAGTGAAATTAGCCTCACGCGCCAAGCTTGGATAATTCGCAGCGATCGCCTCGGTATAGCGGCGCACCGCAGCGATGACCGCCAGATGCCTGCGAGCGAATGAGTTTACGGTCGAGCCCGCCCTTACGCGATAAAAATATAAAATTTCATCCGTGCACGCCGTAATAGAAGCGTTAAAAATATCAAAAAATATCGCCACATCCTCATAGATCTGCCCCGTAGGAAAGCGCAAAGCAGTGAAAATTTCGCGAGCAAACAGCGCGCGCCAAACCGCGGTGCTAAAATACGGATCCTGCGTGCAGCTGCGTCTAAAAAGCTCTTGCGGCGATATTTTGTATTCGCCTGCGTTGGCATTCGAATTTACGATCCTTCCCGGATCGCTAATCTCTTTAGAATTTTGATTTTCTTTAGAATTTAAAGCCGCCTTGAAATTATTTATTTCGCTCTCGTTGCTAAATGCTGTGTAGCCGCACATAGCAATTTTGGTGCAAAATTTCTGAGTCAGGCGAAAAAGCGTCTCAATCAAATCAAGGCTTATCAAATCATCGCTGTCTACGAAACTGATAAACTCCCCGCGAGCAACATCTAAAGCGGCGTTTCGTGCACTAGCCTGCCCGCCGTTTAGCTTATGCAGCACGCACACACGGGGATCGCGCGCAGCGTATTCGTCGCAAATCGCCTCGCTGCCGTCATTTGATCCATCATCTACGAGCAAAATTTCTAAATTCGTATAGGTCTGCGCCGTGATGCGCTCCATGCAAGCACGCAGGAATTCTTTTACATTATAAACGGGAATGATGATAGAGATTAGGGGATTTTCGCTCATTATTCCTCCCTGTGTATCGTAGCGGCTATAAAATCCAACCAGCGTTGCCCGATCGTTTCAATTTTAAAGCTCTCCTCGCGCTTGGAGGCGTTTTGCACGAGCCGCTCGCGTAGCTTCTCGTCGCTCATTAGAATTTCAAGCTTTTTAGCGATACTCGCGCTATCGCCTACAGGGCACAAAAACCCATCTACGCCGTCGCTTATAAGCTCGCTAGGACCTGCGATGCAATCCGTAGAAATTCTAGCGGTGCCGAAAAATATACTCTCCATCAAAATATTACAAAAGCCCTCCATCTTGGAGGTTACAACTACGATTTTAGCGCGTTCATATAAGCTTTCGATATCGCGCACAAAGCCGATGAACTGCACATTTAAGCGCAGCTTCGCAGCTAGGCTTTCAAGGCTCTTTCGCTCCTCTCCGTCGCCTGCAATCACCACCTTCCACTCTTTTAAAAGATTGAAATCTATAAGCGCAAGCGCCTTAAGAAGGACATCAAAGCCCTTATAGACATTGAGCCGGCCGGCTGCTAGGATGATATTTTCTTTAGGCGGGCGAGCGTCTTTAGCATGGCTGATCTCAAACATCGGATTAGGCATAATCGCGCGATTTTGCACATATGTGTAATGATCCAGATCAAATTTACTAAGCACGCTAAGACCTGCAGCTCGCGGATAAAAGATCCGCTTGAGCGCTCGCCAGATCGGACTTTTTAAAAAACGATGATTGGTGTGTTCGGAGACGATGATTTTCTGCCCAACTCCAAGATTTGCGATAAGCGTAAGGACATTGGTATTATCTAAAAACGAGATTACTACGTCAAATTTACGACTTTTTAGAAGCCTATGCAAGGCTAAAATTTTATCGTAGCGCTTTTTTATATTGCCAAATACTCCCAAATCACCCACTCCTAAATCCAAGCTAATAAGCTCGATCTTAGGATCCAGCGCGTAAAACGGCTCATCTGCGTCAAATTTTATCACGCAGACTTCATTCTCGCGGCAGAAAAAATTTGCCAGCACGCTTAGCACGCGCTCGGCACCGCCCTTGCCTAAAGCAGAAATTACCATAGCTATTTTCATTTTATGAGCCTAAACTTGTTTTTAAAAATTTCATCGAGTCCTCTCTTTTACGGCGCAACGCCTCATTTACGCCATCCCAATCGATAATCGCGTTAAAGCGCGCGTCTTTGGGATCTTGCAAAGCTCTATCTTCAAGCCCGAACGAGCCCAAAAGCGAGCTAAAGCGCGACGCGCCGCGACTAGCGTTAACGAGCACAAAAAACGGCTTATTAAAGATTATAGAAAATACGCAGCCGTGAAATGAGTCGGTTAGTACAAACTCCGCGCCCGCAATAGCGCTTAACCATGCTTTTATGCCGATACGGTTGCCGCGGTCGTTCACCTCATCTATCTCTAGGCCGCTTTGCTTTTTTAATAGCTCTATCGCCGCTTCTGAGCGAGGCGATGGATCTAGGATATAGGCAAAGCCCTTGCGCTTTGGCGCATGGCTTAAAAATTTATCGTAAATCTCTTTGTTAGCCAAAAGCGTAGGATCTAGCACCCAGTGCGCATCTACGCCAAAGCATTCGCGCGCAAGCTTTACGCCGTCGCGCTCGCGCACCGAAATAGCTTTAAATTTAGCCAAATTTGCAGCGTGAGCTTTTAAATCTGCGGGATTTTTAAGCCCACAGAGCCTATCTCCGCCAAAGCTTGCAGCATAGGCGATCCGCGTGCAGTTAGGCGGCAAAAATCCAAGGCTAAAGCAATCTGCAAAATCCGCAAAATAGCTAGGACGAAAAACCTGATCGCTTCCTAAAATCACCGCTTCAAAGCGTTCTTTCTCGCACAGCGCCTTTAAATCCGCAGGCGTGCAAACAGGCGCGGTTAAAGGGATATTTTCAGCCACAAACTCACTAGTATCGCGCTCGTAAGAGGGATTAAATTTCGCGCCGCAAAGCTCCTTTTTAAGCGCGCATGCCACTAAAAATTTAATATACGCAATCGATAGTTTACTTCTTTGCAGGCGCAAGTTTATGAGACGTGGCTCATGCCCAAGCTCCACTAGCACGCGGCTTAGCGCATAAGCTTGTAAAATTCCGCCGTAATTATTTACTAGCGGCAGGGTAAAAATCCCGATCTTCATGCAAACTTCCTATAAATTTTATATGCCGCGATCTTTGGTAGCGTCAAAAGCGCTAGCACTTTATTCGCAGCGGCAATTTTTTTAAGCCTAGCAGCGATGAAATCATCACAATCAAAATGCGTAGCGCTATATCGCTGGATCTGAAGCTTCTGGCGCAAGATGTAACGCTTAAGCGGGTTTTTCGCGCCATAGAAAATTTCGTTTTTGCACTCTACCTGGCTTTGCTGCGAGCGCTGCACCTCTGCTACGGATATCCGCTCGCAAAAAATCGCCTCGCGTGCCTGCTTCGTAGGCTGCGAAAATAGCACGTCAATCTGAGCTGCGCGCGTAATTACGAGCGATGTGCCGCGCCACTCGCTCATTTCGCTTTGCAGCCACGCATCCATCAGCACGACGTCGGCACATTTGGCAAAAACGTCAGTGCAGGCGTTGCACGCAAGCGGCGTAAAAGCGCGTGAACTCCAGTAGGCAAAGGCGCTACTACTGCGATCATCTATCGCCTCGCTACCGTCTGTAGCGCGGAATTTAAAACCAAAGCTCATCGCACTTTTGCCCGCGATTTTATATCTGTAATTAACTGCTGCGAGCTGCTTACGCTCTTTAAACGCAAGATCTGCCAGCTTATGCGTAAAACCAGCACCCTTGCCCTGTCCGCAAACCAGCCCAATAATAAAGCTTATGCGGGATTTAAGGCGCGGATTTTTGCTCGCAGCAAGTCTTAAGGCCTTAGCAAAGCACGGCAGCGCGCTGATCGCGTATCTACCCTCGTGGCGTGACATCTCCTTTAGCACTGCTTCAAGCGTGAGCGGATAGTAAGCGGACGAGCGCGCACGAGTAAGCTCATTTGCATTTTTTATCACGCTAAATTTAAATAGCGGCACGGAATTTTCGCCCGCATAATTTCGCGTGTTTTTAGAATTCTCGCAGGCAAAATCCTGTGCTGATACGGAATTTTTACAAGAAATTTTAGAATTCTGCGCGAAATTTTCATTTGTAAAATTCTGCATGGAATTCTGCGTAAAATTTTCGCAAAAGGAATTTTGCGCACTCGTAAAATTTATAGAATCATCGTCTGCCAAATTCTGCGTTAAATTCGGAATTGCGGAATTCTGTTCGGAATTTTTGGTTGCGGAATTTTGCAAATTCTGCGGCTGCGCTAAATTTTCGCAGGCAGAAAAACCGCACTTGTGATTTTGGGCTATAAAATTCCCTTCGTCCGCAGGCACGGCGCAAATCGCGTAATCAATGAGCCCGCGCGCAAAAAGCTCGCGAAAAATATAATCTCCCGCGCCGCCGCTTGCACTGCTTAGGCGCTGCGCTTCATCTTTTTTGTAGAATTTGTAAGTGGCTAAAAACCTGCCAAAATCTGGGCTAAAGCCTTCTAGCTCTGAGTATGACTTAGAATTTAGCTCATTTTCAAGCGCGTCTTTTTCGTAAAACGGGCAGACTTTTAGACAAATATCGCATTTGTCGCGACACCCTTCGCCCTCCTCGGGCGCGTAAAATCCATTGCCTCCAAGCCGCATTTTTAGCACGCTAAAAGGGCAGCTGCTCGCGCAGACGCCGCAGCCGATACAGCGGTCTTTCGTAACCACTTCGCCAATTACATTGAAGCTCAAGCCCGCCTCCTTATCTTAGCCGCAATGCCACCAAAAATCGCGCGCTCATAGTCGTTCATCGCCCAAAAATACGCGCTTAGCATAAACATAGCCGAATAAAGCCCGCCGCAAATTAGCAAAAAGTTCACTCCATGTAAGCCTAATGTGTAATTTACCACTAGGCTTACTACGATTGCGGGAGCAAATTTTACTACCATCGCGCCGATATTTCGCCAAAATTTAGCGATGTCAAGTCCGATTACACGAGCATAGTAGATATTCATCACGCAGATATTTAGCAAGGTGATCGCAAAAGCCGTACCGCACGCAGCACCCACGCCACCGTAAGCCTTAGCTAGCGGAATAGAAATAGCAATATTTACGAGCGTGACGCAAAACGCAGCGATTGAGCGAAATTTAACTTTGTTTTTTGCCTGAAGCACGGCTAGGCCTAAATTTTGAATCAACGGCACGCTTACTGGAAGCACCAAAATAAGCGCGATTGCATATGAAATTTCATAATTTGCGCCAGCCCAGAGCACGATAAACTCACGCCCAAAAATCACCAAAAGCGACGCGATAAAAAATATAACGTAAAATTGCAGCCTGCCTATTTTGATAAATTCCGCGCTAAGCTCGGAATCGGTGGAGTTTGCAGAGACCATTTTAGCGATTTTAGGAAGCATCACGCCGCTAATGGTGAGCGAAAGCGTGACGAAAGTGGCATTTATCGTGCTTGCTACGGCATACGTGGAGACCGCCGTAGCGCCTGCTACAGCGCCTAAGATAAAATTATCGACATTCCAGTTTACTTGATCGACTACGATGCCTAAAAATATAAAAAACGAGTAGCCAAAAATTTGCTTAAGCGTGGGGGCGTCGAAATTTCGCACGCTTATCACGGGCGAGACTTTGCGCTTGCAGTAGATGAAGTCCGCCGCAACGCAGATTAAATTTACCGCCGTAGCGATGATTACGATCGCGATAGCCTTATATCCCAAAAGTAGCGCAGGCACCGCAGCTAGCGGCAGAGCGATTGTACGAAAGATCCCAATTAGCTTGATAAATACGAAATTCTCATGCGCCGTAAGGATCGACGAATAGATGCTAAAAGGAAAACTAATCGCTAAATTTGCAGTTAGTAGCATTAGCATAATGCGAATTTCGCCCATCTCACTAGTACTTAGCTTAGCGCCAAAAATCGCGTGCAGATTGGCTAGCAGCGCAGCTCCTGCAAGCACGACCACCGCGCTCATTACCAAATACACGCTAAAGATCGTGCCATGCAGCTTATGCATGCGCTCCACTTCGCCACTTGAGGCGTATTTAGCGGTATAGACCGTCACAGCGTTACCAAAGCCTAAATCCAAAATCGCCAAATAGCCGATAACGCTGCTAGCTAAAGAATACAGCCCAAACTCGCTCTGCCCCAGCGCCCGCAGAAAAAACGGCGTATAAACCAAAGTAAGTATCGTAGAAACAAAGATATTCACATACGATAGCACGACGCCGAGCTTGCGCTGCGCGGCTTCGGGGGCGTTTAGAATTTTAAGCAAACAAGGCTTCCTTTTGCTCGCCACTATTAAACGCGGCGGAGTAAAATTTTAAAATTTCAAATCGCACTTTCACGCTAGAACCTAGAGCTTCTTTTCCCAATTAAGCGCGCTTAGGATGATCTCATCCAGGCTCTCGTGCTCGGGCTGCCAGGAGGTTTTGGTGCGAATTTTATCCGCGTTTGAGATGAGGCAGGCAGGATCGCCCGCTCTGCGCGGAGCGATCTCCACTTTAAAATTTACGCCGCTTACTTTTTTAGCTTCATTGACGACCTCTTTTACGCTAAAGCCCGTGCCGTAGCCTACGTTAAAGACCGCGCTATCACTGCTTTGCAGATAATCAAGCACCGCCAGATGGGCGCTTGCGAGATCCTCTACGTGGATGTAGTCGCGTATGCAGGTGCCGTCCTTAGTGTCGTAATCATCGCCGAAAATGCTCATCTTATCGCGCTTGCCGACGATCGTTTGGGTCGCTACCTTAATTAGATGCGTCGCGTTCGGGTAGTTTTGCCCGATCGTGCCGTCGCTTGCGGCTCCTGCGACGTTGAAGTAGCGCAAAATTCCGTATTTAAAATTTGGATTTGCCGCAGCCGCGTCTTTTAGCACCCACTCGACCATCAGTTTGCTTCTGCCGTACGGATTGATCGGATTTTGCGGAGTTTCCTCGCTTACTTGCGGGATGTCGGGCTCGCCGTAGGTCGCTGCCGTGGAGCTAAAGATGAAATCTTTCACGCCGTATTTGTTCGCAAGCGCGATCAAATTCATCGCGTTGGCGGTGTTGTTTAGATAGTATTTTAGCGGATTTTGCGTGCTTTCAAAAACCTCGATAAACGCCGCGAAGTGAATGATCGCGTCAAATTTTTCGCGCTTAAAAAGCTTCTCGATCGCAGGGGTGTTTTCTAGGCTCTCTTGCACGAACTCAAACTCGCCTATCTTGCGAAGCGCCTCGATCGCTCGCATCGAGCCTTTACAAAGATTATCCAGTATGACGACGTCGTGGCGGTTTGCTTCTAAAAGCGCCTTTGCGACGTGGCTGCCGATGTATCCCGCGCCGCCTGTAATTAAAATTTTCATCTATTCTCCTTTGGATCAAATTTATCAAAGTACGCGATTATAGCCCCTTAGATTAAATCGCTGGTCGCACGCGCAAAAATACGGGGAAGCGCGGCTTTTTCTCGCGGGTTAGGTTTTGGTATTGATAGGTGATGATCGTGCCTACTTTAGGCGGATTTGCCCGCATTTCGTCGCTAAAGCCCGTGCCTACTTTAAATTTCACTCCGCTATGCAGATCCACGCAGCTAAGCGAGCCCATCTTGCCCTCGTTTTTGCCGTAGCCCGGGTTGATTTTTACGACCTTGCAATCGCTATCGTGCGTCTTTTTGTATTTTAAAATTTTATCGCTGCGCCCGCTTTCATAAAGCGCGTTTGGATCGCGCAGCACGACGCCTTCGCCGCCTGCGGCGATGACGCGATCAAAATACGCCTGCACGTCGGCGTGCGTGCTTACCGGAGTTTGCTGCACGATGAGTAAATTTTGCGCGCCGCTTGAGGCGATAAAATTTCTTAAAATTTCCATCTTCGCGCTTAGGTTTTTCTGCTCCTTCGGCAGGTCAAACGCGTAAAATTTTACCCTGCTCCAGCGCTCATCGGGCACGCTAGAAGAGATGATCGAGACGAGCTGCTCAAACTCCCCGCGCGCAGTGTATAGCTCGCCGTCCACGAAAAACGGCGGAAAGCCCGCGCTCCAGCCCTCGGGAGCGTTTATGATCTTGCCGCGCCTGGAGCGCAGATTTTTGCCGTCCCAGATCGCGCGCACGCCGTCTAGCTTCTCGCTAATCACCCAGCCCGTGATATTCATACCCGGGACGTATTCTTTAAGCAGCATCGGTTTAAATTTAGCCTCGTCCGCGACCGCGCCGCAGAGCAAAAATAGCGAGATCAAAACCGCGCCTTTTAAAATTTTAAAAATTTCACTTCGCATATGCCGCTAGCTCCCTTTCTATAAATTCGCAAAAAACGGGCGTGTAGCTCATGCCCGCGCTCTCTTTTTGCAAAAATTCGCCCATTACGGCGATGTAATTCAAATAATCGTCCTTGGTGATTTTGCCGCGCAAAAGCTCGTATTTCAAAAATAGCCAGTAGGTGTTGAGCACGTCGGATCTGCAGTACTCGTCGATCTTGGCCTGCTCGCCTGCGTAATACAGCTGCAGGACCTGATCGCCGTGCACGTCGTATTTGCCCGGCAAGCCCACGCTAGCGCAGATATGATCGAGCTTGAGCCCGCGAACGGCGCCAAAATCGCTGATGTGATCGAGCAGATCCAGATGAAACCGCCCGTCGTAGCGGCTGCGGTAGTTCTCCCATTTGCTCTTGTTGCTATCGCGATCGTTCGTCTCAAAATACGCCGCGGCGCTTAGATCGTAGCACATCGCGCGAGCCATAATCATCGGCAGATCGAACCCGCGCCCGTTGAAGCTCACTAACCGCGGATTAAAATCCTCGATGAAGGTTAGGAATTTTGCGATTTTATCGCGCTCGCTCTCGCCATCAAGCGTCGAGACGCGCAAAAATCTGCCGAATCCGTCCGCCATCACGGCGCTAATGCTAACGACGCGATGGAAGCAGACGGGTAGGAATTCGCTGCCGGTTTTTTCTTTGAAAATCTCCATCGCCATAAGCGAGAGCAATTTGTGGTTTAAAATTTTGCTTTTATCCGCATTAAAGATCAATTGCTCGCCGTAAATTTTAAAATTTAGCGCGTTTAACGCGGGATCTTGCGCAGAATTTGAAGCATGATTTTCGCTCTTTGAGCTTTGGGATGCGGAGCTTTGTAGCGCAGAGCTTTCCGCTGCAAAATTCTGAGGCGCAGGGCTCCGGAGCGCGGAATTTTCTATCGCGGCACCCTGTGTCGCGGAGCTTTGAGGCGCGGTATCGTCGTAGGTTAAATTTAGCGATGCGGAATTTTTAGACGCCGTATTCTGCGGCGCTAAATTTTGCCCTGTGGAATTCGATGCAGAATTTTGCTCGGAATTTAGTGCCTTGGAATTTTCCTTAAAATTCTGCACTATAAAATTTTGTCCAGCGGAATTTTCACTCGCGAAGCTTTGAGGCGCAGAATTTTGCTCGGAATTTTCTATTTTAAAATTCTGCTCCGCCGAATTTACAGCCAAATTTAAAGACGCGTTTTGTTTCTCGCCGCCGATCTTTTGCGAGAGCTGCGCGTCAAGAAGCTTTGCGAAGCTTTTTTTATCGAAAGGCTCGAAGCAGCCCGCGATCGCGTCCTCATCCAGCACCCGCACCAGCGCTGCTACGTCTGGGATCGTCTCGCAGTCGAATACGCAGATATAATCCTTTTTCATTAAGCTCCTTCCTGGCGGCTTTTACCGCTTTTTTTTCAAAAACGGCTCTGAAATAATCCTCTATCTCCATGCCGTTTTTAGGTACGCGCCTAATAGAGCTCCTCGCTCATCCGAGGTTCTCATCGCCGCTTCCAATCTTAAAATTTTATGCTGCCGCATTTTCGCAACAAAAGGGGGTGAGCGGAGGCGCGGCAAATTTCACTACCGCTCGCCGCGACGCAATTACCGTGAGCAAAAGCGTGCCGGTCATTAAATTTATCTTTAGATCAAGCGCTTGATACCCGGCAAAAGCTCGCCGGACGCCTCGCAAATCCTGCTTCGCAGCACGCTAAAATCGCCGCAGTAATCGCCCAGAAGCTGCAAAATATCGTCTCTGATAGCTTGCGAGCGCTCGCTCAGAAGCAGCTCCTGCAAAAGGGCGAAAATTTCGCTCTCAAACGCCGGCGCACAGCCGTAGTAGGGATCAAGGTAATAATCCAGGCAAAATAGAAGCGAGGCTTTCTGCTCTCGTCGCTTCCTCGCAAAACGGCGGCGATGCCCTCTACGCCGCCCTCTGCTATGGCTTTGTGCCTAGCCTCGTAATATACCGTATGCGTCAAATTTTGCCTTTTTGCACGCCGCTTATTCGGCCTTGGCTGCGTCCCACGCAAGGATCGTCTTACCCTCGGCGTCGGTAGCCACGTCACCCATGCCCATGATGTTGTAGCCGCAGTCGACGTAGTGCACCTCGCCGGTCACGCCGCTAGCAAGGTCGCTGAGTAGATACATCGCGCTTTTGCCGACGTCTTGCGTCGTGACGTTGCGTTTTAGCGGCGCGTTGATCTCGTTGTAGCGCAAAATCATCCTAAAATCGCCTATTCCACTTGCGGCAAGCGTCTTGATCGGGCCCGCGCTGATAGCGTTTACGCGGATGCCGCGCGCGCCAAGATCGTGAGCGAGATAGCGCACCGAGCTTTCAAGCGCCGCTTTTGCGACGCCCATAACGTTGTAGTGAGGCACGAATTTCGGTCCACCAAGATATGTAAGAGTTAGCACCGAGCCGCCCTCTTTTAGCACCGGTAGCACCGCGCGCGTGAGGCTTAGTAGCGAATACACGCTCGTGCCCATCGCAATATCAAAGGCTTCTTTGGTCGTGTTTACGAACTCGCCCTCAAGCGCCTCTTTCGGCGCGTAGGCCACGGCATGCACGACGAAATCTATCTCGCCCAGATCCGCTTTGATGCGATCCGCAAGCCCGTCCAAGTGGGCAGGATTGTTTACGTCAAGTTCGTAAACGAATTTGCTCCCAAACTCCTCCGCAATCGGCTCTACGCGTTTTTTCAGCGCGTCGTTTAGGTAGGTAAACGCCATCTGCGCACCCTGCTCGTGGCAAGCTTCGGCGATGCCGTAAGCGATGGATTTGGCGTTAGCGACGCCGACGATGAGGCCCTTTTTGCCTTTTAAAATCATTATTTCTCCTTTAAAATTTGCTTGGCTTTTGAGCGCTTTTTGGCGATTTTGTTAAAATTTTGCTCGGCAGACTATATGTCTAGCCTACGCAAAATTTTAACTGCAAAGCCCCAAAAATCATCTCAAAATCCTTCGCAATTTGAC
>CAURKZ010000006.1:0-111022 GCA_963525605.1 uncultured Campylobacter sp.
AGCGGTACGATCGCCGCAGTGGTGCCGATGCTCGCGCCGACAAGAAGCTTTGTAAGCGGAAAGAGCACGATCAGCAAAATTATAAACGGAAAGCTTCGCAGCGTGTTTATCGCGACGTCCAGCACGGCATAAACGATGCGGTTTTCGCAGAGCCCGCCGCGACGCGTAAGGATAAGCACGATCGCAAGCACGAGCCCCAAAATAAACGCCAAAGCCGTGCTTACGAAGGTCATATACAGCGTCTCCAGCGTCGCGTTTAGCAGCAGCTTCGGAATCACTCCGCTAAAAAAATTTTGTATCCACTCTATCATCTTTATCCTTTCATTTTGCGCCTGTTTACGCTATATCGAGCTTTTGTACTTTTTCAAAAAAATTTGAAATTTTAAAATTTCGCTGCAGCAAATTTTACGCCTTAAAATTTTAGCCCTCGCGAAGCGGTAAATTTTAAGAAGTTTTGCCGCTTAAAGCCCATAAATTTAGACGAAATTCTATCTAAATTTAACGCGCAGCCCTTAAAATCAGAGTGCAAAATTTTAAAATTTCAAATCCGTGCGAAATTCAGCCCCGCGCCTTCAAAAAAATTCAAATTTCTTAAATAGCTCGGGCTCATCCTGCACGATGCCGCGCTCTATGAGGCTTGCTACGACTTCTCGGCTGCAGAGCGTCTCCTGCGGCCACCGGCGCGTATAGCCCTCCCACTCATGCTTGCTCGTAGCGTCGATACAAATGCGCCCGTCCTGCGCCACAAACACGTCGCGCAGCGCATCGATGCTATTTACGATGCGCCAAACGCTCATATAGAGGTTGCTCGCGTTATTCCCCGCATCGGTAAAAATCAAAATTTTAAAATGCTCGCTAAATTTCAAAAGCCGCCGCCAGCTCCGCTCTATGAGCTCTTTTTTGTCTATGTTTATCAGCACGAGCGGGTTCTTCGTATCGCAAAAGTGCTGCTTAAGCGCCAAAATAGCGGGCTCCTCGTTTTGAAATTTAGCTAGTAGCTCCTCGTCATTTAAAATTTGCGGCGCCTGCGAGCTTAAATCAGTCGTCGCATCGATGCCGAGCTTGCCGCCGAAGCAGGAGTTCGGGCTTGCGTGATCGAGCTGATCGCACACACCCTCGCTAAAAACGAGACTGCGCGCGCCCAGGCGGTTTAGGACGTACTTCGTAAGCGCCTCATACTCATCCAAGCTCGGCGCGTCCTGCGGCACGAAAACGGCGTGTTTGACGAAGCTCATCTGCCCCACGCCCCAAAACGCATGCATGATCTGTTTGGCAGCAGCTGGGTAGCGCACGGCGATCTTGGCCAAAATCAAGTTGTGAAATACGCCGTTTTCGGGCATTTTATAATCGATCAGATCGGGCGCGCTCGTGCGAAACAGCGGCAAAAAGATCCGCTCGGTCGCATACCCCATAAATTTATCTTCAAGCGGCGGCTTGCCGACGACGGTGGCGTGAAATACGGGCGCGCGCTTGTGCGTGATCGCGCTAACCTCCATCACCGGGAATGGCTCTACCGGCGTATAATATCCGGTATGATCGCCGAAAGGTCCCTCCGGCTCGCTTACTGCGGGATCGACAAAGCCCTCGATCACATAGTCTGCGTCGGCGGGAACGTAAATTTCATTCGTAAGCGATTTTACGAGGCGAGCGGGGCTGCGGCGGATGAAGCCGTAAAGCAGCAGCTCAAAAATACCCTTAGGCAGCGGCGCCTGACCGCACCAGATATAGAGCGGATCGCCGCCGATCGCCACGGATACGGGCATCTTGCGCCCCGCTTTGCGGTATTCGTCGAAAAAGCCCGCGCCGTCTTTATGGATCTGCCAGTGCATCCCCAAGCGGTTGCGCCCGTAAATTTGCAGGCGGTACATGCCGAGATTTTGCGTTTGCGAGTTCAGATCCTTCGTATAAACCTGCCCCATCGTGATGAACGCGCCGCCATCACCCTCCCAGGTCTTAAGCACGGGAAGCTCGCCCAAATCTACATCAGCGCCTAGATGCGCGACCTGTTGGCACTCTCCGCGACCGCTAAGACGCTTTACAAAAATTTTACGAAGCGAGATTAAGTGCGCTAAAAAATCAATTTTTTCGCTAAAGTTTTGCGGACGTTTCGGCTTTAGCAGGCTCTCAATCTCAGCGGCAATTTCGTCAGGTTCGCGGCCGAGGATTAAATTTAACGCCTCGAAGGAGCCGAAAATATTGGTTAGCACAGGCGGCATCCGTTTGCCCTGCGCGTTTCGCACGTTCGTAAAAAGCAGCGCCTGCGAACGCTCTTTTTTGACCTCGATATAGCTTGCGTGCGCTATCTCAAGCTCCGTGCCGATCTGCTCCTTTACCTCGCGCAATAGCCCCTTTTCGTAAAGCCTCTTTAGCCAAAAATTTCCGTTTAAAATTTCATTAAAGCTCTGCATCCGCTGCCTTTAAAAAAATAGATTTTTTTCTTGCGGTTTTTGATTTAGAAGCTGCAAGATCGCGCTCTTTTCCGCAAAAACCAGCGCGTAGTGAAACTCGGGCAGGCTCTTTAGCGCGCTTAGCTTATTGAAGCGAAAGTCGATCTTAACGCCGTCTAGGCGGTCCTCCCAGCTAGCGCAGACGATAATTTTCTCGCGGAATTTTGCCCGCAAAAACTCAGCCTCGCGCGCAAAAAGCTCAGGATCGCTCTCGGTGATAAAGGCGCGGTAGCTTCCGCCAAGCGAGCTAACGTTAAAAAATCTATCCACAAAAATCGGCTCGAAATGACCGAATGCGCTTAAGCTTTGAAATTTAAAGGGTATGTTTTTGCGCGAGAGATACTCGATCACGCCGCATAGCTCGGGCAAAAACAGCTGCGGAAAGATTAAGTTTGAATAATAAAGCTCGCCGAAAACGAAGCTACTGTAAAATATCGAGCCGCCGTAAAGCAGCCTAAAATCGTCGCTCGCAGGGATCGTGACAGGCGAGATACCGAGGCTTTGCAAAAGATCGCCGTCGGTGGTGAAGTAGGTATTTTTCTCTTTGGCATTTATCAGGCTGATAAAAAGCTCGCCCTTGCTGCGCGGCGCAAACATCAAATTTTTCGGCACGCTCGTGTAGCGCAGGATCTCGCTTTGCACCTCGTTTATCAGCACGAAGCCGTGCCGCCACGTCTCGCCCAAAAATTTTATCAGTCGCACGAGCGCCGAGCATAAATTTTCGACCTTTATAAAGGCGATCTCGTCGTTAAGCGGCTTGAAATTATTATCGAAAATGATCGCGTACGCGCCGTTATCGATCGCGGTGCGCACGTCGCGCTCGTTTGCGCCGAGCGCTATGAAAGCGCCCTTTTTTGCGACTTTTGCGGGCTCTATTGCGAAGCTCTCGACCGCGGAGATCGCGGGATTATTTAGCATCGTTCCGTTTACTATACGGGTTAAATTTAATAAATTTACCATTACGACTTCTCTGCGACGGAGCTTTTAAGGGGCGCGCTCTTTGCGGCGCGGCGCGACTGCTTTGCGTGCTTTGCGGTAGATGCGGAGGTTGCGCCGGACGCGGCAGCGTCTTTTGCGGCGATTACGGCAGGTGCGGCAGTATTTTTTACGATGCGGCGAGATTTTGCGTTCTGAGATACGCTTTTGGCTGGTATAGTTTTTGCGCTTGGCGCGGAAATTTTATTTTGCGCGGTACTTTTTATAGATGCGTATTTTGCGACAGATGGCGATTTTGCCGTGGATGTAGAGGCTGCACTTGCTGCGATACTTTTAGCGGTCGATGCAGTTTTTGCGACAGATGCAGGTTTTTTAGCGAGCGGGGATTTTTTTGTGGGTGCGCTTTTTGTCACTGCATTTTTTTTAGCACGGGCGTTTTTGGAAAATGAGGTGTCCTTTTTAATGCTCGCGCTAGAAACGCTTGCCGTGCGCTTTCTGCGCGTCATGATGCCTGCATTAAAATTTTCGTTATCCGCGCTTGCGCGCTTTTTCGAGCGCTCATCTGTAAATTTATCGGTGCGCGAAAATGAACGCACGACCGCGCGCGTGCCGAGTTTTGCACATTTTAAAGCGGCAGACTTCGACAGCTCGCAAATGCCGAATGTTAAAATTTTACGCGCCGCAAATTTTAAAGCAACCCCCACACCGAGCTTCAGCGCTAAGGGTGCGCTCACGCACGCAAGCCCGCCCGCGCCGATCTTTGCGGCAAGGCCGCAGCTGCGGCAAAGGTTTAAAATTTTATCCGAAGCCCCACTTTTTTGCGCGCAGAGCCCAGCCGCGCCGTAGATAGCGAGCTTCGAAGCCTTGCGCGCTAAAGCCTTCATCGCTAACCTACGATCGCGCCGTTTTTTACGGGCGCGAGAGTGCTAAGCAGCGTAAGGCTACCGTCCTCGGCGCTTAAAATCATACCCTCGCTGCTATGTTTAAAAATTTTAGCGGGTTTTAAATTTGCCAGCACGCAGATCTGCTTGCCGATAAGTGCGGCGGGATCGTAAAATTTCGCGATACCGCTTATGATTTGACGCGGCTTCTCCTCGCCCAAATCGATCATAAATCGCAACAACTTCTCGCTGCCTTCAATGTTTTCGCACTCCAAAATCGTGCCGACTTTTATAACGCATTTCTTAAAATCGTCTATTTTGATTTGAGCTTCAGATGCTGCGCCTTGGGCTTCTTGCGCCGTAGCGCCCGAGCCGGAAGCGTTTGCGTTTAAGCTTAGCGCGCCTTTTGCAGCAGCGTCTGCGCCCGAACAGCTTGTAGAATTTACAGCGCCATCCAGTCTATCGTAGTCCGCCTTCGGCATCAGCTCGTGATCGATCTTGGTAAAAAGCGGCTCGCACGGCTTAGCCTTAAAATCTAAAATTTCGCCGCGAAGTACTAGCTTCTCATAAAGCGGAGTGGATATTTCAAAGCCTAGCGTGTCTGCGATACGTGCCGCCGTCTTCGGCATCGCAGGGCTTAGCAGCACGGCAACTTTAGCCAAAATATTTGCGACCAATGCGACGAGAGCCAGCGCCTTAGCCTGCTCGCCGTTTTTCATCAAATTCCACGGCTCGTATTTCGCGATCGAAGCGTTCGCAAGAGCAAGCGCCCTCCAAAGCTCCTCCAAGTATCTATTGGTAGCGACCTCCTCAAGCGCGCTAAGCGCGGCACTCAAATAGGAGTTCGCCTCTTCGATCTCCGCGGTGAAAAATTTCATCACGTCTTTGGAATTTATGACGTAATCCGAGTATTTTGCGCTCATGCCGACGATGCGGCTGAGTAGATTTCCAAGCTCGTTGGCAAGCTCAAAATTTACGCGGTTGATGATCGCTTTTTGCGAAAAATCGCCGTCTTGACCGAACGGTACCTCGCGCAGTAAGAAATACCTAAACTGCTCCAGCCCATAGGCGTTTGCGACCTCGCGCGGATCCACCACGTTGCCTAGGCTCTTGCTCATCTTTTTGCCGTCGCGCGTCCACCAGCCGTGAGCTGCGACGCTGCGAGGCATATTTAGCCCCAGGCTCATCAAAAACGCAGGCCAATAAACGGCGTGAAAGCGCAAAATATCCTTGCCTACGATGTGCAGTGCATCGCTCCAATACTCCATCCGCTCGCCACCCGCACAAAACCCGAGCGAACTAAGGTAATCCATCAGCGCGTCCAGCCAAACGTAAATCACATGTTTCGGATCGTTTAGCTCGGGCGGAATTTTAACGCCCCAATCAAAGCCCGTTCGCGTAATTGAAAGATCCTTCAGACCGCCTTTTACGAAGCTTACGACCTCATTTTTTTTGCCTAGGGGCAGGATGCACTTTTCATCCTCATACCATTTCAAAAGCCGCTCTGCATAGGCGCTAAGCCTAAAAAAATAACTCTCCTCTTTTAAAATTTTAGTCTTTTTGCCGCAGTCGGGGCAATATTCGCCGTCGATTAGCTGAGCGGAAGGGAAAAAACTCTCGCAGCTTACGCAGTAGTTGCCCTCGTATTCGCCCTTATAAATGTCGCCCTTTTCATACATCTTGCGAAATACGTTTTGCACCGCCGCCTCGTGCGCGGCATCGGTCGTGCGCGAAAACATATCGTAGCTGATGTCAAACTCGTCCCACAGGTCCTTAAATTTAGCGCTCACGCCGTCTGCGTACTGCTTTGGGCTCTGGCCGTGTTTGGCTGCGGCCTCCTCGATCTTTTGGCCGTGCTCGTCGGTGCCCGTTTTAAAAAGCACCTCGTGCCCTTGCAGGCGGTAAAATCTAGCCATCGTATCGGCGATGATCGTCGTGTATGCGTGACCTATATGTGGGACGTCGTTTACGTAATAAATCGGCGTCATTATGTATTTTTTCATTATTCTCCTTACATTAATTTTATCAATAACCTAATCTATCGCAATATATAATTTTAATATTTAAATTTACTGCGATCGTGATCCCGCTTTATTTAAGGTATAATTTACATATCCCGTCTCGGGCTGAATACTTATATAGGCTTGTTCATTAGCACCATTGGTAAGCGTGATTATGCACGGATTTTTGCCTACAAAAAGTCTATCATAAGGCACATCCGAGTCTGCTACCTGCCCCATAGGACGCCCGTAGGAATCAAAGACGATAGTTTGATTATTCTTTGCTCCGCAATTAGCAAATGTGATATTTCTAATATCATAAGTTTTAGTAAGATTTAGCTTCTTATTAATCCTCTCGGCATTTCTATTCATCGCCTGATTTTGAAAGCCGGCACTCAAAATTTTATTTGGATTTTGTGGATCCGTAGCAAAATCAACTCTCGATAGATCAGACAGATCGGCGCTGCCGTTGGGATTACCGCTCATAGTGCTATCGTAATACACCGTATAAGTCCAGCCCTCCGCACTACCTTTGGCGGTAGTATAACTAAACTGAATCCTCCAAAGCTTCTTAAACCAATCCGGGTCATTAGGATCGAATTTGTTATCATTCATAGCCAGCTGCTGAGTATAGCGAATATGAGCAGCTACTTGATCTGCCGCCTCCACAAGGCTATTTCGATTGATTTGAGGCACCGCCACCGCCGCTAGAATTCCAACCACCACGATGATGAAAATCAGCTCTATCATAGTAAATGCTTTTTTCATAATTTTTACCTTTCATAAAAATTTTGTTTATATTTTAACATAAAATTTCGCAATTCGCACGCCTCGCTTGTAAATATCTATATTTTGTATCGAATTTTTATGATCCGAGACATATTCCGGCTTATCCGCATAGATAAAAGCGCTATCCCCGCTAGGCAGTCCGTAAAATTTCAGGCGCAGGCAGAGCCTCTCGTCTTCGCAGCTTACATTTTTTACTCCGCGATTTTTTAACTCACTTGCCAGCTGCCTAGCTACGTCGAATTTATAGATGAAATGCCGCTGCGGTTTGTTTGCGAACATCGCCTCATACATCACGTCGCTAAAAACCACTGCGAAGTAGCTAAACATCAAGCTTGCCAGCGTCACGCCCACGGCGATCTTATGAAAGGTGCGAAATTTAGGCAATCTAACGCGGTATGAATTAAACAAAACCCGAATGATCAAAGGCGTAGCGATAACGCAATACGGCAACGTCATCTCAAGCGCCACGCGCTGTCTTAACGAAAAAAGCATCGTCAGACAGAGCGCGCTCGTGGCGATGAACCACAGCAGGCTCTTTTCCTCTTTGATCCAAATTCTATAGATCGTGTAGATGAAAAATAAAAACACTAAAGGCGAAAACGCGCCCGCAAAAACGCCCACAGTGTCTAAAAAATACCCCTTCGGCTTGCCCTCAGAGCTTACGTCATAAAAGATCACGCTGAAGCTAAATAGCGCTATGCAAAGTAGCAAAAGCTCCTTTTTGCGCGTATAAAGCGCCCAAATTCCAAAGCCGACGTATAGCATAAAAAACGCTTTATCGATCAGGGCGCAAACGGACAGAAGCACGAAAAGAGCGATATTGTATTCGCTCTTTGCAAAATAGATCGCCAGCAGCGTGAAAAAAACGATGATGCCTGCGGGATTTAGCAAGATCGCGCTACTCATCGACGCAGGAAGCGCCATAAATAGCGCCGTAGCGACCACCCTATCGAAGCGGCGCTTTAGAATAAATTTTGAAATTTTATAGATCATCGCGGCGTTTGCGAAGTGGATCAAAATAAACGGTATGCGCAGGGCATAGTCGTTGCGCCCGAAAATTTCGCAGCTTAAATTTGCGATTAGCGAAACGAGGGATTTTTTATCATAAAAAATTTCGGCTTCGTAGTAGCTGATGCTTAAATTTGAGATCGCATAAAGCAGAAATATGCCCTGAAACAGGCACATTATGGAGATCACGAAAATTTCGTTTTGATAAAGCTTCTTCACTTTCATCCTTGCTGCGGGCGCTTTAGATTTACGACCTAAATTCTACGACCGAAATTTCATAAAATTTAAGCCGCCGAATCCTTTAAAATTTAGCCGCTGAATTTAACTGCGCCGCTTCATTCCTCTATCGTATAATTTTCCCAAAAGAAATTTATCCACTCATCCGTCTTTGAAATTTTAAAATCGGGTTGGATGAGCGCCTTGGGTTTGTAAAAAATCACCGCCGTTTTAAGCTCTATTTGCGGGAATTTCTCCAGCAGCACGCGCTTGATCTCGACCATGCTGTCGCCGCTGTCGATAATATCGTCCACCAGCAGCACGCGCTTATAAAGCTCCAGATCGGGCACGTTGAAAACGTCGATGGTATCGAGCTTTTTGGTGTCCGCGTAATGGATGGAATTTATCGAAAATATCGTCCGCATATCAAGCGCATTAGCTAGCGCGTGACCGAATGTGAGCCCGCCTCTAGCGATCGCCACGATTGCATCGGGCATAAATTCGTCCCTAACCTGCTTTGCTATAACTCTTGCGTCGCGATCCATCTCGTCAAAACTATAAAATCTCATATCTTTCCTTAAAATTTAATGCATTAAAAATACTAAAACGCTAATCGCGCCGAGCGTCAAAACGCCGAAATTTAAATCTTTTATCCTGCGCTGAGCGAGTCTAACTACGATATAAGCGATAAAGCCGAAGCTTAAGCCGTTGGTGATCGAGTAGGTAAAGGGCATCAAAAATACTATAAAAAACGCAGGGATTAAAATTCCAGCGTCGCTATAATCGATCTTGCCAAGCTCGCTAAACATCAAAATCCCGACCATTACGAGGATCGGATAGATCGCATTTGCGGGGATCGCCTTAAATAGCGGTAGCATAAACAGCGTCAGCACAAAAAATATAGCGCAAAATACTGCGGTAAGCCCCGTGCGGCCGCCCGCCTCCACGCCGCTGGCGCTCTCGGCAAATGCAGTGACCGTGCTCGTTCCTATAACGGCGCCTGCGACGCTTCCTATCGCATCGGAGGTTAAATTTCTAGATAGTTTTTTCATTCCGTCTTTGCTGTTCTCTCCAAAAAGCCCCGCGCGGTTTCCTACGCCGGTTAGAGTGCCGATGCTATCGAATAGATGCGTGACGAAAAATGTGATTATAAAAGGCACGAAGGCAAGCTTTAGCGCTCCGGGGATATCCAGCTTAGCAAATATCGGCGTTATGCCGCTTGGCGCGCTTACGATGCCATGTGGTGCGGGCGAAATTCCAGCCACCCACGCAACGCACGAAGTAATCAAAATGCTTAAGATAAACGCCGCCTTGATTCTAAGCACGAAAAGCACAAGCACGACCGCTAAGCCTAAAATCCCAAGCAAAACATTTAGATCTTTTAAATTTCCTAAAGTTACTAGCGTCGCCTGACTAGGCGCGATGACGCCCATCTGTTTAAGCCCGATAAAGCAGATGAAAGCCCCGATACCCGCACTTATGGCGCGACGCAGATCAAGCGGGATAGATTTGATAACCCAAACGCGAAAATTGGTAAACGAAAGCACGGTAAAAAGCGCCCCGCTTATCGCTACGATGCCAAGTGCACTCTGCCACGGCATCTTCGCATCCACGCACAACGCAAAGGTAAAATACGCATTTAGCCCCATGCCGACGCTAAGCGCAACGGGGGTATTTGCAAAGAGCCCGTTAAATAGCGTCGCGATTATCGTAATAAGCGCGGTTGCCGTAACCAGCGCATCAAACGGCATACCTGCGATGCTCATAATGTTAGCGTTTACCGGCACGATGTAAATCATCGCCAAAAACGTAGTAAGCCCTGCGATAAGCTCCTGCCTTACCGACGTTTTCGCGGCGGCGAGATGAAAGAATTTCTCCACTTGCTCCTCCTTTAGAATTTATTCGTAAATTTCGATCTGATTATACAAGCTGTCGCGCTCGACCGGCACAAAGCCCGCCGTGCCGATCATATCGATAAAATCGCGCTTGCTCTGCCCTTTTTTGCTGCCGGCGCCGGCGCTGCTTTGAATGCTTTCCTTTTCAATCGTGCCGTCAAGATCGTCCGCGCCGAAATCCTGTGCTACAAGGGCTAAGCTTAACGTCGAGGTCGCCCAGTAAGCCTTTATGTGCGCGATGTTGTCGAGCAAAATTCTACTAATCGCGATAGTTTTTAAAATTTCGACTGAGCCCAAAAAGCCCTTCACATCCAAGTAGTTGTTCTCGCGCTGATACACGAGCGGGATGAAGGCGTTGAAACCGCCGCCGTTAGCGCGAGCTAGGCTCTCATCTTGCAGCGCGCGGATACGCAAGATGTGATCGATGCGGTGAGCGCGGCTTTCGATATGACCAAAGAGCATCGTGGCGTTACTCTGGCGCCCGCGTGCATGCCACAGCGAGTGGATACGTAGCCACTGCTCGCTTGAGACCTTGCCTTTGCAAATTTTATCCCTGATCTGTTCATCAAAAATTTCGGCGCCGCCCCCGGGCATCGAATCCACGCCGCTTTGCATCATCAGCTCTATCGTCTCTTCGTAGCTCATCTTCCACTTTCGCCGCCAGTAATCGATCTCCGCCGCGGTCATCGCCTTGATGTGCAGAAGCGGATATTTTTGCTTTATCGCTTTGAAAATTCCCAAATATTGCTGCGGCGTAACGAATGGATTGTGCGAGCTTACGATATGAATCTCCTTCGTGCCGCGCGCTACCGTCTCATCCACGATACGCATGATCTCATCGTCGCTCATCGTGTAAGCGTTTTCGTTCTTGCGGTGCGCCGAAAATGCGCAAAATTTACAGGTATCTGCGCATAAATTTGAAGGATTGATATGGCGATTTGCATTGAAATAGACGTTTTTACCGTTTTTTTCTTTGCGAATAGCAAAGGCGAATTTGCCCAGATCGAAAAGATCCAAATCCCATAATTTCACGCCGTCTTCGTAATTTAATCTCTCGCCGCTTTGTAGTTTTTCTAAAATTTCCATCGATTTCCCAAGCCAAATTTTGTGCTAATTATATAATTTTTTGCTTACAAAACGGATAAGCGGACTAAATTTAGAGCCGAATTTCGTTAATTTAAAATAGCGTAGTAAAATGGGCGCCAAATTTTAAACAAGGAAAGCAAAATGTGTGGAATCGTAGGCTACATAGGAAATGCCGAAAAGAAAAAAATCATAATAAACGGACTGAAGGAACTCGAGTATCGTGGATACGACAGCGCTGGGCTTGCCGTGATGGATGAGAGCGCGAATATAAAGTATTTCAAAGCGGTCGGCAAGCTAAATAATCTCGAAGAAAAGATGAAAGATTTCACTTCGCAAGGCTTTGGCGTTGCGATCGGTCACACTCGCTGGGCGACGCACGGAAAGCCTACTGAGCTTAACGCGCATCCGCATTTTGGAGATTTTAGCTTCGTCGTGCATAACGGCATCATCGAAAACTACATCGAGCTAAAGGATGAGCTCGAAGCGGATGGTGTGAAATTTTTAAGCCAGACCGATACCGAAGTGATCGTGCATCTTTTTGAGAAAAATTTCAAGGCTAGTAACGACGCATTTAAGGCATATGAAGCCACAATTAAACGACTAAAAGGTGCTTACGCAACGCTTTTGATCACCAAGGCTGCTCCGGGCGAAATTTTCTTTGCTAAAAACGCAGCTCCGCTCATCGTCGCGAAAAATGATAAAAACGAAATTTTCTTTAGCTCCTCAGACGCCCCCCTCATCGGACTTGCGAATACGGCTGCGTATCTGGACGATCAAATTTACGGCGTTGCCAAGCTCGGACAAATAGACGTTTTTAAAAACTCTAAACCGCATAATTGCGCCTTTAGTGAGCTTCCGAAAGATAAAGGCTACGCGCAAAAAGAGGGCTTTAGATTTTTTATGGAAAAAGAAATTTACGAGCAAGCGCAAGTCGTAACCGAAGCGATGATGGGGCGCGTGATCAAGGGCGGTAAGATAAAATTTGACGAACTTGATGCGGCGATGTTTGAGGGTATCGACGAGGTCGTGCTATGCGCTTGCGGCACGAGCTATCACGCCGCGCTTGTAAGCTCGTATCTTTTCGAACGCATTGCTAAAATCCGCACGAAAGTAGAAGTTGCCAGCGAATTCCGCTATAAAGAACCCTTTTTAAACAAGAATTCCTTATTTATCGTGATCTCGCAAAGTGGCGAGACAGCCGACACCTTAGAGGCGCTGCATATCGCTAAAAAAGCCGGTCTTAGGACGCTTGCGATCTGCAACGTCGATAACAGCTCGATCGTGCGTATGGCGGGCAGCGTGATCCTCACCCGCGCCGGCATCGAAAAGGGCGTAGCCTCCACGAAGGCCTTTGCGACGCAGGTAATGGTGCTATGGATGTTTGTGGTGTATCTTGCAAATCTGCGCGAAGTCATCTCGGTGCGCATGAATTCCGCTGAAATTTCGGCGATGCTTCATATCCCGCAAATTTTAAAGATCAAAGACGGCTTGCAGGATAAAATTTACCGCATGAGTAAGCACTATCTGCACGGACACGGCTTTTTCTTTATCGGTCGCGATATTTTCTATCCGCTCGCTCTTGAGGGCGCACTCAAGCTCAAAGAGATCTCCTATCTGCACGCAGAGGGCTATCCGAGCGGCGAGATGAAGCACGGACCTATCGCTCTTGCCGATTCTAATCTCTTTACGGTTGCGCTGATGCCAAAGCATTTGCTCTACGAAAAAACGAAAAGCAATGTCGAAGAGCTTGCCGCGCGCGATGCATATATTTTAGCTATCAGCCCGGAAGAGCCCGAGGTCGCGGATGATTTTATCAAAACGAGCGAGCAGAGCCACGCGATGAGCGAGTTTTTTGAGATGATGATAATTTTACAAATTCTAGCTCTTGAAATCTCCGTCAGACTTGGCAATGACGTGGATATGCCGCGAAATTTAGCCAAAAGCGTCACCGTAGAATAATCGTTTTTTAAGTTCATTTTGACTAATATTTCTCATTAAAAAATCGGGGAATGTTAGTATATGAGACTTATCGGATTTATCAGAGGTGAAAATGTCATAGTCGCCACGGGCGGGGTCGAGTATAGCTACGAAATGCTGGGCGAGCGCGATTCTACCTTAACGGATGGCGATGAGGTAAGCTTCGACACGCTAGCATCCAGCGCAATAAATATAAAGCGCGTCGAGGGTTCTAAATCCAAAGACCGTGTAGCGCAAAAAGTAGCCCCACAGCCAAAAGAATCTGCAAAGCAAAACGATGAAATTTTTGGTGATAAGAATTCCGCAGAAAACAATGTATCCGAAGCGCCATCCTTTCAAAGCTCCACCGAAAATATCGCAAACGATATATCTGCCGTAAAAGAAACGAAGGTCATAAAAAAATTTAATAAATTTAAATTTAACCGCAAAGCTAAGCCTACGAGTGCAAAAAAACCGAAATTCTTTGGATTTGAGTTCGTCCAAACAGACGATCTGCGCACCACACAAAGCGTCGAGAGTAAAATTTATACTTCATCTATCCGCAAGGAAGGGCTTAAATCCATAATCCTGCCCATAGTGCCGATAGTCATTATTTTGATATTCCGCTCGCAAATCGCAAGCATATTTCTATCTTTTTCGCAGATCCAAGACTACGTCAATCAAGACACGGTTTATATGGTAATGGATCTGCTGATTTTCCTTAGTTTTGCGCTATTTTATCTGCTGCCGCTTAACCGCGCGATAAACCTACTCTCCATAGCGACGCACGATCAATACCCGATGCGTCAAATGGCGAATTACAACGTCTTTATCATCCTGTGCGTCATCTCTACGATCCTACAGGATAAGAGCCTGGGGCTAGATGAGTTCGAGCAGTTTTTCATCTGCGGCGTGATCGGACTTGGGCTAATTTCGTTTTATTATAAGTTCAAGGCATTTGCGTTTATGTTTTTCAAAACCGCAGGCTCAATCCTATTTGCGCCCGCACTGCTTGTGGAGCTCGCGGCTATTATTTTCATCGGCATCGGCGACCGCTATACTGGCGCGTCGATGAAATTTATGGAGCTTACAGGGCTATTTTTTGCGAGCACGGCGTGGAGATACATCATAATTTTTATCGTTATGTCGCCGCTTTATTTCCTTGGATTTTGTATGCTAAGGCGGATTAAAAAATAATTTTACAAAATTTTGCTGCAAATCTCGCTATGATGAAATTTTACTACGATAGAATTCCACTAAAAATTTCATCACAAAATTTAGCACGACGACAGAATTTAGCGGAAATTTGAACTTTATCAAAGTAAAATTCTACCGCATTGAAATTTTATCGCAATAAAATTCCGCAATTGTAGGCGTAGATCGCACGCCCTAAAGCAATATATGTCTTTTATACGCGTTAATGCACGCTTACAAAAATACACCAATACTGCGAATTTCGATGCAATGCCCCTTATTTGACAAAAGCTGTGGCAATTGATATCACGGCTTTAAATTCTACTACTAAAATCCATCTTTAAATCTCGCGCGCTCAGCACATATCGACGCAGAATTTTATTCACGGATTCAGCGCAAAGCTTCAAAACTAAATTTTATCTCATATTCTACGGCGAAATTCCAAGACATAGCTCTATCATAATAAAATTTTGCCAAAATAAAATTCTAATCGATACAAAAATCTGAGCGCGGATTTAAATCAAATTTTAAGCTACAAGCTCCACGCTACACAGCTCTTAAAATTTCACTGCCCAAATTTTGTCGCGTTTAAATTTAGCCGCCCGCGCGCCATATTAAAATTCCGCCCGCTACTGCGGTTAAATTTAACTATCGCGCTAAATTCCGCGCCCTCGCCTGCTGAAATTTAATCTCGCGCCCCGCTTCGTGCGGCATAGAATTCCCGCCTAAACTCGGCAAACCGCCCGTGCATGATCGCCTCTCTCATATCTGCGGCAAGGCGCAGGTAGAAGTGCAGATTGTGAATGCTAGCGAGGCGGTAAAAGCTAAGCTCGCGCGCGCGAAATAGATGATTTAGGTAGCCGCGGCTGAAGCGCTTGCACGTGTAGCAGTCGCAGTGCGGATCGATCGGATCGCAATCGCTGATAAAGCCCGCGTTTTTGATGCTGATCTTGCCGAAGCTCGTAAATAGCGTGCCGTTGCGGGCATTTCGCGTAGGCATCACGCAGTCGAACATATCCACGCCGCGAGCGACGTTTTCGACGAGATCCTCGGGCGTACCGACCCCCATCAAATATCGCGGGCGCTCCGCATCGACGTATGGCATCATAGCCTCTACCGTGTCGTACATCAGCTCGTTTTTCTCGCCCACGCTAAGCCCTCCGATCGCAAGCCCGTCAAAGTTCATCTCGCACAGCGCTTCGGCGCAAAATTTGCGCGCCTGCGGGTCGGTGCCGCCTTGGATGATACCGAAGATGTTTTGATGCGCGTGCAGGCCGCGAGATTTCATGGTCTCGTGATAATCTATCGCTTCGCGAGCCCATTTTATCGTGCGCGCGACGCTTAGATCGATACGTTTTTTAAGCCGCGATCTATCATCGCTGCTAAGCGCGCCCGGCTCGCGCGGCAGCTCCACCAAGTCGTCCAAAATCATCATAATATCGGAATTCAGCTCATACTGCGTATCCAGCACCGAGCGCGGCGTGAAATAATGCATACTGCCGTCGATGTGGCTTTTAAATTTTATGCCGCCCTCGTCGTTTTTGGTGTTTGCGCGCAGGCTGAAAGCCTGAAAGCCGCCGCTGTCGGTCAAAAAGCTGCGGGGAAATTTCGTAAATCCGTGCAGCCCGCCGAACTCCGCCACCACCCGCGAGCCCGGACGCAGATACATGTGATAGGTGTTAGCAAGGATGATCTGCGCGCCCAGGAACTGTTCCACGTCCGTCGCATCGAGCGCCTTGACCGCGCCCACGGTGCCGACCGGCATAAAAACGGGGGTGTGGATCGTGCTGTGCGCCGTGCGGATCGTGCAGGCGCGCGCCGCTCCATCCGCGCCGTCTATTTGAAAATCCATCTTGATCCTTTAAATTTAGCTTCTTGCGCGCACTCGGCGCAAAATTTTAAAAAGCGATTGTAGCGAAATTTAAATTTGCGGCAGGTAAAGACGGGAAAAAATTTAAAGGATATTGTGAAGCGTTTGCGGATTAAAATTTCGGTAGCTAGCGACCGACACAGCCGCTAAACGCAAAATTTACAAGCGGAAATATGAACGCATAATTTAAAAATACAAATATCACTTAAATTTACGAAGTGAGAGATTATTGATTATAAATTAGCCGCAAACGGCGTAAATTTCACCGCTTGCGACGTTTTATTCGGCGACTGCGCTTAAAGAAATTTAGCGGCTTTAGAGTTTATCTTTGCGCTTTAAAGCCGCGACGCGCTATGCCGCTAGGCGCTTTTGCGTGCGCGAGGCTTCCTTTTTAGGGGCGTGCTTTTTGCAGGAGCGCTTTTGCCGTCCGATAAATTTTCCAAGGCTAAATTTGCTACGGATCTCTTTCTGCCCCTGCTCTTTGCTTTTCTATTTTGCAGAAACTCGCTGTACGGCGAGCCGTAAAGGCTAGCGTGCCAAATCGCGCTTGCCAGCATCACTGCACCCGAAACTTTATGTAGCTGCGACATTCGCGAGCTCATATTCAGCGCGGTTAGAGCCGTGATGCCCATACTCACTCCAAGCGTCACTTTAGCCGCTTTGCGCTGGAAATTTAGATCCAAAATTTTATCTTCAATGCTCAAATTTTACCCCTTTGATAGAATTCAGTAGTAGTCCTATCGTCGTGCCGTTATGCAGCAGCGCCGTAGCTACGGGACTTAGCGCGCCGAAGGTCGCCAAAAATAAAATGATCGAATTTATCCCCACGGTAGCGTTGAAATTTCGATTTACGAGCCGCAGCGTGTCGTTGGCTAGCGCCTTTACCTGCGCGACGCCCTCGATATCGTTTTTCAAAAGCCCGATCTGCGCGGAAGCCTTGGCGATCTCGGCGCCGTTTAGCATGCTGATGCCGATATCCGCCTTCATCAGGCTCGGCGCATCGTTTATGCCGTCGCCCACAAAAACCACCTTCCGCCCCTCGGCTTTGAGTTGCTCTAAGATTTCGGTCTTTTGCGTCGGCAGCAGCTCGCCGTAATAGCGATCTACGCCGAGCTTTTTGGCTACGGCGCGAGCTTTTGATTTCACGTCACCGCTTAGCATGACGATCTGCTCTGCACCCAGCTCGCGGAGCCTAGCGATGACGGCGCGAGCGTTTGCGCGTACCTCGTCTCTAAGCCCGATGAGCCCCAAAAGTCTGCCGTCAAATGCGATGTAAAGCAGCGCGAGCCCCTTTTGCATCGCAAGATCGATGGTCTGCTCATGCGCCGCAAACGAGATCATCTCGTCATCCTCCAGGAAGTGGCGCGAGCCGATGATGAGCTTTTTGCCCTCGATGCTTGTTTTAACGCCGTGAGCAACGACGAATTCCACCTCGTCGTGGTGTTTGTGTATAAAACCGTGCTTTTTAGCCGCATCCACGATCGCCTCGGCTACGGGGTGAAAGTAATGCTCCTCGGCGCTCGCGGTTAAATTTAAAATATCGTTTTTGCTAAAGCGCTCGTCAAACGATATGATCTCGGCGACCTCCAAGTTGCCGTACGTAAGCGTGCCCGTCTTATCAAATACGAAGGTATCGGCGCTCGCAAGCGACTCAAGAGCCTTGGCGCCTTTGATCAAAATCCCGTTCTTGCCTGCCTTTGAGATGCTCGACTTAAAAGCAACCGGCGTAGGCAGCTTAAGCGCGCACGAGTAATCAGCCTGCAGCACCGAAGCTACGCTCATAAAATTTCGATTTATCAGATATGACACGCCCGCAAGCCCGAAGGTCACCGGCACGAGCTTGTCGGCTAAGTGAGTCGTATGCATGCCGATACTGGAGCGCTCGTTAAGAGATGCCGTGATGTAGTGCTTAATACGCTGCGTGGAGGTGTTTTCACCGACGTTTTCCGCCCAGATACGGATCCTGCCCTCCTCTATGATCGTGCCGCTTAGCACGCTATCGCCGCGAGATTTTTTCACCGCGACCGATTCGCCCGTCATATTAGCTTGATTTATCATCGCTTCGCCGCTTACGACGTGTCCGTCTACGGCTATGATATCGCCCGCGCCCACGACCACGATATCACCTACCTTTAGCTTGGAAGTTGCGATTTTGATCTCGGTCTTTTTGCCGTTTTGATCTATCTCGACCCACGCCTCGGTGATGTCCGGGCGAGCGAGCTCGCGGATCAGATCGTCGCTTTTATAAACGGTGCTCTCCTCCATATATTCGCCAAGAGCAAGCATAGCGTTGGTGCTGTTTGCGGCAAAGATATCTCCGCGCGCGAGAGAAATTCCGACAGCAGCAGCCTCCAAGCCCTTTGAAGTAAGCCCGTGACGAAAACTTTCTTTAATGCCCTCTTTTAAGATAGGCATGCACGCTACGATGCTAAATGCACGCGTTAAAGGCGAAGTGCGAAAGATTAAATTTCCCCCCAACGCAAGAAGCGCTAAGATAAATTCGTTTTTGCTTGGCAAATTTTTATGGCTAGCGGGGATAATTGATTTTAGCTCGCTTAAATTTAAAGCCGCAAGTTGCTTTAGAATTCCTGCCTTATTTACGCCTGCGTCAAGCCTAAGGATCAAAGAGCCAATTTTAGCGTTAAATCTAGCTTCCGTTACGCCTTCAAGCCTCGCAGCGACTCTTTGCAGTGCGCTTGTATCGAGCCCTTTAAAGCCCGCGACCTTTATGCGCAGCCTAGATTTAGTCTCATGTAAAATTTTAAAATTTTGCATCGACTACTCTTGCATCTCTGCCTTGGCGTCTTCGAATCGCTCCTTCATCTCTTCAACGCCCATCTGAAACATCTCGGTACCCTTTGCGATGAGCTTAAAAAGCTTTTTTTGCGCGTTTTCGTCGGTTAGAAAATAGGTCGCTGCGGCACCTAGAACGATACCTGTGATAAATGAGTTGCTACCGAATAAGCCGTTCGCGTTTTGCCTACCACCCAAGGAATTAAAAATTCCACCGAAAGCGGAGCCCTGAGTAGAATTTACATCGCTTGAGCTTTGAGCGGCGGAATCTTTATTATCCGAGTTATTGCTGGAAGCAGAACTATTAAAAGGTGCAGAATTTACCCGCTCGTTTATCCATTTAGCCCAACCGCCGAGCTTTTCGTCACCGGCAAAGCTACCCGCAGAGCCGCTAGCATATTTGTTGTCACCAAAATCGTAATCGTCTAGAATTTCTTTCAAATCTTTTTTTGTGATATACGGATTACTCATTGCCTACCTTAAGAATAAAATTTCTACCCGCAATGAGCGCGCCTACGCATACTGCGACGCCTGCCGCTGCGCGTAGATACTCGCCTTGTACGAGCTTATTTGCGCTGTAAATCGCGCCGCCGCCGATGATACCGCCGCTTAGCGCAATATCTAGCGCATCGCGAATCGCTTTAGATTTGCTTTTGCCTTCTTTTGCTTTAACGAGCTCTACGGCGCAACCGCCGATCGCCCCCGCTATAGCGCCGCTTAAAACGTGATCCAGCGGAGAACGCTGTGTCGTAAGTGATCTATTCATTTAGGCCTCTATTTTTCTGATTTATCGTCTGCGGACGTAAATTTAGCCGAAGCATTATCGTCCATTTTTACGATCTGCGGGATATTAAGTGGAGTAGTAGATGCTGCAGATGTCTCACCTGCCGGTGTTTCGCCCGTCTTAGCGCTCGCAGTGGATTTTTTAGTTCTTTTAAATCCCGGTTTTGGTTCCGGTTTTTTTCTAGTTTTTTTTGCAGTGCTAGTTTCAGTGCTGGCGCTACTTGTCGTAGCTTTTTTACCGCCAGACTTTCTTTTGCTTTTTACAGCTTCGGCAACATCGTCTAGGCCTTCTTTGGCTTCCGCAAAAATTTCTTTTGATTTTTTGCTTAATTTTTCCGCTCCGCCTTTGACGCTATTTTTTAGCTCCTCGACACTTTTGCTACTTACGATTTTATTCGCACCTTCTTTGATTTTATCTCGATTGTTATAAGCGTAAACCGCCGCGCAACCAAGCGCAAAACCTGCTAGAAATGGGATCGGCATTTCATTCTCCTTGTGTTAAGATTATAAAGTCATTTTATCAACTTTACATAGATTTTGATATTATAGCGACTTTTTTAGATTTTTGCAATCCTAATTTAATTTTTCTGCAAAATTCCTTTAATTAAATTAGAAAATGCGCTATTTAAGATATTTTGCAAATCGTATTTTTGAAATATCCGCTCTAATTCCTGTGGATTTTTAAAAATTTCGTTTAATAAATCAGTGAAATTCAAAGAATTTAAATCAGCCTCGTATTTAGAATTCAATTCTTTTAAAATCGGCAAAATTTCATTATACGAAACCGCCTGCGCCTTATACAGCAGCTCTTTAAATTGCGCGTTCTTGCACGAATTAATTAGATCGTCATAAAACATCATAGAGCTTTTTTCTATCAAAAGTGCCGAAGCCAAAAACTCATTTATACCTTTTGCAGCCAGTGCCTCACTGCTATTTTCAGGAGGCGTAGCACCAAGCCCGCAAGAATTAGCAAAGTCTAGCATCCGCTCAAGTAATCCAGCTCGTAAAGATAGAATTTCTCCTAACTTTTTATCTTGAAATTTAACTGCGCCCAGCGAATAAAACTGTAAAATTTGCGCCTCTTTTTCGAGCAAAAGAGCGATATCTGCAATTTGCGCCTCATTTAAATTCCGAGATTTATTAGAAAATTTGCGCGATTTTTTGATACTACGCAATACTTCTTCGTTCAAGAAATCGCCTCTATATTGGAATTTACAAGCGCTACTAGCTCAGGAGAACTGATGCCGCTTAAAAACTGCTCCCAAAGGTGCATCGGAAAAACGCTTTCATCATAATGAATCGTAAGAGAGCCGATTAGAGAGTTAAATTTATACTCTTTTATCCCGCGAATTGCAGCTATTTTAGCCTTCAGGCTCTCCTCGCTCACGCTATCTCGCAACTCTCTAATTTTGGGACTTACGCGGATACGGATACGACCTTTGCTGTGGCTGATTTTGCTAAAATATTTATGAAATTCCAAAATATCGTTGTGATTTATTTTCATATTTTTCCTTAAATTTGCACCCAAATAATATCATAAATCATTTAATTCCTGCTAAATTTTGCGAATTATTTGCGTTTAGGGCGGAATATTTTTATCTTATTTTCATCCGCTGTTATGTAATTTCCTCCCATTAGATCAATGCAATACGGCACGGCAGGAAATACCGGCAAAAGGCATTCTTTAATCGCTTTTGGATTGCCCGGCAAATTTATAATCAGAGATTTTTTGCGGATCGCTGCTATCTGGCGAGATAAAATTGCCGTAGGCACGATCTTTTGGCTTTCTGCACGCATCAGCTCACCAAAGCCTGGCATTAATTTCTCACTTACCGCTTCGGTCGCTTCAGGCGTTACATCGCGTGGAGCAGGACCCGTACCGCCCGTAGTTAGCACCAAATCACAACCCGCTTCGTCGCAAAGATAAATCAGCTTATCTTTGATCAGCTCTAGCTCATCTGGAACTATTTCATAAAAATACTCTTTCTCGCAAGTTAGCCAATCATCCATCACGGCAATTATCTCTTTGCCTCCTAAATCCTCGTAAACGCCACCGCTAGCGCGATCACTTATTGTTAAAACACCTATTTTTACCATTTTCCTCTCCTTATATTGGAATTTTAAAATTTAATCGAAATTTAGCGTGCCGTCTTGCGGCTTTTCTCCAGAGCTTTCGCTATCTTTTTCCAGCTTTTGCAAATCTTGCTCTTGCGCGGAGACGCCTTCTTGCTCCACACCATCAGATTCACAGATTTTTTGAACATCCTCGAAAGTTATGAACTCATAAACGAAAATTTGCTTTGAAATTTGATTTAGCTTATCCTGCATCGTGCGGATTATCTCGCTTACCTCGTCGTAGCAATCTTGCAAAATTTTGTTCACGCTCTGCGCGCTAGGGGTAAAACTATCGCCCATCGCGAGCTCGAAAACCATCTTTTGCGCCAACGCGATAGCCTGTTTTACGTCGCTAGCAGAATTTGAAAAGGCGTCGTTTTTATGGATCTGTAGCGCCGCCATACCGCTTAAAAGCACTTTGATTTGATTTAAAATTTGCGTTTTGGATTCGATCTCGAAATCCTCGTTTAAAAATTTATCGTTTAAAAGCTCAATTTTTTCGAAATTAAACGAATACCAATACGCGCTAAGCGCCTTTGCTCCCTGATAAAACGCCTGGATCTCCTTTTCGTATTCGGTTAGAATTCTACTTTTTTGCACGCCGTAAAAGACCCTCATTCGCACGTTTTCAAAATCGCTAAGCTCGATCATATCGCTGCCGCGCTTAAGAGCGTTGATCGCCGCTTCATTTACCAGCGTCGCTACCCCTGCGCCGCTAAAGCCCACGCAGAGACGGCTTACTTTGTTGATATTTGCGCTGCATCTCTTGCCCTCGAGGTAAATTTTTAAAATTTCGATGCGGTCTTTGTAGTTCGGAAGCCCGATGAAAACGCGCCTATCAAAGCGCCCCGAGCGCAATAGCGCATCGTCGATCAAATTTATTTTATTGGTCGCGCCGATTACCATCACGCCGCTATTTTCCTCAAATCCATCCATCTCGGTCAGCAGCTGATTTAGCGTCGCTTCCCGCTCGTCGTTGCGCCCGATACCACGCTTGCCGCCGACTGCATCGATCTCGTCGATAAAAATAATCGCAGGCGCGCAGGATTTGGCCTTCGCAAACAGCTCGCGAACCCGCCTAGCGCCGACGCCCACAAAGACCTCGGCGAAACTTGCGCCGCTTTGGTAAAAAAACGGCACGTCCGCCTCGCCGGCTACGGCTTTTGCAATTAGCGTTTTACCGACGCCCGGCTCGCCGATCATTAAAATTCCTTTCGGCAGCTTGATGCCGAAATTTCGGTATTTTGCGGGATTTTTTAAAAAATCCACGATCTCTATGAGCTCGTCCTTTACCTCGCTGATGCCCGCGACATCGCTAAATCTAACGTCACTAACGCTTGGCGAAAGATCGCCGAGCTCTGTGTTTGCGCCGCCTTGACGCGCAGCGCCTACGCCGTCCAGCCTGCGGCGACGCGCCAAAACAGTTTCAAAATAATACACGAAGAGAAAAAATGCGAACGTAAAAATTACCAAGATCGCGCTGATACCGCCGCTTTCGCTATCCTCTTCCTTCGTAATCAAAGCGTGGTTGGACAGCTCTTTTAAATTAACGATATCGGTTAAAATTTTATAGCGTTTGCCGTCGTAGGTAAAATTTAAATTGCCGTCCTCGATATGCGCGCGTTTGATCTGATCTGCGCGGACTAGCTCGCTAAATTCGCGCTCGGTGATGTATCGCGAATCGTCTTTAAAATAAACGATCGAGAGCAAAACGATAAGCAGCACTAAAAAAATCAGAATTATATTTAGCTTGCTTTTTTTGATTTTATGCAAAATTTCCATCAAATTTAACCTCATAATCTCTTATCTCCATCCATTTTTTCGACAAATCCTCATCGCTTTTGATCCAAATTTTATCATAAAATTGATCATATCCTTCATAAAACTCTCCGTTTTTCCGCTCGATCAGCACATTTAGCGGCACCTTGTGCGAAAGACGAAATTTATAATTATTCAGAGCCGTTATGTTCTGCAGCATCTTTAGCCGCGCCTTCGCCGTTTTGCCGTCTATGCGACCTTTTAGCGACGCCGAGGCGGTCCCTTGCCGCGGCGAAAAGATGAAGGCGTGCAGATGCGTGAGCGGAAATTTTTTGAAATTTTCCACCGCTTCGAGCCAAAGCTCTTCGCTCTCGCCCGGATGCGCGACAATAAAGTCCGTCCCCAGCGCAAACCCTCGCTCCGCAAGCTCGCAAAAAAGCTCCAAATCCCTTAGCGCGGAATTTCGGCGGCGCATTATGCTAAGCATCTTTTGCGAAGTGTGCTGAAGCGCGATGTGCAGATGCCGCTCCAGCCACGGCTCGGATAAAATTTCGCGAAAGCTCGCATCTATCTGCGAGGGCTCAATGCTGCCTAGGCGAATACGGCGAATTCCGCGGATCGCGCCCAGTTTTTGAAGCAGCGCGCCGAGGCTCGTACCTGCGGTTTTGCCGTAGCTTCCGATATTGGTGCCGGTTAGCACGATCTCGCTAAAGCCGTTTGCAGCAAGGCTTTCCGCCTCTTTTAAGATCGCATCTTCGGGGCTGCTGCGCGAGCAGCCGCGCACAGAGGGGATTATGCAGTAGCTGCAGTTAAAATCGCACCCCTCTTGAATTTTAATAAAGGCCTTGGTGTGATCCTCGTAGTCGCTTACCAGGTTTTTTTCGACGCCGTCAAGACCTCCGATATCGTAAAATTTCGATTCCGAGCCCAAAAACTCGTCGATCTTTTCCTTTTGCGACATCCCAAACACCCCGAAGACCGCGCCGTTTTTATACAGCTCCTCGCCGCGCGAGACCGCGCCGCAGCCTGTTAGCAATATCTTTTTGCCGAGGCGGTTCATCTTATTTACGTAGTTTCGCACGTCTGCGTCGGCGCCGTTCGTAACGGTGCAAGAGTTTATCACGATGACGTCTGCGCCCTGCTCGTCGTGCGTGATCTCGCCCGATTTGAGGTTGCTTTTGATAAGCTGCGTGTCGTAGATATTGGTGCGACACCCGAACGTTTTAAAATAAATTTTCAAATTTCGCTCCCGAATCCGCTTCCTGTGGCAAAACCCGCACTCTGCGCCGCTGCGTTTAAATTTTGCGAGCCTTGTTGCTCGGAGCCGAGATCTTGCGCCGCAAAATTTCCGCCCGCAGCCGCATAATTTTTGCCGTTAAAAAGCGTGTATGCGGGATAGGCAATCTTGATATCGGGCTCGCTTCTTAGCGCGTCTAAAATTTCAGCCGAGATGTTGCTGCGAAGCCCGAGCGTCGCGTAAGAGTTTGTCATATACCAAACCGAAATTTCAATGCCGTATGGCTCAAAAAAGCTGAAAATTCTAGGCTCGACGTTTGGATTTTTGATACTGTATTGCGAGCGAAGCTTGCCCATCTGCTTTTTGGCGATGTCGGTGTAGCCCTTAGAATACTTCCGCACGATGTTTTTTATAAGATACATCGCCTTTTTATGGTTGCTATCAAATGTTAAAAGTATGCTGATGCCGTCCCAGACGGTCTTAAGCCCGCTATGGGTGTAGTTTGAGATAAGATCGGTAAAAATATAATTGTTCGGTATGAAAATGACCCTGCCGGCGCGCTTATTTTCTCTCCACGTAGTCATAGTAACGTCCTCGAAAATCGTCATCCTAAGCACCGAAATATCGATGATATCGCCTACGTAGGTCTCGCCGTTTTTATGCACTCTAATACGATCGCCCACGCGAAAGCTGCCGCCAAGTACGATCGTAAGCCAGCCTAAAGAGCTCATAAACATATCTTTCATCGCAATCGCAAGACCTGCCGAGGCAAAGCCCAAAACCGTCACGAAATGCGTCATATTCTCGATGTAAGAAAAGAGCAGTATCAGCGCAATCAGCGTGAAATTTAAAACATTGATAGCTTTATTTACGATATAAAAATTCTCGTCGTTTTTGATATATTTTTTCGCCACTACCTTGCATAAAAACGACAGTGCAATGACTACGAGTATCCATATGGCGATGTTTCCCGCGCGCTTGACCTGCGCTTTTATATCGGCGGTCTGCACGGCGATTTGGGAGTTGATCTTCTTTTCATAAACGTCGTATGTAGTCTGCGCGATCTCATATGCGGAGCTAAACTCGCTAAGCTCGTAATCTAAGCTTTTAAGCTCCGCCACGGCGCTTGCGTCCGTATCAATCTGCATCAAACGCTCATATAGCGCCCTTTTTGCTTCAAGTTTATCGATTAAAATTTTGATATTTTCGATAGCATTTTTCTGCTCCATCTTTTGAGCTTGCAAATTTCTAATCGTAGAAAAACCGGAAATTATCGAAAAAGGATTTGTAATGCGCGCAGGCTCGGGAGTTTCAGGCATCGCGATGATATCTAAAAACGGGGATTTTTCATACTCTTTTAGCAGTATGAGCTGCTCTTTTACGGCGCGAAGTCTTTTTTGAATCTCCGCGATCTTATCGGTGCCGGCGCTCTTTTTTAGCTCCGCTTCGAGCTGGCTGGATTGCTTTTGTAAATTTTGATAGCCGATGAAATTTGAAAAGCGAGAGATCCAGATATTATTTTTGATCTCATCGTCAATAACACGGATCTGATCTTTTAGCGACGCGGATAGCTTGGAATTTTCATCTTTCTTCTCGCTACCGACGGAGCTAGCGTTAGATTCTAAGCGCGTATGCGCGGCGGAGAGCGTAGAATTTACCTCGCAAAATGCAAGATTAAAAATCAAAAAAATAGCCGCAAGCGCTCTCATTCAAACTCTTTCAGCGCTGCGATTACTTCATCTTTTGCGATCTCTTTGGAAGCGTAGAATTTACCAATACCATCTGGCAGGATAAATTTTATCTTGCCATTTTCGCTTTTTTTATCAAGAAAAAACAGCTCGTAAAATTCCGCCGCATCCTCTACGTGAAATTTTATCGGAAGCGCGAATTTTTGAAGCACTTTGCGGATCTGCTCCTCCTGTTCGCCGCTTAGTTTACCGAGGCGACGCGCTAGCGCATTTGCCATCACCATGCCGATCGCCACAGCCTCGCCGTGCAAAAATTTTTTATAATCAGTAATTTTTTCGATAGCGTGAGCGAAGGTGTGTCCGTAGTTTAACACCGCACGCACGCCGCTTTCGCGCTCGTCTCGCTCTACAACGCTTGCTTTAATCTCCACACAGCGAGCGATTACGTGCGAAATTTCATCGGCGCTTTTTAGATCGTGCATCTCGAAAAATTTAAATAGTTCGACATCAAAGCATACCGCCATCTTTACCGCCTCTGCAACACCCGCCGCGAACTCTCGCGCAGGAAGTGTCGATAAAAATTTGCTCTCGCAATAAACCGCGCGCGGCTGATAAAAGGAGCCGATTAAATTTTTGCCGAAGCGATTATTTACGCCCGTTTTACCACCGACGCTCGCATCTACTTGCGCTAGCAGGGTCGTAGGTATATTAATAAAATCGATACCGCGCTCATAAATGCTCGCGCAAAAGCCCGTTATATCGCTAATAACACCGCCACCAAGAGCAATGAGCGTGCTTTTGCGATCAAGCTTGGAGCCAAAAAGCTGCTCTAAGATTTGCTCCACGCTCGCGGTATTTTTATACTCTTCGCCGTCTGGGATCGTGATGATAAATTTTTGCTCGCAATCTAGCCGCTGCAGTAAGAAATCAAGCCACAGCCCCCCTACTTTGGGGTTTGTGATGATCGCTACCTTGCCTTTGAGCTTGATCTCTTGCAATTCGTCGATAAAAACGCTGTATTTTTTACCTAAATTAAGATCGATTTTCATACGCTACCTTTGATTTTTGGGTAATTGTAACATAAATTTCGATTACTTTTCATACCCGTAATCGCTCGGGATAAAAATTTGATGATTTTTGCCGAGTTTGAAATACATCTGATCCAAATCCTGATTGAAAATCGACGTGAGCTTGCGCGCCAAAATTCTATCATTAAATGGCACGAACTGCAGCAGATCTCGCTCGCTGCCTAACGCTAAAATTGGATTTTGCCGCTCGCAAGGAATCACGAATAAACTTTGCTTAAAAAGCTTCGATAAGCTTACGTAGCTTTGCGCAAACTCGCCCTTTTCGCTCTCGCCGAAAAGATACAAATACACGTCTAGCCCTAGCTGTGAGCTAATGTCAAAGACGATGCTTGATTCCTCGCGAAGCCGCTCGCCGGCACTTAGCACGACGCTTTTACGCACATCTTTTAGCTCGCCCTCACCTAGGCTTAGCACCGGAATTTCAAGCGCTTTAAGTGCTGCTTTTTTCGCCTCGAAAACTCCGCTTGAGCAAACTACCAAGCCCGCTTTATTTTCGCTCACGTCGCGCTTTAAATTTAATTCGCCCGAGTAATCGATGAGAATTTCAAATTTATCCCGCTCACACAGAGCTTTAAGCTCGCTAAAAGCGTCGTTTAGCAGAGGATTTAAAATTCGCAGATAAATTTTATGATTTCTAATATGTAAATCCAAAAACTCAAGCGCCCTAACCGTCCTAGCTATCTCGTCGTCGCTCATTTTTTTCATATCTATTAGCGCGAAAATATTTAGCCCAAACGGCGATGGAAATTGCCCACTTTGCTTTTTTACTTCAGCAAACACCGCTCGCAGCGCGCTAGGCTCACCAACGACCAAGATCGTATCATTCGGATATATCCGCGAGCCGGGCGTCGTTACGATGTAATTATTGTGACGGTAGATCATCGGAATTTGATATTTGGCATTAGAAAGCGTGCTGATTTTTTTATACGCAAACGAGCTTCCTACGGGCACTTTTACCTCCATTATCTCTCCGCGCCCAAGCCCAATGTTATCAGCAAAAACGGGGCTATCGGGCAAAAAACCTATGAAGCGCGAAGAATTTAGCGCGAGGGTATTTACGATTTTTACGTGAGCTTCATTTTTATTTTCGCGCAAAAGTCCCCAAAAATCGGCCACGTAAAGCTCTAAATCCGGAGCGAGCGTCTTTAAATTTTCAAGCGTTACTTTAGTGTCAAATTCATCCTCCATTATCACTATGCAGCGGTCAAATTCCTCTTCTGCTAGCACCACGCGCAGCCGCTCAATGCTAGTAGGATCAAAAATCTCGACCGAAAAATTTGACTCGTTTTCAAGCTCTGAGGGCACGGCATCCGTATTTTCAGCTATGACGCGATATGATCTGATGACATCTTTGATTTTACAAACTTTGGATAAAAAATGGCGCGCAAACTTTCCGCTTGCGATGATTAAAACTTGTTTCATTGCTCTCCGTTTCGTGGTTTTGCAAAGATTATAACCAAAAACGGCTAAATTTTAAACCGCGCGCGGATAAATTTTGCGGGCGAGCTTAGGCGCAGCGACTTAAAAATTTAAAGATTTAAATTTTAAAATCAAGGTTTAAAATTTCAAAATCCAAGGCTTAAATTTTAAAATTAAAACTAAGCCTCGTTAAATTTAGTCTTGCTGCTTAGAGCGATAAAATTTCATAAATTTAAAAGCGGCACCATAATCATTCGCGCCGCTTAAGCAAAAATTTTAAACCAGCTAGATTTTAAAATTTTACCTCCGCAGAGAGCATGAAGCTTCTACTCTCGCCCAGCGTTACGCCGTTTGCCGAACCTAGCACGCTAGTTACGTTAAGTCCGCCCGCACCGTCGGCGCTCGCAGGATACATTCCCGCCCAGTATTTTTTGTTAAATACGTTATTTACGTTGAAGCGTAACGTAGTCTTATCGCCCAAAAGATGCTCGCTCGTATATCTGATACCAAGATCGGTAACGAAAAAGCTAGGCGTGTGCTGGGTGTTTAGATCGTCCAGATACATCTTGCCGGTGTAGTGGAAATTTGTACTGATCGCAAGTTTATCGGTGCCGGGGATCACATAATCAAACATCAAATTTGCGTTTAGTTTAGGGATGCCGTTTGCGACCTTGCGATTAGCGCCTGCGATGCTTACGTTATGCATCTTAGGATCGATGTAGGTAAAGCCTCCTAGCACGCTTAAATTTTGCGTAATTCGTCCGCCGCTCATAAACTCAAATCCGCGGTTGCGCTGCTCTCCGTTTATGCCATAAAGTCCCGTAGAGCTATTTAAGTAGGCTATCGGACGACGTATATCAAAATACGCTACGCTAAAATCGATCATATCGGCTACGCGGATCTTAGCGCCGATCTCGTGCTGCTTGGAGCGATACGGAGATGTAGAGGCGACCTCGCCGTTATGCGGGCCACTCTTATAAACATAGGTAGAGCCCTGCTGTAAGCTATCTGCGTAGGTGTAATAGATGCTAGCATCCTCTACCGGATGAAAGATCAAGCTGCCCGCCCAGCTATAGCCCGAATCGCTATAGGCTTTGACAAGTCTTTGCTGGCGATTATTGTAGGATTCCTGCCTCATCCACGCCTTAGATGCGCTCAACATCACGTCAAATTTATCGTTTATCGTGATATCGTCTAGCACCGAGACGTTATACATATCCAAGATCGCGTAGTGATACAAACCGCTTCCGCGCTTAGCGCCGGTGTAATTTAGAATTTTAGGATCGTAGATATTGCCTATAGTAGGTGAAGTGTAGTTGGTGCTTGCGATCTTATATCTATCCTGCGTCCAGTGATAGCCGTTAGTCTGTACGCTAAAATCATGCTCGATATCGCCCGTATTAAACTGCGTGTTTGCCTTAAGATAGCCGCTTGGCAGATCGAATCTATATGCTGCCGTAGCACCACCGCTGTGTTGAGTATAATAATCGCCCGGCTGCGTCCATTTCGCATTTGGGTTACTTAAACATATAGCAGGCTTTCTATTATTCGGCAAAGCAGCGTAATTAGCGCAATCAAACCCTTCGGGAAGCAAATAGTTTACGACGCTGTGAATGTCGCGATCGGTGCGCTGAAACTGAAAGCCGCCCTCTAAATACCATTTATCGGTAGGCGTAAATTTAAATTTAGCGCTTGCGGTCGTGGTTTTTAGATGCATGCCTCCAAAGCTCTGCCCAAGACCGCGCTCTGAGGAATCTACCGCCCTTGGAAGCGTAATTCCGTCCGTAATCTTGCCATCTTTAACGCCTAAGGCAAACTGCCCCGCAAAGCCCTTGGTATTGTGCTCGTAATAGCTAGCCGCGGTTTCGAACGTTAGATCGCCCGTCGGATAAAATTCCATCGTGACGCTGGCTAGGCGGCGCTGCAAATTTGAGCCCTTCGGTTGTCTGTCACCGTTTGATCCGTAAAATACCGCGCGGTAGCCGAATTTTTCAAATTTATCGGATAGATCAAGTCCCAGTCCCAGGTTACTGCGCGACATATAATCGCTCCAGATGATGTATTGATCTTTTACCGGACGCTTGCGCGTGTAGCTGAAAATCCCGACTGGATTTTGCGCGCCGTAGAGCGAGCCCGCGACGCCGTTTTGCACCTGAAAGCTCTCAAACATCGCCATCGGAATCGCCGTCGTCGAAATCGTATAAAAGCCGTCCCAGAAACTATTGCCTACGACGCTACCTTCAAAGCCGCGCGTCTGCGGGCGTCCGACCGTAGCGCCGCCGCGCATCTGAATCTGCGCGGACGGGAAGTATTTGACCGCCTCCTCGTAGCCGGTGACGCCTTGGTGGTTCATGATCTCCTTACTGATCGTGTTGATCTGATACGGAAGATCCAAAGCGCGCTTGCCCGCAAGCAGACCTTGTTGCACGTTTTTGCTCAAAAAGCCCTCGTCGATACCGCTCTCGCTGATATTATCGCCGACAGAATTTACCTCGATTACGCCCATATTCTGCGACTTTTCAGACACAGACTTACTGCCGCTTTGCGCTGCAACTAAACTACCACAAAGCAGACACATACATGCCGCTAATGAAATTTTAAATTTCATCGTTTTCCTTCGTTCCATTATTTTCCTTTCGTTATGGATATATTTAATATTATTTTTTAGCATATTAGAAAAATTTTCCTAAATTTAGACTAAATTCGAGATATAAATTTATAATTTCCAGTCGCATTTTTTAGCTTTAAATTTCATAGACGATATACCGCGATACAAAAGAAAAATTGCGCAAATTTATATGAAATTCTAAATTTTTAATGTAAAATCGCCCGTATGAAAAAACTAATACCAGCGCTTATGCAAGTGCAAAACCGACTCAAAAATTTCTTCCGCCTCTACGATACTGAGCTCATGCACCATGCATCAAGCCTTAGCTTTCACACGATTCTGGCGCTACTGCCGGTGCTGATGGTTTCGCTTAGCGTCTTTATGCAGCTACCAAGCTTTAAAGGCTACTACGATAAGATTATGGGCTTTATCTTTTCAAACTTTCTGCCCGCAAATCAAGCGAGCATGGCGCACTACATCGAGGAATTTATGGCTAACGGACTAAGCCTTGGCGTAACGGGCTTTTGCGCAGTGTTAGTTACGTCGGTGCTGTTTTTCGGGGACTTTGAAGCGATTATCGCGCGCATTTCGCATTCGCCCGAGCGAAGCTTTTTTAAGAGTCTAAGCACCTACTGGACGCTGATGACGCTCGCTCCTGTGGGGCTTGGAGCGTCGTTTTATATCAGCGGCGAGCTTCAGGAGCTACTAAATAAAACTGAGCTTACGAGCTGGATAAATTTGCTTAAAATTCTACCCTACTTAATCGTTTGGGGGATTTTTGCGATCACTTACGCTACGGCGATCAACCGCGAGATCCGCGCAAAAGCAGTGCTTGCCTCGTCGCTCGTAGCATCGATTTTATGGTGGCTTTCAAGACTGGTTTTCGCGCAATACGTCTTTTATAACAAAACCTATCTTAGCATCTACGGCTCGTTTTCGGTCGCGCTATTTTTCTTTCTGTGGATCTACATAAGCTGGATTTTCTACCTATACGGCGTGAAATTCTGCGTATTTTTAGACGCTAAATTTAAAAGAGGTGGCGAGCGACAAAGCGCCTGAAATTTCTGTGCAAGGCTGCGTCTTTCTATGCTTTTTGGATTAAGGCACGTTTTCTGCATGAGCTAGAAATTTAAATCGAAATTTTAAAATTCTATCGAAAACGAGGGGGAAGTTTGTCTTTGAATAATAGACATATGCATAGAAATATAATTTTAAAAATTTAATGAGGTGCGGCAAGGCTGAAATTTTAATCCCTCGCACAGCGTCGTTAAGGTAAAATTATGCGCGATTTTAAAATAGGGGAAATATTATGAAAGACCGCGACAAAGAGCCGATAATAATAGAAAACGACTACTTTTTTAGGCTTACTATATCAAATAAAATCATGTGCGTGCTTATATTCTTGTCTTTTGTTTTGCTAAATTTAACGCCGGAGCTGGATTCGCATAAAGAAATGATGAGAAGGGCGTCATTAACGCTAGGGATTTTCGGAATTTTATTTTGTACGTTTTGGGAGATAAAAATAGCCTATCAAGAATTTTGCAATAAGTTTTTTACAAAATTTTATGATGATAAAATTTCATTCGACCATATAGACGAACATATGAAATTTAAAACCGAAATTTTGCAAAAAGACGATCTCGTATCGGTAACTTGGGCGTTGATACCATACAATGAAGAAGGGGCTGGCTTATGGATGAAAGATATCAAAAATAAAAGTGACAAAATAATAGCGTATTTGACAAGCCCATTATACTTTTTAATAACCATGTTGCGCCATTTCATTTTCTTGGCGCTCAACGGATTTAAATTTAAAAAGTATATATTATATAGGTTTAAATCGGACATTATTGCGGTGCCGAATAATAAATTGCTAAGCGACAAAGACGTTAAATTTGAGCTCTCGTCTTTGTTTGGTCTGTATACGATCGATCTACTTTAAATTATAGAATTTTTAAAGGAGGGCTAGATGGCGTTTGTAGCAGAATATATTTCGAAAGAGGACTTGAAGAAATATGATGTTTTAAGCAATATGAACGAGCTATTGATGAAACACAATTACACATACCCAATCCAGGATAATGATACCGATTGGATGAATTGGGTTATCGATAGGCAAAGAGATGCTTGGCTTATTCATGTATGTTTGGCATCTATGCCGGATCCGCGAGATGGATTTACGGGTGAGGAGATTTATATTTTATGTTATAAGGGCAATATTATTGAGCTTGATATAAGGCGAATTTATGACGAGACTACCAGTAAAATGCTCGCGGACAATCCGTTTTTTATCAAATATAAGCTAGAAAGTATAAATTCTGACACTTACGGAATTTCATTGGATGAGCTTTATAAAATTTTAAAAGAAGCTCTGGCGGAATACGGCAATCGCGGTATTAGAGGTAGAGAAAATTTGCCAAAAGAGCATGAAGTCGTAACTTTTCTGCACGATTAAAATTCAAAGAACCAATGAGCTGCGTCAAAATACCTCTGATATTTCGTCATCCAAATTTAAATTTTCTACTGCGCTATAAAACGCCCCACTCTTTTTTATATTCATTTATTATCTCATCGGATATTTTTTCTCCCTTATCGACCTTGATAAGATCTATTATATCTTGCTCGTTTGTAAACATACCCTCTATCGCGTGGCTGCAGATGATAGATCTGTTTTGCTCGTATTGTTCTACGCTCAGCTCGTCTTTATATTTTTCAAGTATAGCCAAACTCTTTTCTAAACTATAAACTTCCGGATATTTTTGCATGCTTTATCCCCTAGCAATATAAAATTTTATCAGCTGCTGCGCCCTATTAAAAAACAAAGCTTAAGAAGGCAGGCGCAATTTTTGCTACGAATAGCTTGCAAGTAATTCGCACTTTGCCGCAGCTAAAGCAGATAACTATAACTATTAGATGACGGGAAATTTTATTGCAAGTAGCTCACAAATAAATTTGACAAAGCCTATATCAAGCAAAAAACGAAGGAAAAGCCGTCAAAGAAAACTGCTACTCTCTTACGATGAAAGCTCCAGTAAACTTGCCATTATGCGCGAAATCTCTCGCCTCATCCTCGCTTTTAAATCCGCTTAAAAAGACGCGATAAATCGGCGCGCCATCTATGCTAAATTCTTTGATGATCGCAGGATATCCCGCTGTGCCGTGGTAATCGCGCTGATAAATTTGTGCGCCGCTTCTGTTTCTAAACGCACCGATTTGCACCATAAAATTTCCGCCGACGATGGTTGCTTTCGGCGAGCCTTTGGCGATAGTATGCCCATAAAAGCCCACTACTTCGAGTTTTACCGGCGCCGTGCCTTTGGCAAATACGCCTACTAAATTAGCAGCTGTTTTGCTAAGATCGATGATGCGACCATCCACGAATGGACCGCGATCGTTGATGCGCACGGTTGCGGTAGCGCCGGTGTCGCGATTCGTGACCTTTACCATAGTATTCATTGGATAGGTTTTGTGCGCGGCGGTCATGCCGTTCATATCGTAAATTTCGCCGTTTGAGGTGTATTTGCCATGAAAATTCGGCCCATACCAGCTGGCGATGCCGATTTGAGTGTCACCGACGCTTACTTGCTCTGGATAGTAGGTTTTGCCGTTGATTTTATAAGGGCGCATGGTGGCGGGAGAGTTTTTGCCGATCTTGCCCGCACCGCCCGCAGACGATCTAGACGACGGTGCGGTGCGAAACGAGCAACCGGCAAGAATCAGCGCAAAAAGCGCACTAAAAAGAGCGATTTTCTGGTACGACACCTACGATCCGATCTTATTTGTTGAATTTTATATTATTTAGCGCTATTTCGTTTTTGTCTTTGAGGCTAAGCTCGTTCGCCAAACCTGCTAACACGCGTCCTGGCTTGCGCTGTTTCAGACGTGGTTCATACGCTTGAAATGCGCCTTGATTTACGACAAATTCTGCATATTTGCTTTGTGGGATATAAAAGAAGTACTTGCCGTTAAGCGGCGAAATTCCGTTTTTAATATGCGCGTTGTAATCCTGCATCTGCGATGGCGAAATTCCGATCTGTTTTGCAACCGCGCTTAGCTTTGTGCCCGGAGCTACTGCGATACGCTTTAGCCCCCACGGCTCACTTTCAAAAAGCAAAATTTTGCGCATATTTTCATTTTGAGCGATGTAAGCGTATTTGATAATGCGCTTGATAAAATTCTTAGTCTCATTAGGAAGTGCGGGGCTTTTTAGCAAGCGATCCAGATCATCGCTGCCAGTAGCTGCAATCGCATTTTTAAGCTTTTGATCGCCACAATTATACGCCATTAGCGCTAAATACCACTTGCCAAAATTTTGCTTCAGATGCAAAATATACGAAAACGCAGCATCCGTAGAGGCTGCGGGATCGCGACGCTCATCTACTGCACTATCTACTCTAAGACCGAAATTTTTTGCGGTCGCCGGCATCAGCTGCCACATACCACCTGCACTAGCGCCTGATGTGACCGTATTTTTAAGATGAGATTCTACCATTGCCAAATACAATAAGAACTCCGGAGCTTCGATGTTATCGACCTCGGATTTGACTAAGTAGGCATTGTGCGACTGCGAAGTCACGATATGCTTAAACTGCTTGCGATCGCTTGCATTGATCGCACGGAATATGCCCGCGACTACGTTTTTGCTCGATTCGTTATTTTCGATGCCGAATTGATTTAAAATATAGTCGTGATTTGCGCGCATCAGACCGGGCTGGCTCGCAAATGCTTCGCCCATTAAAAGTAGGGCTAGCAGTATAAATTTTATGGCTTTCATATCTCTCCTTTGATTTTATCGCCAAAAAGCCTACAGGCGTTTTGAGTCGTTATTGCTTCGACCTCTTCTACGCTTAGGCTTAAAATTTCCGCGACTTTTTCTACCACGAGTCTCGTAAATGCAGGCTCATTGCGCTCGCCGCGATGCGGATGCGGGGTTAGATACGGTGCATCCGTCTCGATTAAGAGGCGCTCTTGCGGAATTTGCGGTAAGATCTCAGCTAAGTTTTTTGCATTTTTGAATGTCAAAACTCCGCCGATACCGAAGTAAAATCCGTATTCGCTAAGACCTAGCAAAAGCTTGCTGGCATTGAAGCAGTGTAAAACACCGCCGCATAAATCGCCGGCGCGATCTTTTAGAATTCCAAAGCTATCTTCGTTTGCTTCTCGGATATGGACTATAAGTGGTTTTTGAAGTTGTGCTGCTAGATCGATTTGTGAGATGAAGGCGTCTTTTTGGCGGGAGATTTCTAAGGCTTTGGTTTCCTTGCTCTCTTGCTGCTTAAGTCTGAAATAATCAAGACCGCATTCGCCGACGCCCACGCATTTGGGATCGTCAGCATACCGCTTCAGCACCTCCATATCGAAAGAATCTATCTCGTATGGATGTACCCCTACGGCAAAATACACATTATCCCATGCATGCGAAATTTTACATGCCTTATCTAGGTCTGCTACATCGGCACCGGGAATGATGATGCTGCGCACGCCTGCAATCGTGGCGCGCTCAATCACCGCGTCTAAATCGGTATCGAAACTAGCATCGTCTAAATGGCAATGTGTATCTATAATCATAAAACTCACTTGATAAAATTTTTCGAAGCGGATTTTACGTCGTTTTGCAAAATCACACTTAAATTTAAATTAAACGCGGTATTGTAGCAAAAAATTTCAGATTTAAACTTAAGCTTAAAATTCCTTCAGCTTTGCCTTAGCTTTTTAGCGAATTCCAGGGCTTCTGCAGTAATCGTCTCGCCACTTATCATACGAGCTAGCTCTGTTATTTTCTCATTTTCGCTTAATAACCTCACGCTAGATTTGCCGTTCGTTTTACTTACTAAAAAGTGTGACGCAGCCTTTGAGCTAAGCTGCGGCTGGTGCGAGATCGCAAAAATTTGATAAAATTTTGAAATTTTTACCAGCACGTTTGCAATACTCATCGCCTCTTTTCCACTTAAATTTGAATCAATCTCGTCTAAGATTAAAATTCCTTCGCCGTTATTTGTAAGCTCCAAGCTTGCCGCGATGAAAGCAAGGCGTAGGCGGTTCGTTTCGCCTGAGCTTAAATTTTTAAATTCCGTCTTGCACAAGCTGACGCAAATTTCGTCTGTGCCGCACCCACTAAGCACCGTAGGCTTAAAACTAAGCTCCACTCCGTCCATATAAAGCTGCTTTAGATAGGAATTTATCAGATACTCGAGCCGTTTTTTAGCGCCCTTGCGAGCCTCGCTAATTTTTTCGGCAAGGGTAGCGGTGCTTTCACTAAGGCGTTTAAATTCCGCTTGCAACTTGGTTTTTTCAAAGCTTAACTGCTCGTAATGCTCAAGCTCTTTCTTGCGCGCTTCAAGCGTAGCTAGCGCCTCTTCTACGCTTCCGTAGCGCCTATTTAGCGCGCTGAGAGCTTCGATACGATCTAAAATTTTCTCTATGTCGATGTTTTCGAGCTCGTCTAAATTTAAACTTTCTTGCTTTAGCCGCAGTTCGTTCATCGCATCCTCAAAAAACGCACTATCTAGCCCACTAAGACTTAGCGCTTCGATGACGCTGCGTTCCAGCTCAAAAACGCCCTGCGCCCTAGCCCAAAGCTCCTCGATCTTATCTTTTTTACTAAGCTTTTTTTTGATCTGCAAAAGCTCCTCATATTCGCCGATCTTAGGCGATACGCGCTCGATTTTTTCAATCTCGAAGCGAGCGAATTCCTTTAACTCCTCAATCTTGCGCTCTTGATCCAAAATTTCATCCAGCTGCTTTTTTGTGCGGCTAAATTCCGCAAAAGCGCTTTGAAGCTCCGATAGGCTTTGCGCGTGCGCCGTATCTTTTTTCGCGGCGATAAAATCAAGTAGTTTTAGCAAGCTGTCGCTACTCATTTCGCCGGCGTTTTTCGCGCCTAAAAATTTCACGTATTCGCCAGCGATCGTGCTTAGATTTTTTTTCGAGACCGATTGGGAATTTATAAAGTATCGCAAGCTACGCTCTTTTAGGACGCGAAAGGTATTTGGCGTATCGTTTATCAAGCCGAAATTTTCCATATCAAATTTATGCTCTACATCCGCTTCTATGAGCTCAGCTTCGCATTCTTTAAGCCCGAACACCGCTAAAATAGCGCCTATTAATACCGATTTACCCGCGCCGCTGATACCTGTAAATACGCTAAGTCCCGGGCCAAAACTAAGCTCGCTCTCGCAAAAACCTAGATTATTTTTAATATAAATTCTTTCTAGCATCCGCCGTGCCCCCATCTGAGTTTGGCTTTTAAAACGTCGAAATAATCGTAGCTTCTACGTTTTATTAAATTTGCCTTGGCGTGTGAAATTTTAACGCTCACGCTGTGAAATTCCGCCATATCAAAAACGTCTTGTCCGTCGATGACGACGCTAACTTCGGAGTTTCCGGCGTTTTTGAAACTCACGAGATACTCTTTTGGCAGGATCAAAGGCCGCTGCGTCAGGCTATGCGAGCAGATCGGCGTGACGCAAAACACGTCGCACAGCGGATAGACGATCGAGCCGTTCGCGCTCATATTATACGCGGTCGAGCCTACGGCGGAGCTTACGATCACGCCGTCGCCGTAGTAGGTGTTGAAATATTTTCTATTTAAAAACGCGTCGATCTTCGCCATCGAGGAGATGTGGCTGCGGGTGATTACGACGTCGTTAAATGCGGTCTTGCGGACGATCTTGCCGCTGCCGTTTTCCAGTATCACTTCAAGCAAAAACGGGCGCTCGATCTCGTATTCGCCGCGCAGAAATTCCTTCAAAAATTTTGCAAATTCGCTCGGCTGCACGTCCGTTAAAAACCCGAGAGTGCCTGCGTTGATGCCCAAAATAAAGGCGTTTTTATCGCTTAGTAGCCTCGCAAGTCCGATGAGCGTGCCGTCGCCGCCGAGGCTAATTAAAAAATTGGTCTTTTTTAAAATTTCTGCAAGCGTATGCGGCTTAAGGCCGAAAAATTCCGCTCCGTCTTCTTCAAGCAAAAGCTCAATACCTTGCGCTTTTAAAATTTCGCAAATTTGCTCCACGACGGGGCGAATCTCTTCTGATTTTTTGGCTATTAGCCCCGCGAATTTAAGGTTTTTATGAATTTTGTTTTCCATAGTTTTATTTTATAAAAAATTAGCTTTGTAAAAGCAAAATTTAACTATACTTGCGTTTTACAAATAAATTTAAAGGAGTAAATTTGCGAAGTCATTATTGCGCCGATTTGAGTAAAAACGATATCGGCAAAAGTGTAACCGTGTGCGGCTGGGTAAATTCTTACCGCGACCACGGCGGCGTGATTTTTATAGATTTGCGCGACCGAAGCGGGCTTTTACAGCTGGTCTGTGATCCCAAAGATAGCCACTCGGCATACGAGGTAGCAAATACCGTGCGAAACGAATTCGTCCTAAAAGCCGTCGGCAAGATCCGAGCTCGCGGCGAAGGGCTAGAAAATCCAAATTTAAAAACGGGCGACATCGAAGTCATAGTAGAAAGCTTAGAGATCGAAAATCCGAGCAAGGCGCTTCCTTTCGTAATCGGCGATAAAAGCGTCAATGAAGAAACGAAGCTGAAATACCGCTTTTTGGATCTGCGCGCCGAGGGGAGCTTCGATAAATTTAAGATGCGCTCCAAGGCTGCGATCGCCGCGCGAAATGCTCTTGATAGGCTAGGCTTTGTGGAGGTCGAAACGCCGATCTTAACGCGCGCGACGCCCGAGGGCGCTAGGGATTATCTGGTGCCTAGCCGCGTCTATCCGGGCAGCTTTTATGCGCTTCCGCAAAGCCCGCAGCTTTTCAAACAGCTTTTGATGTGCTCGGGCTTTGATAAATACTTCCAGATCGCGCGTTGCTTCCGCGATGAGGACTTGCGCGCCGACCGCCAGCCGGAATTTACGCAGATCGATATCGAGATGAGCTTCAATACCCAGTACGACGTAATGCGTGTAGCAGAGGAGGTTTTAAAGGATATTTTCAAATCCTGCGGCCGCGAGATCGTCACACCTTTTAGACATATGGAGTATAAGGACGCGATGGAGCTTTACGGCAGCGACAAACCCGATCTGCGCTACGATATGCCTTTCATCGACGTAGCCGATATTTTTGAAAAATCGAGCAACGAAATTTTTTCAAATTTAGCCAAAGACCGCAAAGCTAACCGCGTTAAAGCTCTTAAAGTCGAGGGCGGCGATCTGAAATTTAGCAAGCGCCAGATGCAAGGCTTTGAGGAGTATGTGAAAAAATTCGGCGCGCAGGGACTTGCGTTTATCCAAGTAAAAGAGGACGGGCTAAAAGGACCGCTGGTAAAATTCTTTGAAAAAAGCGAGCTCGATGTGCTTATCAAGCGCTGCGAGCTTAAAGTCGGCGATGTCGTATTTTTCGGCGCGGGCAAAAAGAAAATCGTGCTTGATTATATGGGCAGATTTAGAATTTTCCTCGCAAACGAGCTTGGTCTAATAGATCCGAACAGGCTTGAGTTTTTGTGGGTCGTAAATTTCCCTATGTTTGAGCAAAACGACGACGGCAGCTACTCCGCGATGCACCATCCTTTCACGATGCCGAACAATCCCGACGAGCCTGATTTAGAGGACATTACCTCGATTGCCTACGACGTCGTGCTAAACGGCATCGAGCTTGGCGGCGGCAGCATCAGGATTCACAAAGCGGACATTCAAGAGAAGGTCTTTAGGCTGCTTAAGATCGAGCCTGCGGAGCAGAGGGAGAAATTCGGCTTCCTGCTCGATGCGCTAAGCTTCGGCGCGCCTCCGCACGGAGGTATCGCGATCGGCTTTGATAGGCTGATGATGCTGGTTACCGGCTCAAGCAGTATTCGTGAGGTTATCGCGTTTCCTAAAACGCAGCGCGCGCAGTGTCCGCTCACCAAAGCCCCTAGCGTCGTTACAGACGAGCAGCTTCGCGAGCTAGGTCTTAGGCTTCATAAGAAGGAGCAAAAATGAAAAGCCTTTTTCTAATCATTGGCGCTCCTGGCAGCGGCAAAACGACCGATGCGAGTATGATCGCTCAGATGAATCAAAGCATCGAGCACTACTCCACGGGCGATCTGCTACGCGCCGAGGTAGCAAGCGGCAGCGCTTTGGGCAAACAGATAGACGGCTTCATTTCTAAGGGCAATCTCGTGCCGCTTGATATCGTCGTAAATGCTATCGTTAGCGCAATTAAAAGCTCACCTAAAGACTTCATCATCATCGACGGCTATCCAAGAAGCGTCGAGCAGATGAGCAAACTAGACGAGGTGCTGCGAGGCGACGATGATGTAAATCTTAGCGCGGTAATCGAGGTATGCGTTAGCGAGGAGGTCGCCAAGGAGCGTGTTTTAGGACGCGCTCGCGGAGCGGACGATAACGAGGAAGTCTTTAAAAACCGCATGGCGGTATTTTCAGAGCCGATCGAGGATATCCGTAAATTTTACGGCGACGCGGGCGTATTTTACAGCGTAAACGGCGAGCGCACGGTCGAGGAGATCGTAGCGGACATAAACGCTATAATCGCCGCGCAGATCGAAAAACTAGGCTAGCGCGCTTGGATGGCGGCTTAAATTTTAAGCGCCTTCGGCTCCTTTTTTATACCGCAAGCGGTGCAAATCGCGCTTAAATTTAATGCGCCTTTTTTGCGAGTGCGCCTTTAAATTTATAGCTTGCCGTTAATGGAGATAGTTAAATTTTAGGCGTAAAATTAAGTAGCCGCTGTGTAAATTTTAAATGCGAGCGTCAAATGCAAGCGGTTTTTAAATTTAATAAAATTTCGGATCTGTTTGCGGATACAGAGATTAAAATTTAAGGATAGATATGGTTAGAAAATTTTTACTTAGCATGGCTTTATGTGCGGCTGCATTCGGCGCGGGCGGGTTTGTGCCAAGCGGCTCCGCGGCGCAAACTCAACCGTCAAGCGTCAAAGAAGCGCTTAAATTAAGAGATGATTCTTCTGTCGTAATCGACGGCAAGATAAAATCTCAACTCAAACACGAACATTATAGATTTGTGGATCAAAACGGCGATAGCATCGAGGTTGAGATCGATGATGACGTTTGGCGCGGCGTGAGCGTGGATGAAAATACGCTCGTGCGAATCACTGGCGAGATCGATAAAGATTTTACAAAAACGACGATAGACGTGAAAAATATCAAAATTTTAAATTCTAAATAAAGGAAAACTATGGATCTTTCAAAGATAAAAGTGGGCTCAAACCCCGATAAAATCAACGCGGTAATCGAGATCCCTTACGGCTCGAATATCAAATACGAGATAGACAAAGCAAGCGGTGCGCTCTGCGTAGATCGCGTGCTCTACGGCGCGATGTTTTACCCCGCAAACTACGGCTTCGTGCCCAACACCCTAGCCGACGACGGCGATCCTGCGGATGTTTTGGTGCTAAACGAATACCCACTTGCCGCAGGCAGCGTGATCCCGTGCCGCCTAATCGGCGTTTTGATGATGGAGGACGAAAGCGGAATGGACGAGAAGCTGCTTGCCGTGCCGGTTAGCAAGATCGATCCGCGATTTGAGGGCATTAAATCTATCTCCGATCTGCCTAAAGCGACGCTGGATAAGATCAAAAATTTCTTCGAAACCTACAAGCTTTTAGAGCCAAATAAATGGGTCAAAGTGAAGGATTTTGCAAGCGCCGCCGAGGCAGAGAAAATCCTAGACAAAGCGATTAAGGCGTATAAATAAAATTTACAAGCGTCCTTTGATTCGGAATTTTGCCCTGTCTTTAAGACGCTGCGCGAAATTCCGAAATTTTAAAATTTGATGGGATTTACGAAGCGCAGAGCGATGTGAGGATTTTTAAATCAAGCTTGCAAAGCGCTCGCTTAAATTTTATAAATATCGCGCAGCTAGATACTAGAATTTTAAATTTTAAAAAGGCGACTCAAATGAAAAAGGTTTATATCGCGCTATTTATAGCAGTTGCTTTTTCGCTCTGCATACAATCAATCTCCGGTTTTAAAGGCATTAAAATTAGTATGTCAAACGATGCGCAGGACATCCGCCTGAAGTCTAGCCCAAAGCTGAGCGAGGATCAAAATACGCAGATGCAAAACTTGGCGGATTTCTTACGCTTTAGCGATAAGGGGCGAGAGAATTACTATGGTATAAGCTTCTTTAGCGATATCGCTACGACGTGGGATTTGTATGAAAAGCTTGCGGACATTGATGAGCTAGACTTCGGCAGAAACGCGAATTTTATGACCGTTTCGCCGATTAGAGTGGATGAAGTTACACAGGTTCCGCCCGAGATTTGCTTGCTTTCAAATTTAAAAAAGCTCGATTTGCAAGGCACGAGAGTTTCGGATCTGCCTTCGTGCGTGCAAAATTTACAAAAGCTTGAGTATTTAGGTTTACGCGCTACCGAATTTACGGAGATTAGTGAAAATATCTCTAAAATTCCGAATCTTAAGACGCTGATTTTGGATCGTTGCCCCGTAAAAGAGTTGAGCGCGAATGTAGCGAATTTAAAGAATTTAGAATATCTTGAGCTGGATGAAACGCATATTTCGCAATTGCCGCCGCAGATTGCAGGGATGAGCAAGCTGCGAAAGCTTAGCTGTTATCGCTGTAATTTTTTACATACCTTGCCTGCGCATCTGGCGGAGCTGAAAAAACTGGAAATTTTAGATCTTACGAGCACGCATATAGAGGCGCTACCCGATGAGGTTTCGCGAATGTCTAGCCTAAAGGAGCTGATCGAAGATTTTACTTCTCTGCCTGAAAATATCGTAAATTTACCCAATCTTGAGGAGTGGGGCCATATGGATGATGATAGATTGCGGCTCGCCGTAAAAATCCCGTCGCTCAAAAGGCTTCATATAGATTCGGATGTCCAGACGATCCCGTCTGAGTTAGGGGATTTGCATAATTTGCAGGAGCTTGATATTTGGTCTGAAAATATACAAGAAATCCCTGAAAGTATCGGCACATTAAAAAGCTTAAAAAAGCTCGATATTAGCGGATATAAGCAAGATAGTCTACCTGATAGCATCGGCATGCTTGATGCTTTGGAAGAGCTGGAAATTAACAGCCAAGCCATTACGAAAATCCCTGAGAGCATCGGAAGCCTACATAATTTAAAGAAGCTTTACATCCACGGAAAAAATATTACGCAGATCCCGGAAAGCGTAGGAAATTTAAAAAATTTAGAAATTTTAGATCTCTCCGAGACTGCAATTAAAAAATTACCGCAGAGCATAAACGATATGACAAGCCTTAAATACATTGATCTTCGCGATACCGATTTAGAGGAGCTTAACGTCGATTTTATCCGCCTTAGCAAACTTTACGGTATTAATTTGTATGGCGTTAAGCTTAAAAAGAAGCCCGTAGTTCCTAAGATAGAGGGAAGACATATTAGCATTAGAGGATATGAGGATTAAATTTAAAACGAAGCTATGATTTGTCCGGCGCCGACATATACCGCGGCGGGATTTTAAACAAGTAATACAAGGAGATAAATCGCGCAAAAGATCGCTAGCCGGATCGGCCCTGCGCGCTAACGACGGCGAAACTTAGCGAGCTTTAAAGCCTCCTACGGGCGCCGCGAATTTAAAAATATCGTGCGCCGCGCGAAAATAGAACAATTTATCTGTGTTGGCTCTTCCTTAAATTTAGCGAGCTTCGGAGCAAAATTTGAAGTTAAAATTTTTAAAGGACCACTGCGTTTATAAGATTTGTCGTCAAAAGCGGGCGAGATAGAGTGAAAAAGAACTAGATTGCGCTCATTGCCGCAAAAAGACTCTCGCTGCCTGGAAGCGAGATGATACACTTGCAGATTACGACATTAAAATTCCCCCTGCGATTTGCTTAGTGTGAGGCTGTGCGCCTGCGAAATTTTTAGCACATACGGGCGCTATGTTTTTCGGCTCGGTAAATTTACACGGCAAAGATTACGATCTAATCATTGCGCGCCGCATAGCAGATACCGTACCGTAGTGAGCGGAATTTTATCTACGCGTAGTATATAGCTGACATCATGGCAGATTAGTATTTCTAGGAAGCTGCGCCTAAGATAATTTATAAAATTTAGAATTTTAAAATTCTAAAAATTTGATAGCTCGCTGATTGCGTAGCCTTGTTTGTGCGCAAGCATGCAAGCTTCACGGATTAAGGCGCGCTCGGTGTGATGTCGTGCTTATCATCGATGAATTCTGCTTCATTTAATTGCTTGTATTCGTCGCAGCCGATCTGCTCTGCTAAATCGCATGCTTTCCCGTAAAATTCTTTTGCTAAGGATCTATCTTGTTTAATTTGCCATCCATTTTTGTATAAATCCCCGAGATAACTACACGAGTCCGCATCCCCGCTCTCGCAAGTATTTTTAAGCAAATTTAGCCCGCTTTGATATAGGCTTTCTGCTTTTTGGTAATTGCCTGCTTTGTATAAGTCTCCCAGAATCAAGCACGCCGCCGCCTTGCCGCCATCACAAGCCTTCTGGTATAAATCCGCAGCCTTTTTCAAATCCTTCTCTACGCCCCTGCCATTTATATATAGATCCGCTAGGCGCTGGCACTCATATAAGTCGCCTTCATCGCATTTCTTTTGATTTATTTGAGCTTTCTTTTGGTACAAAACAGCCGCTTTTTTATATAGAATCTCTGCCTTTTGCAAGTCCTGTCTGACCTTGTCGCCGTTTTTATATAAATATGCAAGGTTATTGCACATATCTGCATCACCGTTATCGCAAATCATTTGACGCAAAACCATAGCCTTGTGCCTGTCCCTTGGGACGCCGATACCGGATTCGTATGAAATTGCAAGCAAATTGCACGAAAACATATTTCCGCCGTCGCAAGCCTTTTGATGCAGGCTCGCCGCCTTTTGATAATCTTGTCTAACGCCATAGCCTTCGAAGTATAGTCCTGCAAGCTCATAGCAACCGGTCATATCTCCGTCATCGCAGGCTTTTTGATAAAAATTCGCCGCTTTTTGATAGTTTTGAGTGACGTTCCTGCCGAATCGATATAAGTTCCCGAGCCTATAGCAGCTTTGCGCCTCTCCGCCGTCGCAGCTGCGCTGCCACATTTTTATCGCTTTAGAATAATCGCCGTCCTCATAGAGCTTGTCCGCGTCTTCAAAGACTCCACCCATGCAAAACATAGCTATAACGGCTAGATAAAGATATCTTTTCATTCAATCCCTTTGAAATTTCTGTAAATCTACTTACGCATTCACGGCGCAAAATTCTATATCTAACTTTTTATGATCTCGGTCTGCGCGTGGGCTTAGCGCATAGCTAGCCCAAGACGACGCAAAATTTCTAGATGTCTAGCTCTCCTTCAAAAGCTTAGTTAGAGCCGTGCCGCTTTCGTCGTGTTTGCGGATATTTTTATAGATTTTACTAAAATAAGCTTCTAAAAATTCCTGATCGTCGATCCTCTCTTCACCTTTTTTAGGCTCTATCTTTTGGTATTCGCCGCTGCTTTGCAGCTCGAATGCAAGCTCGTTATCACTTAGCTGAAGTTTTAAAATTTCTTTGAGCTTATTTTGCAAATTTTCGTTGTAAATCGGGCTCATCAGCTCCAGTCTGCGCTCCAAATTTCGCGGCATCCAATCCGCGCTCGCGATGTATAGGCTGGGCTGCGCGTGCGCGAAGTAAAAAATTCTAGCGTGCTCCAGGTATTTGCCGACGATCGAGATCACGCGGATGTTTTCGCTGACGCCCTTAAGCGCCGGGCGCAAGCAGCAGATGCCGCGCACGATGAGATCGATCTTCACGCCCGCCGCGCTTGCTTTATACAGCGCCTTGATCATATCGCCGTCGACAAGAGCGTTCATCTTAGCGATGATCCTGCCGGCAGAGCCTTTTTTCTCCTCGTTTTTTATCATCGCTAAAAGCCGCTCTTTGATCTGCATCGGCGACATAGCGAGGTTGTCAAGCTTGCGGTTTTTGTTGTAGCCCGAGAGGATGTGGAAGAAATTCGTCGTGTCCTTATCGAAGCGGTCGCCGCAGGTAAAAAAGCTCACGTCGGTGTAAATTTTAGCGCTCGAGCCGTTGTAATTGCCCGTGCCTAGGTGGATATAAAATTTTAGCTTGCCGTCCTCTTTTTTGATGATCTGAGTTACCTTGGCGTGGACTTTAAAGCCCGTGATACCGTAGATGACGTGCGCGCCAGCGTCTTCGAGAGCCTTCGCCCAGTGCAGGTTGTTTTCCTCATCAAACCTCGCCTTAAGCTCGACCATTACCGTTACCTGCTTGCCGTCGCTTGCGGCCTCGATCAGGCTCTGGACGATCGGGGAGTTTTTCTCCACGCGATACAGCGTCATACGGATCGAGATGACCTTTGGATCCTTGGCGGCTTCTTTGATGAGTTTTTGGACAGGATCGAAGCTCTCGTAAGGATGAATTAACAAGATATCCTCCTTCTCCATCGCGCTCATAACGGAGGTGTTTTCGTTAAAGGGGGGCAGCGTCTTCGGCAGGTATTGCGGGTTAGCTAGAAAGGAAAAATCCTTATTGGAAGCGATCTCCCAAAGCCCGTCCAGCGTAAGTGGCACGGCGCATTCATATATATCTTTGTAAAAAATTTTAAGATGGGAATTTAGAAATTCTAATAGTTCAGCATCGGCGTCTTTTTCGATCTGAAGCCGCACGAAAGCCCCCTTGCGGCGCAGCTTAAGCCCCGCTTCTAAGATCATCATAAAATCGTCCGCTTCCTCCTCTTCGATCACGATGTCGGCGTTTCGCGTGACGCGGAAGGCTGCGGAGCTGATGAGCTTATAGCCGGGGAAAATTTCCTCCGCGTGGCGCTTTACAATAGTGCCGATCGGCACGTAGGTATTTTGCGCGACCTGCACGAAGCGCGGGATCACGCGTGGGATCCTAATCATCCCAAAATGTACCGACTCGGGTGCGCCCTCATCGCAGAGCTTGACCGCGAGAGAGAAGCTGAGATTATTTAGATGAGGGAAAGGATGGGTCGCATCGACTGCGATCGGAACGATGACGGGCATTATCTGCGAGAAAAAAAACTCGTCCGCCACGGGCTTTAGCTCGGGCTGTAGCTCGTCGTAGCTTTTTATAAAAAGCCCATTTTTGCAAAGCTCCTTTTGGATACCGAAATACTGCTGCTCAAGCTCAGTTTGTTCGTTTCTTAGATAGGAGCGGATCGCACGTAGCTGCTCAAGAGGCGTCATCTCATCATCTCCGCTGGTTATAACGCCGGCGGTAAAAAGCTGCTTCAGACCCGCCACGCGGATCATATAAAATTCGTCTAAATTCGTGCTGTAAATCGCTAGAAATTTTAATTTTTCAATTAGCGGGATATCCTTTTTGCATTGTTCTAGTACGCGGGTATTGAAGCGTAGCCAGCTTAGTTCGCGGTTTATGAAATTATTTTGTGTTTGCATAAAAACTCCTTTTTGAATATTAATTCTAAGATTATAGCCCAATTAAGATTAAATTTTAAAGTCCGAATTTTGTGAGCTTGCAAGTGGGGCAATTTAGTATTTAAAATTCTGCCCTAATTCCCTGTTTTTTCTAAATCCTTGCACATTTGCGCATTGCCGTCTTTGCAGCCCAGCTTTAAATACCGCCTTAAATATAAAATTTGCTCTTCCTCCTCCTCGCTCATATCAAGCACCCATTTGCACGCTTGTTTTATTGCGAGTATAAACATAGTGCTTTCATTTTAATCCTTACGAATGATATAAATTTAAATTTAAATCAGAAAGTAACGTAAATTCTATCTCTTTGCTAGCGACTGCGCTTTAATTACGCTCTGCCGCGGCTGGCATCGCTGTGAATGTCGCTATAAACATAAGTAGCCAAATTTTAAGATAGAATTTTTTCATTATTACTCTTTGCCCCTCTTTGGATTCGCCATCTTTTACTCCTTAATTGAATTTGCGTTGTATTTATCAGTTATTTCTTCAAATGCTTCTAGCGCACACTTTACAGGATCGTGCTCCTCCTCATCTCGTAAGCAGTTTTCTAAAGCCACCTTCAGCGCGCAAGATTTTAGTTTAAATATTTTTTCTTTTTCTAGATGCTCTGAATATTTTTCGCAAGCTATAGCGTAATTATGTGCCGCTCTTTTGACATTGCCTCTTATCGCAATATCATGAATTCCTAAGTTAAAACAAGAGGCTGCAATACCTGCCTTGCAAGATTTTTCTAAGGGCACAAAAGCCGCTTCACGCATACCGAGCTCTAAACCCATAACATAGCCCAAATCATCGCATTTTTCCATATTACCGCTATCGCATTTTTTAGATAAAATTTCTATTAGTTTAGTGCATGAGCTATATTTGCCGTTTCCTTTATTGCATTCGTTATAAAGATTTTGTTCCTCTGCCGTAGATTTGGCAGATAACGGACACGACAATATCATAATCAATAAGAATAAAACGCCAATACTTCTCATTTTAGCTCCTCTACAGTTCTTTTTAAAAGAGCCTTGCCCTTTATTATCGGATTGCATTCTTTATCTTTTAAACAACTCTTTAATTCCTCATTCATTCTACAAAAAAGCTCACTATTCTTCAGCTTGCTATCGCATACTTTTTCAAAACTCCTAATTGCCCTTTGTATATTGCCGTTAAATTCTATATCTTCCCAACCTAGCCCCATGCAATATTCGATAAGGTTAGCATCGCACAGCTTAATCAGATATTTCATAGCTTCCTCTTCTCTAAACAAAGATTGTAAAAAATCACTCTGCCTAGCACATGAGCGCATATCGCCGCCGTCGCACTCTTTAGATAAAATTTCAACGAGTTTATTGCATGAGCTATATTTTCCGTCACCGTAATCGCAGGATTTAAAAAGCGTCCTTTGCTCTTCGTTATTAAAATCCTCTAACTTTATCAAGCTTGTCAAATGCGATTTTGCCGCAGCAGGAATCGATACAAATGCCGTTATAAACACTAGTGCCCAAATTTTAAGATAAAATTTTTTCATTGTCACTCCTTGCTCCTCTTTGGATTTGCCATCTTTTACTCCTTGATTGAATTTTAATTTTCATGGTATTCTTGATAAATTTTCCCGTATGCCTTTCTAGCACATTTTACAGGATCACGATCTTTACTGTCGCGCAAACAGCCGTCTAGAGCTTCTCTTAGTTCGCAAGATTTTAACTTAAGTAGTTTTTTCTCATCGGTAAATCTTTCGCAAGCTATAACATAGCTACTAAAAGCCCTTTCAATATTACCTCTTCTCATAATGTCAAATATTCCCAGATTGTAGCAGGACTCGACTATGCCTACCTTGCAAGATTTATCTAATGGTGCGACCGAGGCTTCACGCATGCCCAGTTCAAAGCCCATAATATAACCCACATCGGCACATCCGATCATATCTCCGCTATCACATTTTTCGGATAAAATTTTTATTAGCTTAGTGCACGAGCTATATTTGCCGTTTCCTTTATCGCATTCATTATAAAGATTTTCCTCTTCAGCCGTAGGCTTGCCAGCCATTGCGACAGAAACTAAAAATATCATAGAATAAAATATAAAGCCCAGCCTTGTCATTTCAACTCCCCGTATAGTTTATTATAAATTTCTTTCATTTTTCCTCTTGGATTGCACTCTTTGTCTTCCACACAAATTTTAAGTTCATCGTAAAATCCGCAATACTCATGTGCAGATTCCGAATCCATACTACATATTTTTTTAAAGCTTTTTAAAACCCTATCCGTATTTCCGGTGAAATACAGATCTTCCCAATTAAGGCATAAGCAACTCGTCATTAAATTTGCATCGCAACTTTTAACAAGATAATTTATAGCTTCTTCGTCTCTATTTAATGTCAATAAAAGAAGCGCATTTAATTCACAACTTAAATAACGCCTATCGTCGTCGCACTCTTTAGATAAAATTTCAACGAGTTTATTGCATGAGCTATATTTGCCTTCGCCATAATCACAGGATTTCAAAAGCGTCCTTTGCTCTTCATTTTTAAAATTCTCTAATTCTATTAGGCTTACCAAAGGCGGTTGTGCCGCAGCAGGAATCGCTACAAATACCGCTATAAACGCAAGTACCCAAATTTCAAGATAGATTTTTTTCATTAGTACTCCTTATTTTAAGCGGCGATTATATTTAAAAATTTTTAGCTGCTTCTTAAAATTTAAGAGGCACGGCGGTGCAATAAGTGCGCCGTAATCACGTCCTGCCTGCACTTAGATTAAATTTTAAAATTTCGCCGCCCGCTACGCAGACAAATTACGCAATCTGCCGCTAAATTTCACTCGCAACGGGTCTAAATCCCGCCGCATTTTCACACGGGATAAAATTTTATAAAATTCCTCGCTCGAGGCGCTGTTTATTACGCATCTGCTGCGCTACTAGTTTTGTGCCGCCTATTTTGTCGATGCTAGTTTCGTATCTGCCGAACTGCCTACCGAGCCGCCCATTTTGATGCATGGCACCCGCCGCCCGCCACGCACGAAAACTCCATAATCCACCGCTAAATTTCGCTCGCAACGGGTCTAAGTTGCGCAGGCATAATCCGCCGCCCTACTTCCCGTCTAAATTTAAAATTTCGCTCGAAATTTCATCTATCGTCGCGTTGAAATCCTCCGCCAGCGCGCGCTTTAGCTCCTCTTTCGCCGCCATCATATCGCGCACGATCGCAGCTTCAAACTCCTCTCGATTCAGCGCCTCGTCGCCCTTGGCAAACGCAAAATCCAGCCCAAACCACGTAGCCACGGCAAACGCAGGCACGCATACCACCGCGCCCGGGCCGCACACGAGCCCCGCACTACCGCTAGTCGCGCTGGCGCCCGCCTTGGTAAGGGTCTTCGCGCCCGTCTTGGCCGCAGTTTTAGCAAGGCTCTTGCTTATCAGCTTTGCGCCCAGCACGCCGCCCAGCGCCCCCAGCCCCGTCCCGCTCGCGCGATACGCCTTGCTTTTTAGGCTGAAGCTCTGCGTGACGTTGAGATCGATTTTCGCGCTGTATTTTTTGAGCGTAAAATTTAGCGAGCTCTCATAATTTTTGACGTTTGCCGCAGCGATTTTAGCAATGTTTTCGCCAAAATCTTTCGGAAAGCTTTCGCTTACGAAGAGCGCAAATTTCTCATTCAGATACGCCCCCGCATCATCGTCCCACACGCCGTGCCACAGCACCAGATAATCGCTCAGAAACGAGTAATTGAAATCCGCCATTTTCTGCGCGCTAAGCCTCGCGCCCTCGTCGTAAACGGCGTCGATGTAGCTATTCAGCGCGGACGCGGCGTTTGCTTCTGCGGCGAAGCGCGTGGCGTTTAGCTCGCCTCTTAGCGCATCCGCCTCGCGAGCGCTTAAGATCAGCCGCTCGCCACTTTGCAGAACGATCTGTACGCCCGTCTCGACCGCGCTTTTAGGGCGCTCCGCCTCACCCCTTGCCGTGCGCGTCTGCGCGGCGCAGATCAAACACAGCGTGACATAGGCAAGCGCAAAGATCGTGCCGCTAAAGCGCCCTATTTTGGGTGCAGCCCCGGCTCGCGGCATAAAAAGCACGAAGGCGCAAAGATGCAAGATCGCGCAGTAAAAGACGAAATCTCCCGCGCAGATCAGAAACAAAAGAGCGATTTTTAGCGCGCTAGGGCTCTGCGACAGCGCCAGCTCAAACAGCGCGTTTTTGTAAAATTTCAGAGCGTAAATTTCATTTAGCAGAGCGGATTTGAAGTGCGTTTGCGGCGCGATAGATTTTAAAATTTCAAAAATTTCAGCTATCGATGCGGAGTTTGCCGCGGAATTTTTGGCGGAATTGTCGGCAGCCATACTCGGTGCGGCGGGATTTTGGGCTAAATTTTTCGCTGCGGCCGAGCTAGTCGTAGAATTTTTAGCGAAGGTCTGCGGCGCGACGGCGGTATTTGCCTTATAATTTGCAGCCGAGGCACGCACCGCTCTGACGGAGCCCGCTTTAAAATTTGCGGGAGAAGCAGCGAGCTTTTTGGCGGCGTTCGGTGCGGGCTTCACGGCATTGATCGTCCCGGAATTTCGCACAACTATGGCGGCGTTGCTCGCGGCGGAATTTTTAGCGGCGTTATTTGTTGCTAAATTTCCGACGGACGCGGAAGCGTCGTTTGTCGCGAAATTTTCAGCGAATGCGGCGGTGCGGGCGGGCGGAGTAAAATTTATCGCGGAATTTAAAGAGTGTGCGGCAGCATCTGCGCCGTCTGCGAGCCGCAAATAGGCTAAATTTAGAGCGAAATTTACCGCTACGGCAAGCGCGGCTAGCAGCAAAATACTAAGTTTGAGCGATAAAATTCTAGGATTTTTAATCTCTTTTAGGCTGATCTTAAGCACCGCCAGACGCATCAGAGCAAGCCCCGCTGGCAGCGTCGTGAGCGTCACGAAAAGCTCCGCGCCGCGCAGATCCGCTAGACCTAGCGCCAAAGTGGCGCTTAAAAGGATCGCGCCCGCGCAGGCAAAAACCCCGCTTATCAGCCTGCCTCTAAAAATTTTAATCAAAGTCCCGCCGCTGCGAAATAGCGCCGCATTGGCGCGCTGCTTCGCCTCGTAAAAAAAGCTAAATAGCACCCGAAATAGCGCGAAAGCCCAGAACGCCGCCAACGTGCAAAAGCCTGCGTCACTGAAATCCTGCGCGTAAAGCGCGAAGCAAAAAACGCTAACGATCAGCGCTAGCCTAAGCGCTATTTCACAGATCCAGCGGCGCGTCGTCGTCATCGAGCCTGTTTGCCTCATTGATCTTTGGAATACCCATCTCTTCGATATTTAGAGGCGGCGCGGGTTTAAATTTCACCTCGTCTGCACCGTTTTGCCGCTCTTGCGCTTCAAGAGGCGGCTCGTCGCCATCATAGCTATCATCACTCTCAAAATACGAGGCATCCTCTCGCTGCGTACTCTCTGCTCCTCGCGACGCGCCCGCTACCTTCTCTGCGCCTTGCGATACGCCTTTTGCATCTTGCAGCGCGTCTTTTGCGCCTTCCGCACTCTTTACGTTTTGCTGCGCATCAGCCGAATTTCCATGCATGCGCTCTGTTTGAGGCGCGACGCCGCCCGCTCTTGCATCATCTAAGCTTTGCCCCTCAAATTCTTGTTTTCGCGGTGCGTCCTGTGCCGCGCGCCGTGTTTCTGCCAAGCCCTGTTCTGCGCTAAGCTTAGACTCGCCGTCTATCTCCTCGTCGCTTTCGCCGAAGCTAGGCATCTCATCAAAATCTATATTTACTCCGGAATTTCGGGCGCTAGCGGATCTTTCATTTAAGCTTACGCTGCTGTTTTGCGCTTCATTAAAATTCTGCGTTAAATTTTGCTGCAAATTCTGCGCCGTATCAAGACGAGCCGCAGCGGCGTCCTCAAAGCCCTGATCTTGTAGCTGCGAGACGTAGTCGAGATTGTCGTTTTCGTTGAAAATTGCGCTCTCGCTGGGCTCGCCGCCGAAGCTCGTATCGACGAAGCGGGTAAATCTGCCCTGAAAGCCCACCTCGATCGTCCTGCCTGCCTCGCCCGAGCGGTTTTTGCCGACGATGATTTCAGCTTTTTCCTGATAGTCGTTGCGCCTAAATACGGGCTCGCCCGCGTCCTTGCCCTCGGCCTCCAGCCGCGAAATGCGCTCGCGCTCCATCTGCTCCTTATAAACCTCGTCGCGATAGACGAAAAGTATGATGTCGGCGTCCTGCTCGATCGCGCCGCTTTCGCGCAGATCGCTTAGCATCGGGCGTTTGTTCGAGCGCGCCTCAAGCGAACGGTTTAGTTGCGACAGCGCGATGATCGGGATGTTTAGCTCGCGCGCCAAGAGCTTGAGTCCGCGCGAAATTTCGGCGATTTGCAGGTGGCGCTCGGAGTAGTTGCTCGTGCTCGTCATAAGTCCGATGTAATCGATCACGCAAAGCTCGATGTTGGCGTCCGCAGCTTTGAGTTTGCGCAGCTGGGTGCGGACTTGGTGGATGTTTACGTAGCCGCTATCGTAGACGAAAAGCGGCATATTTAGCACCGCGTCGCAGGCGTCGTTGAAGCGCGTCCAGTCGTCGTCGCTTAGTTTGGCGCTCATTATGTCGCTTAGCGGGATCGAGCTAAGCGCGCTTAGTATGCGATACATCAGCTGCACGGAGGGCATCTCGAGCGAGAAAAATACGACGCCCTTGCCGCTTTGCAGAGTTTTCATCATCAAATTTAGCGCAAAGGCGGTTTTGCCCATGCCGGGGCGGGCGGCGATGATGATGAGCTCGCCAGGTTTCAGCCCCTTCGTGCAGTCGTTTAGGAAGCGAAAGCCCGTATCCAGCCCCACGAGCTCCGAGCCTGCGAGCGCCTTTTGGCGTTTCAGCTCCTCTACCACGTCGGCGATAATCTCGTGTGATTTTTTGATGCCGCCGTGGCGCTCCTCGTCGATGAGCTCGTAAATTTTAGAGCTGATTTTATCGGCGGTGTCTTTACTGCGCACGGCTTCGTTTACCATCGAAGGGATCTCGTGCGCGACCTTGATTAGCGAGCGCTTGATCGATTTTTCGCGCAGTTCGAGCGCGTATTTTGGGGCATCGACTACGCCGCTGGTGGCTACGACCTCGGTAAATGCGCCATCGTCGTAGCGCTCGGCCAGCCATTTTTTAACGAAGCTCGGCGCGATCGGCTCGTTGTGCGAGGAGCACTTGACGATCGCCTCGTAGATGTCGGCGTGCGGCTTGTAGAAAAAATCACCGACCGAGATTATCTCGCTCAGCTCGCCGTATGCGTCCTCGTTTTGCAAAAGCGAGCTTAAGATCGCGCGCTCCATATCCAGATCGTATAAATTTGCAGGCACATTCTGTTTCGTTGTCATCGCTTCCCCTCGTTTCGCATTTAAATTCTATAAAATTTCAAGCTCGCCTCCGCAAATCTCTGCGGCGCGATAATTTTAAATTTTATAGAATTTAAATCTCGCCTCTTAGCAAAATTCTATCGGGCAAAATTTTATAATTTGGACCGCTTTAAATTTTGCTATCTAAAATTTCATCCTCGGAATTTTCGCCTTTAAAATTACGCCGGCTTTAAATTTCGCCCTTTGAAATTTTGACTCTTAAAATTTCGCTCGCCTTAAATTTTAAGTGCAGACGAAATCCAGCCGGATGAAATTTCGCGGCGTATCGAAAGTTCATCCGTCAAGACTCCGCTTTGCGGCACAGAATTTTACCGTTTAAAATTTCACACTGCAAATTCTGCTCTATAAAATTCCGCTCCAAATCGCGAGTTTAAAATTTTAAAATGAAATTTCAAGGCTAAAATCTTAAATCCGAAATTTCAAATCAAAATTCCAAAGCGCATTTTCCAAAGGCCAAAATTTAAAAACACCGCCTAAGGATGAAATTTTAAAATTTCAAGGCGCTGCCTCAAAGCGCAAATTTCAAAATCTCACGCTAAAACGAGCCGCACCAATGAGCCCGAGAGCGCCTTAAAACGCCGAGCAAACTAAAACTAGCTCAAGCGCGCCAAAATACCAAACTGCGAAACTGAGTCACGCGCCATAAAGACTTTAGCAAACCAGGTGCTCCGCAGCCCTCACGCTCCTTCGCGAACCCGCACCTCGTCCTCGACCTCTTGCAAAAACCGCTCCACGAGCTTGCTCTCCTCGAGTTTGGCGACCACTTCGCCGTGGCGCATCACGATGCCGCGCCCGTTGCCGAACGCGATCGCTACGTCCGCGCCCTTCGCCTCGCCGATCGCATTTACGACGCAGCCCATGACGCTGATATTTAGCGGCGTTTTGATATGCGCGGTTTTTTCTTCGACGATTTTGATCGCGCTTAACAGATCGCTTTGCAAACGCCCGCAGGTAGGGCACGAGATGATATTGACGCCGCTTTTTTGCACGCCCGCATCCTGCAGGATCGCGCGCGCGACGCGGATCTCCTCCTCAAGCTCGCCCGTGATGCTCACGCGCATCGTATCGCCGATGCCCTCCATCAGAAGCGTACCTAGCGCGATCGCGCTCTTGATGCTCGCGTGAAATTTCGTCCCCGCCTCGGTCACGCCCAGATGAAAAGGATACTCGCATAGCGGGCGCAGTGCGCGATACGCAGCCACCGTGCTCGGCGCGTCGGAGGTCTTAAGCGAGATCGCGATATCGCTAAAGTCCTCATCCTCAAGCAGCGCGGCGTTATACAGCGCGCTTTGCACCATCGCCTCCACACTGCGGCCGTATTTTTGCTCAAACTGCTCCTCGAGTGAGCCCAAATTTACGCCGATGCGGATAGGCAAGCTGCGAGCTTTGCACGCGCGCACGACCTCCTTGATGCGATCCTTGCCGCCGATATTGCCCGGATTGATGCGGATAGCATCGACGAATTCCGCAACCTGCAGCGCCAAGCGAAAATTAAAATGGATATCCGCTACGATGGGAAGCGGTGAGCTTTTTTTGATGCGTGAGAGCGCGTCTGCGTCCTGCTTATCGAGCACGGCGCAGCGCACGATGTCGCAGCCAGCGAAATACAGGCGGTTAATCTGCTCTAGCGTGCCCTCCACATCCTTAGTCTTAGAAAAGCTCATCGACTGCACGGAAATGGGCGCGCCGCCGCCGATTTTGACGGAGCCGACGGAGATTTGACGGGTCGGATAGCGATTTTTCAAATTTAAGCCTTTAGAATTTTTTGCGCTATTTTATTCAAAACGGGGTTAAAATTTAATAATTCGCACTTGCCACCCGCCGTAGAATTTCACCCGCTAAATTTTACTTTCGCACTTGCAAAAAATTTTATTTCGCCGTGAAATTTGAGCAAATAGAGTTCTATAAAATTTCGCCATCTAATAAAATTCTAAAAATTCCAGCAGCAAGCGAAACTTTACAAAATTTGATGGCAAGCGAAATTTAACAAACCACATAGCCAAGCAAAATTCCGAGAATTTAGTAGGCTAGGCAAGTGAAGTCCTACAATGCAAAATTACGAAATTAAGCTCTTGAAATTTCGCCGAAATTGTAACCGCAGTATCGTCGCAGTGCCCGCTCGCGCAAAACGAGTGCAGTCTGGTTTATCCTAGCAGCGCGGCATGCAGCCGTGAAATTTCAAAGCGCATGGATGAAATATGAAAATTTTATTTTTAATTGCAGCAGTAGGGCATTTTTCGCACGGCGGCAAAGCCAAAAAAAACATCAGCGTTCATGTTTTTGCAATGCAAGCGCCGTTCTTACAGAGGCAGCAAAATTAACTCGTCTACGCATATAAATTGCGCCGGCGTACCGCCTAGGCTAGCGCACCAGTTCCATATTCACCTTAACCCTGCTCATCTTGTCCTGCAGCATATCCATCACCGACTCATTGCGCGACGAAGCATCATCCGTCGGGGCTTCGTGCTGCTGCCACTTGCTTTTCGGCGCGGCAGGACCCCACTGCGACGAAAATATCAGCCCGCGCTTTTTCTCGGTCTCAGGTGCGGGCTCGTAAGGCTGTGGAGCGGGCTTCGCCCAACGCTCATCATAACGCATCGCAGCACCTTGTCCTAGCGCATTACCCCGCTTTGGCGACGGCATCCTACCAAGCGCGCTACCGCCAGAGCGCCCTATCGCACGGCTAGAGCGAGCAGATGTGGGAAGATAGGGCGCGCGGGCATTTTGACGAGCCGTATATTTCGTGGCACTCGAATGAGATGCAGCTGTATGCTCCATAGCGCCGGAACGAGTTGCACTATAGCCGTAGAGAGCTTGTGGCTGTGCAATTCGAGTCGTCGTTAATTTGCGAGCTTGTGCGTCTACGATTTTGCCGGTCTGCTCATCCGCGCCTCCGTGAGTTTGCGCGCTTGCGCTTCTCCGCGTATCTGCGCCTCTGTAAGTTCGCGCAGTATCGCGGGCGCTTGGCGCCTCATCCTCATATATACGGGTCTTTGGCAAACGCATCAGCGTCGCGACTAGACTCTTACTAGCTCCATTCTGACTGCTTGATTGATTGGCTGAGCGCCTAGATGCTTTATTTCTCGCAGAATGCGATGCGAAATTTTGCCCGGGATTTTTAGTAAAATTTTTCGCACTTTTTCGCATGGAATTTTTAGCGGAATTCCCAGATGCACGCGTATTTTTTGTGAGCTTGGAATTTGAAAGGCTTTTAGCATTTACAGGTTTTTTAACATACTGCTCGGTAGAGGATTTTGCCGAGGTATTTTTACTCGGATGATCTTTGGCTCGCAGATTTTGAGATGAAATTTTATATTTATGGTTTTGCTGCGCGGCGGTAGATTTGTGGCTTTGCTGCGCAGCAAAAACGCCAGAAAAGCTCGTCAAAATGAACGCAATTAAAAAAATACGAGCTAAATTTTTCATCATTTTCCTTTCCATAGATTTTAGGCGAAATTTAGCAAAGCTTAGATTAAGCCGCGTTAAATTTAATGAGTGAGGCTATGAAATTTCAGCTCTAATTCCAAGCCGTATCGCCAAACAAAAGGCTAAGCTTTAAAAATTCCGCAGCTAGGATTCTGTTTGGCAATAGAATTTTATCACACTAAAAATATGACGCCACAGCAAAATTTTATCTTGTAAGCGTTTAAGAAGGAGAGCTGAAAAATTTTAAAGTTTTAGAATTCTGCGCTTAGATTTTGAGCGGCAAGTCAGAATTTAAGGTAAAAAGCAAGCTCAGATAAAGTTTTTAAATTTAAAGGATAATGCGGCAAAACCGTAAATTTGCGGTGAGATACGAAATTTGCGAGATCATGCAGTGACTAAAAATCACACCGCTTAATCGCTAATTCATAATAAATCGCCGCGCCTTAGACATATCCAAAACGCGGCACATCTCATTTTACGGCGCATAGCAAAAATATCGCCGCACATAAGGCATTGCGGAACGCTGCAAAATCTCACAGCGCCACAGCAAGGCGTATAGGAGCGCCGAATGACGCTCCCATGGGGCTACATCATTCCGCCCATGCCGCCCATTCCGCCCATATCAGGCATTGGAGGCATTGCAGGTTTCTCCTCTTTGATCTCGCTTACGGTCGCTTCGGTCGTTAGAAGCAGGCTTGCGACGGAGACCGCGTTTTGAAGCGCAATACGCTCGACCTTGACCGGATCGATGATGCCCGCTTCAAACATATTGACATACTCGCCGTTTGCGGCGTTGAAGCCGAATTTTTTATCTGAGCCTTGCTCGACCTTATTTGCTACGACACCCGCGTCAAATCCCGCATTCTCTGCGATCTGGCGAAGCGGAGCGAAAAGCGCGCGCTTAACGATGTCCGCACCGATAAGCTCATCGCCGCTTAGAGCTAGCTTTACGCTAAGTCCAGCTCTGATTAGCGCAGCGCCGCCGCCGATTACGATACCCTCGTCTACGGCTGCTTTGGTTGCGTTTAGAGCATCGTCCACGCGATCTTTTTTCTCTTTCATCTCGGTTTCGGTCGCAGCGCCCACCTTGATGACCGCGACGCCGCCGCTAAGCTTAGCCATGCGCTCTTGAAGCTTCTCTTTGTCGTAATCGCTCGTAGTCTCTGCGATCTGAGCTTTGATCTGCGAAACGCGCGCATCGATATCTTTTTTCTTGCCCGCGCCGCCCACGATAGTGGTATTATCTTTGTCGATCACGATGCGCTCGGCTTGTCCAAGATCAGCCATGGAGGCGCTTTCTAGCGTTCTGCCAAGCTCTTCACTGATGACGGTGCCACCCGTTAAAATCGCGATATCTTCAAGCATCGCCTTTCTGCGATCGCCAAATCCAGGGGCTTTGACCGCAGAGATGTTTAACACGCCGCGAAGTTTATTTACGACCAAGGTCGCAAGCGCCTCGCCCTCGATATCCTCGGCGATGATTAGAAGCGGTTTGCCGCTTTTTTGAACCTGCTCCAAAACCGGTAATAGGTCTTTTAAATTTGTAATTTTTTTGTCAAATAGAAGCACTAGTGGAGAAGCTAGCTCGACTAGCATTTTTTCTGCATTTGTGATGAAATATGGACTTAGATAGCCGCGGTCAAACTGCATTCCCTCGACTACGTTTAACTCATCGTTGATAGATTTTGCCTCTTCTACCGTGATAACGCCGTCCTTGCCGACTCTTTCCATAGCGTCTGCGATCAGATCGCCCACCGCGCTGTCGTTATTAGCAGAGATCGTAGCAACCTGAGCGATCTCTTTTTTGCCGCTTACTTTTTTAGATGATTTTTTTAGCTCCTCAATAACCGCAGCACTAAATTTATCCATACCGCGCTTAACTTCGATCGGATTTGCGCCCGCAGTTACGTTGCGTAGGCCTTCTTTAAAGATCGCGTGAGCTAGCACGGTCGCAGTCGTAGTGCCGTCGCCTGCCTGATCGTTAGTTTTGCTCGCTACTTCACGCACCAAAGAAGCGCCCATGTTCTCGAGCGTATCTTTTAGCTCAATCTCTTTAGCCACGCTCACGCCGTCTTTTGTGATCGCAGGAGCGCCGAAGCTCTTTTGGATTAAGACATTGCGACCGCGAGGTCCCATCGTAACTTTTACAGCGTCGTTTAGCTTCCTAACGCCCGCGTAAAGCTTGTTTCTTGCGTCGTCTGAAAAAATAATCTCTTTTGCCATTTTCAATCCTTTTTATTTAATTATACCCAAAACATCTTCTAAATTTAAGATAAGGTATTTCTTATCATCTAAGCTAATCTCGCTACCTGCGTATTTTGCAAACGCTACGGTATCGCCATTTTTGACGCCTTCACATTCGCTGCCGACGGCTACGATTTTGCCGGTCGAAGGCTTCTCTTTTGAAGCATTGTCGGGGATAATGATACCCGAAGCGGTCTTTTTGGTTTCCTCCTCGCGCTCTATTAGAACGCGCTTGCCAAGTGGTTGAAATTTCATTTCAGTCCTTTCTTTGATTTGTGATTTCTAAAATTGGCACTCAATGTGTTTGAGTGCTAAGATTATATGCAAAATTTAAAATCTTGTCAATAGTTTATGAAAAATTTTTATAAAACTTTAGTGATTTAAACTCAAGTATTGAGATTTCAAACGTTAAATTTTAAGGGCTATAATACCCTCAAATTTTAAATTTTTAAGGGGACGAAATGAAAATTTTCGGCATAATCGCAGGAATTTTAATCCTGCTTATCGTAGGCGCGGGCTGCCTATTTTTCAGCGATTTTGGCAACAATCTTACCAAGCCTTACATAGAAAATTTGATCAAAGAAAAAAGCGGCCTTGACGTGAAGCTTGAGAAATTCGATCTAAATTTCGGCGATCTGGACATCAGCGCCAACGTAAATGACGCCGCGAGCGTAAACGTAAAGGGCAAATACTCGCTTTTTGCGCGCTCTTTCGATCTTAGCTACGACGCAAACGCGCACGATCTAGCCAAGCTCGGCATAAAAACGAGCGAAGGGCTGAGCCTTAAGGGGCAAATTTTAGGCGATCTTGGCAAATTCGGCATCAACGGCAGCGGGCGGATTTTTGATAGCAACGTAAAATTTTTAGCAAATTTAAAAGACCTCAAGCCGCTTGATCTGCAAATCGACGCCAAGGCTCTAAACGTCGAAAAAGCCCTTGCCGTGGCCTCGCTGCCGATCTACGCAAAAGGAAATATCGACATTCTCTCAGACATCAAGGCCGGAGGCGGCGGCGCAGAGGGCAACGCAAGCATCAAAAGCTCAAATTTGATCCTAAACGAATCTGCGTTTAAAGATATGAACATCTCCATCCCAAAGGGCGTGCAGATCACGTTAAATTCGGACATCACGGCGCAAAATGACGTCCTGCGAGCAGTAAGTAAGATCGATTCGACGCTAGGCAAGATCAGCGCCGAAAAATCGGAATTTGATCTGAAAAACAAAACTTTAAATTCCGATTTTAATCTAAATTTACCCGATCTAGCGAAGCTCGAAAGCCTTATCGGGCGCAAAATTTCGGGCGACGTTAAAGCAAACGGAAATTTAAAGACCGATTTTTCTACGCTTGAGCTTTCAAACTCGCAAATTTCAGCGTTTAAAGACGCGCTTAAAGCGGATGCGGAGGCTAAATACGATCTTAAAAACAAAAACGGCGAGCTGTCCGCAAAGCTAAACGCAAACGATCTAGCCGCGCTGCAAAACGTCCTGGGAGTGAAGCTGCAAGGCAAAGCAAACGGCGAGCTTAGCGCAGCTCTAGCGCAAAATGAGCTTAAAAATCTAAGCTTAAATCTAAACGCGATGGGCGGCAACCTGAATGCGAACGGAAATTTAGGCGATCTAAAGCTTAAGGCGAGCAACCTAAATCTAGCTGTGCTTTCGGCTCTGTTTTACGGTAGCGCGATCGGAGAGGGCACGATAAACGGCGATGCGAAGCTAAATTTAAAAGACGGCATCAACGGCACGGCGCAAATTTCGCTCGCTAACGGCGTGATTTTTAAGAAATTTTTAGACGGCGCGACGGGCAAGAACTTCCCGAGCGACCTGAAAGCGGACGCACAGACGCAGACAAATATCAAAAACTCAGTCGCGACCTTTAGCGCTAGCGCAAACTCCGACCTGGCGCAGCTTCAAAGCTTAAACGGCACCTACGAGCTTAAAAACAAAGCGCTTAAGGCAAGCTACGCGCTGCTGATCCCGAGCTTGCAGCGACTAGAATTTTTCTTAAATCGCAGACTAAACGGCAAGATCGCCGCTACCGGCGAGCTTTCGCATGACGGCAAGAGCCTGTTTGCGACCATAAATTCCAAGGTCGCGGGCGGCGAGCTAAACGGACAGATCGCGGGCGATGAAGTGAACTTTAAAATCCAAAATTTTATCGTCAAAGAGCTTACGACGCTTCTAAATATCGATCATGTCTACGACGGCATGGGCAACGCAAATCTTACGTATAACACTAGCTCGCACAACGGAAAATTCGATGCAATCATCAATAACGGCCGCCTTCCTAGCGGCGGATTGATCGATAAAATCGGTAAAATTTTAGGCCGCGATCTAGGCGGCGAGGTCTATAACGACGCCAAAGTAGACGGCACGATCAAGCAAAATTTGATAAATTTCAACGCCGATATGAGCGCGCAAAAAAGCAAACTAAACGTCACGGGCGGCACGCTGGATAGCAAAACAGGCGCGATTTCGGTGCCGGTTAAAGCAAACATCGAAAAGACCGATCTTGAAATAAACATTACCGGCACAATCAAAGAGCCGAAATACAATATCCAATCGGACTATCTAAAGGGCAAGCTCGACAAGCAGATCGGCAAGGGTATCGACAAACTTTTCGGCGTGAAAAAGGATGATAATAGCAGCAAAAACGACGCAAAAAAGGAAAAATCTGACGCGATTAAGGGGCTGATAAATGGGCTATTTTAGCCCATCCGCCCCATTTGACGTTTGGAATTTTATGGATACTGCTAAACGAGCGCGAGATTTAAAATTTTGAAATTTTGAAATCTCGCGCAGTTTAAATTTTAAAATTTAGTGCTAGCCGGGGTAGCTAGAGTCGCAAAATTTCAAAACTCGGCGCACGCTATTTATCAAAATTTTAAATCTCGTTTCGGTCTGTTTTTAATGACGATTTAAATTTATCGCCGTAGGCTTATCCTACTCGCCGCCGCTACCCGCGATAAAATTTTATGCCCCGAACCTAGCGTCTTTTAAAGTGCTTCGTATCGATACTGCGCGCCGTGTTTTCAGGCTATCCGATGCTAATTAAAATTTCGCGGCGCAACGTTTATTGCAGTTGGCGCCATGCTTGATAAAATTTACCCGCCATAATCGCAAGAAAAATGAGCGTCAAAGCTCCAAATACCGTGGCTGTGAATTTATCATCCATCGTAGCGTATTTGTCATATCTGAATTTCATCAGATACTCGCGCTGCGGCGGATCTATGCTTGCATTGTAATCCAAAAATAAAACTTGATATGCTGTGCCGCGACCCTGAAATGGAAACGGACGGCTTTGATACCAAGCTTTAACTCGCTTGCCTTCCAGCCATTCGTATGCGATTAGCGAGATAGAAGGCTTGATATTTACGCCTTGCCACTCGTCCGCTCCTGAGCGCTTAAAATTAGCTTCAACAATTGCCGCATTGAGCAAAATTTTATTTTTATAAAAGGAGGTTAAGTTATCCGTATCGCCATTTAAAAAGACTTTGATAAATTTGCACTCGTCCGTAAAAATCTGCATATATTCGCGCCCATCATCGCTTCTGACATCCATAATTATTCCATTTGCGATTTTCAGATCATCTAAGCTTTTCGGATTCAAGCTAAAAAGAAATCCGTACCACATCGCCGCCAAATAAAATGCGATCATAAATAGATCGAACTTACGATCTAAGTTATGCCAAATTTCGCCGAGCTTCATCGCTCATTACATTGTAAGTTTCGCTGCAAGATACGGAATTTCACGGCTTTTATTATCGCGAGCTATGCTGCATCGCAAGCGCCTCCATCGCCCCGACGGGCAGAAATAGCACTACGCCCACGATTACCACTGGTATAGCCACGATGATGCCTAGCGTATCCAACAGGGCGTTGCCCTCGCAGCGTTCAGGCCTAACCTCGATGTTTGCCGGGATCGGAGAGCGCAGCCTATCGCTTGGCTTCATTATTTCGCTAAGATTTTTGATCTGTACGACGCGCGCATCGAAGTAGAAAATCGCTTCTATCTCGCCTTTTTTCTCATCGATTTCGATGCGGTTCGCTAGAGCTTTGATTTTGGCGACATCTGCACCGGCTGCGGAATTCAAAAATGCACTGAAGCTACCGCGCGCCTCGCCGTTTTTAGCATCGGTTACTTCGATCTGCACAAACTCGCGCTTAAGCCCTTTGGCGTATCCGCCGTCGTAAAATTCTGAAATTTTCTTAAGCGACGAGCCGTCCGTCAGCACATAGCTGAGCTTCTCGCCTACGATGTATTCCTTGCCATCGTTTATGAAAAATGCCGTGATCTTTTCGGGCGTTTCGTTCGCCCCAGGCACTGCATTTTGTTTGCACTGGCATCCCGCAAGCAGGACAGCTAGTAAGACCGCGATAAATTTTTTCATGATGATCCTTTAAAATTTTAAATTAGCGTATAAATTCCGCGGCTAAAACTCTATCTCAAAAAATTTCAGCGGCAAAATTTTGCGCCGATACGATTTAGCCGTAGCCGGACTTAAATTTAACTCCAAACGCAGGCTACTTCAGTGCCGCTTTAACCGCCTCGCTCAGCCGCTTGCCGTCCACACTTGAACCAAGCGCTTCCTTGGCAGCTCTCATCACGCGCCCCATATCCTTTGCGCCGCTCGCACCGAGCTGCGAGATTAGCGAGCTAACCGCGGCAGCAAGCTCGGCATCGCCTAGCTGCGCGGGCAGATAGGACGCGATGATCTCGATCTCGCCCTGCTCTTTTTGCACCAGATCGTCGCGACCGCCCGCGCGGTACTGCTCCACAGAGTCATTTCGGCGCTTGATCTCGCTTTGAAGTATGCTAAAGACGCGCTCATCGCTAAGGCTGATGCGCTCGTCCACCTCGACCTGCTTAAGCGCGGCGTTAAGCATCCGCAGGCTGTCTCTGCGGAAGTGATCGCCGCTTTTCATCGCCGTTTTAATGTCTTCTAAAATTTGCTCTCGCACACCCATTTTCTACTCCTTGAGATTAAAATTTCGGCGGTAATTTTAGCAAATTTAAAATTTGGCTTGGGTAAATTTAAGGGGATGAAATTTTAAAATTTTAAAGATTTAGCGCAATTTGCGGCTAAACTTAAAGCTCGCGCGGATATCGTCCGCGGCAAAAGGCTCGCGCGGTTACCCTTTGCAGCAAAAAGCTCACGCACGAAAGGCTCGCGCAAAGCCGAGTAAAATTTAAAAAGCCCCGCAAGAATATAAAATCCCTGCGGGGCAAAGCAAACGATAAGAGCTCGCGAAGGCTCTATTTAGCGCGTGAGAATATCATTCGCACGATTTGAAGTAAGAAGCATACGCTTCCTACCAAAAAGATCGTATCGCCGATGATGCGCGCCCAGCGGAGCCCGTAGAGGCTGTCTTTTTGCAAAAATTCCGCGCTTCTTGCATACCACATACCCACGTCGATCGCCGCAAACGCCTGCAAAATTCCGACAGGCAATAGCGAAATCAGCACCATTAGAAGTAGACCCGCATTTAGCGCCCAAAAGCCGATCTTCATCAGCGTATCGTCGAAGCTTTTTTGCCTGTAGATATACAGCGCCACGAGCCACACGAAGCCGAGCGCCAAAAAGCCGTATACGCCAAATAGCGCCGTATGAGCGTGCACCGCGGTGGTGTTTAAGCCCTGGATGTAAAATAGCGCAAGCGGCGGGTTGATTAAAAAGCCGAAAACGCCCGCGCCCAGCATATTCCAAAACGCTACCGCGATGAAGCAGTAAAGCGGCCATTTTAAACGCTTGGCCCAATCCTGCGCGAATTGAAGCTTGTAGTAATGAAACGCTTCCGAACCCAAAAGCACCAAAGGCACGACTTCAAGCGCCGAAAAGCTCGCACCCACAGCCATTATCGGCGTAGTGGTGCCCGCAAAATAGAGGTGATGGAAGGTGCCGGGAATTCCGCCGATTAAAAAAATCGATGCGCTAGCAATCGAGGTGTAGGTGGCAAATTTCTTGCTTACTAAGCCCAAGGACGCAAATACGAACGCCAAAGACGCCGTCGCGAAAACCTCGAAAAATCCCTCGACCCAAAGGTGCACGACCCACCAGCGCCAATACTCCATCACAGGAATCGGCGAGCGCTGTCCGTAAAATAGTCCTGCGCCGTAAAAAAGCCCCACGGCAATGACCGAAGCGGTAAAGATCGCTAATAAATTCTTATCGCCCTCGGCTCTAAAGCCCGCGATAAAGCCGCGAAGCACGAGCACCATCCAGATTACAAGGCCCACGAACAGTATTAGCTGCCAAATTCTACCTAGGTCTAAATACTCATATCCTTGATGTCCGATCCAGAAGCTGCTGCTTGGATCCATCTTGCCCGCAATCGCCATGTATTCGCCCGCGAAGCTGCCGACGACCAAGAAAAGAAGCGCGTAGAAAAGCACGTCCACGCCGAGCTTTTGAAATTTCGGATCCTTGCCGCCGTTGATGATCGGAGCTAGAAACAATCCCGCCGCCAAAAAGCCCGTAGCGATCCAGAAAATGGACGCTTGCACGTGCCAGGTGCGCGCTAGCGAGTAAGGGATATACTGCGAAATATCCAGCCCGAAAAAGGACTGACCCTCGATCGTATAGTGCGCAACAAAGCCGCCGATGAAGGCCTGAAATGCAAACAATGCAACCGCTACGAAAAGATATTTGCCGAGCGCCTTTTGCGACGGCGTAAGCGCTAAAGCGGCGATCGGATCGGCGTTTAGCTTTGCAGGAGCCTCGAAATCCTCGTCCTTTTTGCCGTAGAAATTTCCAAACCATACTAAAAGACCGATGCCGGTAAGCAAAATAACGAGGCTTGCGATCGTCCAAACGACGTTTTCCGTGGTAGGGACATTGTCTATCAGCGGCTCGTGCGGCCAGTTATTGGTATAGGTCGCCTCTCCGCTCGGACGATCCGTAGAAACCGCCCAAGCGGTCCAAAATATGAAATCCATAAGCTCGGCGCGGTGTTGCTCGTTTGCGAGCGTGTTTTCCTTCATCGCGTAATCCTCGCGAAGCTTTTTAAAGCGCGGATCGTTTCCGAAAACGCCCATATACTCGTCTTTTACGATCGCCATAGCCTTCAAGCGATCATCGCTTAGCTTGACGGTGCCGTCTTTTACGGTGTTGGTGCGATACTCAGCCTTGGTAAGCGCTTTAATCTGCGCTTTTTGCTCGTCATTTAAGGCATCAAATTTAGCACCGAAACGCTCCTGCGCCTTGATATCCATAAACGCGACCAGCTCCTTATGCAGCCAATCCGCGCTCCAATCGGGCGCTTGATACGCTCCGTGACCCCAGATAGAGCCCACCTGCATACCGCCGATGCTCTGCCAGGCCTCCTGCCCGCGGTAAATGCGCTCGGTACTGATTAGCTCAGCTCCGCTAGTATCGGTAAATTTTACCACCGGCGGAGACTGCCTATACACCTCGCCGCCGTAAAAACCCAAGAAACTAAAGCCCACGATGAGTACTGCTACAAGCGTCATCCAGAGCCTTTTAAATTCTGCCATCTTCACTCCTTTAACTGAAATTAGGAGAGAATTCTACCTATTTAAATTTCGATAAGCATTGAGGCTCGTCAATAAAAAGATAAAATTTATCTGCTTAAGCTGTAATTTATTAAAATATACTGAAATAAAGGGTTTTAAAAAATTTTATATAAAATTTATATCTATAAATCTATCCCTTACCTCGATATTATCAAGATTTAGATTTAGTTTGTCTTTTAAATACTTTTTCAAATTTACTCGTTCATACTCACTTAACATAGTTAGCGGAATGGCAAAATAATTACTATGAGTACTATCTAATAAAATTAGAACATTTAAATTTATGCTATCTATTCTTCTTAAAATTTTAAGTACACCGAAGCAAAGAAGATTTATCGGATGCAGAGCGTACGATAAAATTAGCAAGAGAAATTTTTTAAACCTAGTTATATTGGCATTGTATTTGCAAGCGTCTTCAATCACGAGTCCAGAAAATTTATAAATAGCGATTTTATCGAAATTAGAAGCCTTTACACTTTTATGTACCGAATATACATCGTTATAATTTTTGCATAAAGAATTATATTCTATTCTATCGGAATAGAAATTTAAAAATTTATGTTTGTTAATAAATAAAATTCCCACCAAAAAAGTAACAGCTCCTAAAAATTGATATGCCCAAGCACTTCCTCTGCAGAAAAATAGAAATATAACTAAAAATACAGCTAATATTAAATAACATTCTGTACTGATTTTAGTCCAATAATCTTTGATCATAAAAAGAGGCATTTCAGATTTATAACTTTGAAATTCCATACGATAATACTCCAAATTTTTAATTCAATACACCGCTCTTTTCATTGACTTTGCTCTGCATCTTTCACTCCTTTTAAATAGAAATATATTTTGTAAATAAATTCAAATGCAGACATTAATATTACGGAACCAGAAAGAGAAAAACCGGATTGAAAGAAAATAATATATCCAAAAATTGAAAATCTACTTTGAAATTCCGGCATAAAATGGCTTGTTCTTATGCTTATACCGCTGCTTGCAAAATATCCGGTATAATAAACCTCAAACATAAAAATACCAAGACCAAACATAAACGGAAGCAACAAAAACGGGCAATCGTTTTCCCGCTTCTTTTTTGCAACCAAGATAAAGTCATCATCATATCTGCAAAAGTAAATATAATAAACCAATGAATATAAGCTAGAAACCACAAAAATAATAATCCCGTATACCCACATAATACTAACGTAAAATTCCGAAAGTTGGGTGTATGGGCTAATACTACCGATAATTTCGATATTTGGAAAATAGCTTTTCATAAAAATTTACGAAATTCAAGCACGCAGGAGAAATATCTAAAATATTTTTAGGAATTATAAAGGCGCCAAGAGAATATAAAAAATATATAAAACATAATTTCGTAAAAAATTTGCCGAATTTTACACGAGTATTTTCTATTCTTATCTTTTTACTTTCGAATTCTAAATCCTGCAATCTTGACCCCTAAATAAAATGATTACGCATTTTATTGCCTACTACCTTAAACAAACTATAAATTAGCATATTTATATTGTGCTTAATAAACGCAATCTATGCAAGGGCTTCCGAAAGTGGATCAAATTTGGATTTGCTCTAAATTTAAAATGATCCGTCACTGCTACTTTCGCGGGGTTTAGGAAGCGGCGAAATTTTAGTGTAATACTCGTCTTTGCCGTTGTATTGGCGGCTAAAAACGCCGTCCGGGACGGTGAAGTTGCGCTTGGTTTGCGGATATTCTTTTAAGTAGGCATCTAAAAATTTTGCAAACACCGGTGCTGCGGTACGTCCACCACCTTCGACCTTTCGCATAGGTTTATAATCGTCGTTGCCATACCAGATGATGATCTGCAAATCCGGCGTAAAGCCGCAAAACCATGCATCTATGCTATCGTTTGAGGTGCCGGTTTTGCCCGCTATGTCGATGCCTTGCACGCGCGCGCGAGTGCCGGTGCCGCGCTGCACGATATTTTTTAGTAGTGTAGTCATCAGATATGCCTGTTCAGGGCGCAGCACGCGGCGGCGCTCAGGCTCGATAAAGCGAGTTTTGCCGTCCTTATCGGTAATCGAAACGATAAATTTTGATTTTGCAGTAATCCCAAGCCCCGGGAACATCGAATACATCGTGGAGTATTCAAGCGGCGAAATTCCGTAGCTGCCAATAGCTACCGACAGGGCGGGCGGGACGTTTTTAAAGCCGAACTCGCCAAGCTTTTTTACCGCGCGATCAACGCCGATAGATTGCATCAGATTGATTGAGGCAAGGTTACGCGAGCGCGTTAAAGCTTCTTTGATCGTGATATAGCCGCTGTAAGTCTTGTCATAATTTTTCGGCTTCCACGTTTTATCGCTGCCATCGTCGAATTCTCTAGCTATATCGGGAACTTCGGTCATCGTCGAGTAGCCCATATCAAGGGCGATTTGATAGACGAAAGGCTTAAAACTAGAGCCGGTTTGGCGCTGGGATTGGCTGGCGCGATTGAAATTTGATTTCGCGTAATCCACGCCGCCTACTAAGGCTAAAATTTCGCCGTTTTGCGGATGCGTGACGACCATAGCGCCGTTTACGTTGCTTGCATTGGCGTCTTTGTTTCGCTTTAAAATTTCATTGTAGCCGAAAACTAATGCCTCTTGCGCCATCGCTTGCGCCTTTAGATCAAGACTCGTATCTATACGGTATCCGCCCGTGCGGACGTCCGGTAGAATTTTTTCGGCTTCTTTTATGATCTCATCTACGGCATACGGCGCTACGTTTTGCGTGAGCGTTTCGTTGTAGATCGTAGGCTGTTCGTTCATCGCAAGCTCATATTCGGTCTTATTTATCCAGCCGAGCTCATGCATCCTATAAATCACGTTATTGGCGCGCGAAAGCGACAAATCCAGGTGCTTAGTAGGATCAAAGCTGCTAGGAGCTTTCGGCAAGCCCACTAAAATCGCGATCTCTTTAAGGCTTAAATCTTGCAAATCCTTTTTGAAATATCCAAAAGCCGCCGTGCGGATGCCGTAATATCCGTGTCCGAAATACACTTCGTTGAAGTAACGCTCTAGAATTTGTTCCTTACTTAGGGCGTTTTCTATCTTAAGCGATAGGATCGCTTCTTTGATCTTGCGATCAAGCTTCTTTTCGCTCGAAAGAACTAAATTTCGCGTGATCTGCTGCGTAATCGTGGAAGCCCCTTCGACAAATTTCATCGCTTTGACATCCTTAATAATCGCCCTAAAAATCGCCTCGACATTCACGCCGCCGTGTTCGAAAAACGCCGTATCCTCGATAGCTACGAGCGCCTCGATCACGCGACCTGGGATCTCGTCAAATTTTACGTAAATTCTATTTTGTTCATTAAAAACATTGGCTATCAAATTGCCGTTGCGGTCATAAATTTTAGTCGTAAGCTCGGGATGATAATCGATGATAGAGTCCGATTCCAAGCGGATTTGCGAGTAAAAATACAAAAAAATCCCGCCTGCGGCAAACGCACAAACCGTAATAAAACTAAATAAAACTCTTACCATACAAACCTCTTTAAAATTTCCAGATCAAGCCCCATCGCCGTAAATTTCGACCCACGCGAGCTTTTGATATATTTTTCGTTAAAGCCTTCGATACTCATCGCACCCGCCTTGCCGCACCAATCACCGCTAGCGATATAACCTTTTAAATCCGCTTCAGTAAATTCTGCGAATTCAAAGCTTGCGACGCTAAGTGCCGAAAGTTCTAGCGCCTTACTGCAAAAAATCATCGCAGTATAAACAGCGCAGCTAGCACCGCTTTGAGCCCGCAGCATCCTTAACGCGTCCGCTTCATCCCGCGCCTTGCCTAAAATTTCGCCGCCGGCAAGCACAGAGCTATCGGCAAACAGCACTCTATCATAATTTTTATAAATTTTAAAAAACTGCACTTTCTTAGCTACGGCAACGCGATAAGCATAGGTGCGTGCATCATCCTTGCTAATGCCGCTTTCATCGAAATTAAAAGGAATTTGCGTAAATTCTATGCCGCTATCCTTTAGAATTTGTGCCCTAGCAGGCGAGCTGGAAGCTAAATAGATCATCAAAACTCGCCCACCGTTACGCCCAAATAAACGCAAATCAGCGTAACTACGATATTTAACGGGATGAAATATTTAACGACGATGATTAAATGCTCATTCGCCTCAAGCTCATCTCCCGCATCCAAAGCTCGCTTCAAAGATGAAATTTTATAATGCATGTAGATAAAATTTAGTAGTATAAAGCCGGCGCCAGCCCATAGCGTCGCAATCGCGCCTTTTACCATAGGATCTGAAAATTTAAAACTTCCGCCGTCCGCAAGAAAAAATCCACTTACGCAAACGATCACCAAAAATAGTGCAAAGAACTGCTCATAGCGTTTCATATATCGTAAAATTTCTGCAAATTTTACATCCTTCGCATCCGCTTGACTTTTACTGCTTAAATTCATAAAAATCCGCGCGATCAAAAATACGCAGATCTGCGCGCAGATCAAAAAAATTACGCCTAAAATGTGAATCAGCGGCAAAATTTGCGAGGCTTTGATGAAGCCGGTATCGATTTCGTTCAAATTTTACCTTTTGCGTAAGAGATCGCCTCTTTGATCGCTTCTTCGATTTTTAGCACGTCCCTACCGCCTGCGGTCGCAAAATCGTCGCGTCCGCCGCCGCCGCCGCCTAAAATTTGCGCCGCGAGCTTAACCCATTCGCCAGCTTTGATCGGCGCGTTTTTAACACCTGCTGCGATTGAAATTTTGCCATCGGTGCCTACTTGCATCAGCATTATCGCCACCTTTTCATGGCTATTTTTAAACTCATCTATCATAGTTTTTATATCACCGCTTTCGACTGAGGCTACGCAAAGTTTAGTATCACCGACATTTAGAAAAGCCAGTGCATGAGAACTGCTTGCATGCTTGATCTGATCTTTTAGCGATCTAATCTCATCTTTTAATTTCTCAATCGCGCGGAGAGGCTCAATCCCCTTTAGCTCCGCAGAAATTTCAGCAAGCTTAGCGCGATTTTGAAGCGCCAAATTTAAAGCCGCGCGCGAACAAACTGCCTCGATACGCCTAACACCCGCACTTACGCCGCTTTCTTTGACGATAAAAAACGGTCCTATCTCGCTTAAATTACGCACGTGAATTCCGCCGCAAAGCTCCTTACTAATCTCTCCAAAGCTCACAACGCGCACTTTTGAGCCGTATTTTTCGCCAAAAAGCGCGATTGCACCGCTGTTTTTAGCGTCATCTATATCCATAATCTCAGTTTTTGCCGCACAGCCCTTGCAAACGGCGTTATTTACAAATTCCTCGATTTTAGCTAGCTCCTCGTCGCTAAGTGCCTTAGGATGCGAGAAGTCAAATCTTAAGCGGTCCGCTTCAACCAAGCTTCCTGCTTGAGCGATATGAGCCCCTAGCACCGCACGAAGCGCCGCGTGCAAAAGGTGCGTCGCGCTGTGATGACGTGCAATCTGTTCACGCTCCTCAGAAACCTTAAGCCCGACTATATCGCCGATTTTCAGGTTACGATTAAGGCGCAAGTGGGATAAATTTAACCCATAAAATTTCTGCGTATCAAACACATCGGCTATGGACTCCACTTCGCCGCTATCGCCCGTCTGACCGCCACTTTGTGCATAAAACGGAGTGATATCAAACATCACCCAGCCGATATCGCCAGCTTTGAGCTCATCCACTTCCGCAAAATCCTCGTTAAGTAGCGCTAAAACCTTGCTCGTGCGGCTAAGCTCTTCGTAACCGCTAAATTTATTCTCACCAAATTTCTCTAGCAGTGCCTTAAAATCGCCACGGACGTTTTTATCGCCACTGCCCTTCCATGCGGCTTTAGCTATCTGCCTTTGCTCGCTCATAAGCGCGTCAAATTTAGCCTCATCCACGCGCAAATTTTTCTCGCGCAGCATATCAGCGGTCAGATCGAGCGGGAAGCCGTAGGTATCGTATAGTTTAAACGCGACCTCGCCGCTAAAAATTTCTTTAGTGCGCGCAAGCTCCTCGTTAAAAAGCTCGATGCCGTTTGCCAAAGTGGCAAAAAACCGCTCCTCTTCGAGTTTGATCTGCTCCTTTACGGCTTGCTTTTTCTCATTCAAATATGCATAATGCCCGCCCATCAGCTCGCATACTTTATCCACGAGGCGATACATAAATGGCTCTTTGATGCCGAGCAGATAGCCGTGGCGCACGGCGCGGCGCAGAATTCTACGCAAAACGTATCCCCTGCCCTCGCGGTTAAAATTTGTTCCCTGCGCTAGCAAAAACGTAACCGAGCGGATATGATCGGCGATGACGCGGTAGCTCGCGCCGCCTTCATAAACGTAAGGTTTGCCGCAAAGTTTTACAACCTCATCAATTAGCGGCATGAAAAGCGAGCTGTCATAGTTGCTAAACTTGCCCTCCTTAATCGCCGTGACGCGCTCAAGCCCCATGCCAGTGTCGATGCTAGGCTTTGGAAGCGGGCTAAGCTTGCCGTCTTTGCTGCGCTCGTACTGCATGAAAACTAAATTCCAAATCTCTAAAAAGCGGTCGCCGTCGCCACCCATATAATCCTCGGGCGAGTGGAAATGCTCCTCGCCCTGATCATAAAAAATTTCGCTGCACGGCCCGCACGGTCCGGTATCGCCCATCGCCCAAAAGTTATCGTGATCGCCGAAGCGGTAGATGCGCTCCTGCGCTATGTGGCGCGCCCAGAACCCGAACGCTTCGTCGTCCTTTTCGTGCACGGTAACGTAGAGTTTGTCTTTAGGAAGCTTTAAAATTTCGGTGATAAACTCCCACGCATAGGCGATTGCCTGCTCTTTAAAATACTCGCCAAAGCTGAAATTTCCAAGCATCTCAAAAAACGTATGATGGCGCGCGGTATAACCGACGTTGTCTAAGTCATTGTGTTTGCCTCCGGCGCGGATGCAGGTCTGACAGCTCGTGCGGATAGGCGGGATCGGACGCGGAACGGCTCCTGTAAATATGCTTTTAAACGGCACCATGCCCGCGTTTGTAAAAAGCAAACTATCATCATCTGGCACCAGCGGCGCACTAGGGATGATCTGATGCCCTTTGCTTGCAAAGAAATTTAAATATTCGCTTCTAATATCCATGATTTGTCCTGATTTCAAGTTAAATTTTAAAGGCGCATTTTAGCTAAATTAGATTTTAAAAATTATAAATTTTAACCATTCTTAGTTATAATGGCGCGAAAGATTAAATTTAGGGCATGGCGATGAAAAAAAAGATAGCGATCATAGGTATGGGCGAGCTTGGTCAAAAGCACTTCAGCGAGCTAAGAAGGAGCGATTATTTCGAGCTTGTAGCGCTTTATCATAAGGGCAGCAGTGAAAATTTCGGCCCGCGCTATCCGATCTTTGATAATCTAACCGATCTTTTTAACGTCGCTAAGCCCGATGCCGTAGTAATCACGGCTCCCCCGCCATCGCATAAAGAGCTGATTTTAAAATGCCTGCCGTTTACCAAAAATATCTTTGTAGAATCTCCTCTCGCACAAAGCCTAGCCGAAGCTAGAGAGATAAATTATGCAGTCACCACTAACGGTACGCGCCTAGCCGTAGGCTACTCCGACCGCTACAATCCTGTCATCGTATCCTTGCTACGCGAGCTAGCCAAGGGGGATAAAATTTTTTCGATGAGCTTCGTAAGCGGCTTTGCAAACGACGATAGAGCAGATATCGTAGCCAATGCCCTTTTTAGAGATATCGATCTTGTGCGGCTGCTTTCTCACAGCGAGATCGCCTGCATAGAACTTAGCAAAAATATCTCTAAAGAGCGCACTCTAGCCGCATGCGCGACGCTTCACACAAAAAGCGGCTGCTATTGCACGCTAATGCAGTCCAATCTCTATCCGATCAGACGCCACGGTATCGAGATTTGCACCGACAGCGGCGTATATTTCGGCGATCTAATCTCAATAACTCTTTTTAAAATTACGCCTGACGGGCGCGTAAATCTGCGCGTCGATCGCGATGACTTTTCGCTACGCCGCGAACACGAAGCGTTTTGCGCGATGTGCGACAGCAGTACTAATGCAGGTCTTGCAAGCGTAGAGGATGCGATAAAAATCAGAGAAATCATCTCATGAAAAAAGCCCTAATTTTGCTCAACATGGGCGGTCCGAACAATCTGAGCGAGGTTGAAGTTTTTTTAAAAAATATGTTTAACGACCCCTTTATTTTGGGCGTTAAGAGCGATTTTTGGCGCAGCGTTTTAGCCGCGCTCATCGTAAAAAGCAGAACCGCATCGGCGCGCAGCAACTACGAAAAATTGGGTGGGCGCTCGCCGATATGCTCCATCACCGAAGCGCTTTGCGAGCGGGTAAATTTACTCGCGCGAGCAAAATTCGGAGCGGGGTTAAAATTTGAAAATGCGGCGGATGCGGGCGCCGCGAATGAGCCGCCGCAAGACATTTCATTGCAGAGCAAGCCGTCGCAAGACGTCCTGACGCAGGGTGAGGCGCTGCAAAATGAAGCGTCGCAGGATGAAAAACCGATAGACGAGCTAATTTGCGATTATGCGATGAATTACACGCCGCCATTTGCGGAGGATGTGCTTAAAAAATATGCGAATTTTGACGAGATAATTTTGATGCCTTTGTATCCGCACTTCTCAAAAACTACGGTGCAATCGAGCCTGTGCTCTGCCGAGACGGCACTTAAACGGCTCGGTATAAAAAATTATAAAATCATCGGCATCTTCTACGACAGCGCCGCTTACAACGAAATTTTACTAAATTTAATCGCAAGCTGCGTCGCAAAATTTAGCGCAGATGAAATTTCGCAAATTTCACTCATATTTTCTGCGCATTCTCTGCCGATAAAAATGATCGCCGCGGGCGATCCTTACGAGGCGCAGGTAGAGGCGCACGTAAAAATTTTAAAAGATCTGCTAGCTGCGCGCGGGATTAAATTTAAAGAGATTATTTTGGCGTATCAATCGCGCCTGGGCCCCGTGAAGTGGCTAGAGCCCAATGTCGCGGACATTTTGCGGGATCTGCAGAGCAAAAAAGCGCTGATATTTCCGATCGCGTTTTGCGTGGATAACTCCGAGACCGATTTTGAGCTGGATATTTTTTATCGAGCTAGTGCGCGCGAGCTGGGTTATGAATACTACGAAGTGTGCAAATGCCCGAACTCCCGCGAGGATTTTGCTAAATTTATACTCGCGCAAGCGCTGTAAATTTAGAGATTAAATTTAGCTTTTCCATTCGAGCCTTTTAAACTTTTTGCGGAGTTTGCAAGCCTAATACAATGCCGATAAAATCGGCTAAATTTCATTTTTAAGCAATTAGGTAGAGCTTTAAATTTAATTATTTCGCAGCGGGTTGCATAGCTGCTTACTGCTTTTGATCTTCCGCTTCCTTACTAAATAAATTTCTTTTATATTCTTTATAGTCGTTAGTTAGCCTCTCGACTTCCTCTTTAGATATATGGAAGTTGGGGTTTTTTATATGCTTTCTATTTGCTGCAAATTCCTATTTTATCAATTTTTTTTTGCCCTACTACAAATAGTATATACTCTTTGATATTTTTAAAGGTAGCATTCTTGTCGGAACAATGTTTTTGCAAAAATGCCGAGTCAAACATACTTCCCATTTTATAGTATCCTACGGCTATATCATACCTATATTCTTTATAGCATTTATCATCATACATTCTTTTTAAAAATTCATCGTTTGGGATTCCGCCTATATCATATTGCAAAAGTAGATCTATCATAGCTCCGGGCTCGGGCACGTCTAACAGATCGCCATATACCGATTTATAAAGCCTAAACTCCTCTACTCCATATCTTTTATGGGTATTCTTTATGTTTCTATAGCTCGGTATCTCCTCTAGTTTATTTGAAACGGAGACCTCTCCCATATTGAAAGTGGAGTAGGTATACGGTCTATAACCACTCTCTAGCACCATTTTCATTATATCGTACATATTGTTTCTAACTAGGTGGCTGATAAAATAATACGGCTCGCCTCCGCCGCTAAAAAGAACCTCTTTCGTGCGGTAATGTATGATCGGCGTAGCGTTTTCGTCAAAGCTTACAGAATCTATCCAGTTTTCGACATCTCTAATGCCGTAAGTTTCCTGCACAATCTCTACTTCGTCAAACTTAACTCCGCTATCTAGCAAAAGCCTAACCGACTTAGTGGCGTTATTTTCCATAGCGTATGCCATAGGAGATAGCTCGTAATTGTCTTTCTTATGAGGATCGGCACCCATCTCTATCAGCTTTTTTGCTGTCTTTTCGTCATCGTAAAAGCTAGCATACATCAAAGGGGTAACACCGAAATGAAGAGGGGTATCTACGCTTATATTATTATCCTGCATAAATTTTAAAATTTTATCCGTATCTTTTGATTTTAAGCTCCTGCGCAAAAGTTCCATCGTGGGGTTATCTCTAACCTCCTCTTCGTCTATATCCCAATATCTATAGCCAACTGCGTTTATCTCCTTTTGCGTTACGTATTTAGCTAGCTCGGAGTTAGGATCTACTTTGGTATTTGCAGTGACGGTATAGTGGTGGGATGTTGATGTAAATCTTAAGCCGATTCCAAATTTTAACTCTAAGACAATGGCGATTAGAACAATAACTATATAAGGAATGCTTTTAAAAATGTTTTTTATGATTTTAAGCAAGGTCTTCAAAAAGGTCTTCAAATTTGATCCTTCAGCCTTAAAACACTAGCCTGTAAAGAGCTTTAGCTTTTAAACAAAACCTAAAGCGACAACTCGTTTTATTTCCCCGAAAGTGCCGCGATTATATAACGATGAGGATTAACTTTCACTTATACTAAAATTTTATCTATTTTTGCGGCTTACATTATGTTTGAGCTTCAAAACATAAAAAGTAAACCGCACTAATAAAGTCTAAATTTAAACCCCCAAGCTAAATTTCAGAGCTTTCCTTGCGCGCCTTTATAGACGTTTTTCACGTCGTAAACCAGCGAGCCCGCGTAATCAAGCTCAAAAAATTGCTTATGCGCTACGGCGATTACGACGCAGTCAAATTTGCGCAAGTCGGGCTTTTGCAGCAGATCGATATCGTAGTATCTCTTGGCGTCGGCGGCGCTCGCCCAAGGATCATATACGCTTACCTCGCAGCCGAAATTTTTAAGCTCGCTTATCATATCCACGACGCGCGTATTGCGGGTATCGGGGCAGTTTTCTTTAAACGTCAGCCCCAAGATCAAGACCTTTGCGCCCTTTACCTTTTCGTCGTATTTTATCATCATCTTAACGACCTCCGTAGCGACGTAGCTTCCCATATTATCGTTAATGCGGCGGCTTGAGAGGATGATTTCTGGGTGATAGCCCACCTCGGTCGCCTTCTGCGCCAGATAATATGGATCGATGCCGATGCAGTGTCCGCCTACGAGCCCCGGACGGAAGCTTAAGAAATTCCACTTCGTAGCCGCCGCATCGATGACGTCGTTGGTGTTTATACCGAGTTTGCCGAACAGGATCGCAAGCTCGTTGATAAAACCGATGTTGATGTCGCGCTGGGTGTTTTCGATCACCTTTGCAGCCTCGGCGACCTTGATGCTACTGGCGCGAAAGGTGCCGTTTTGCAGGATGCTAAGATAGACGCTATCTACGACGTCTAAAGCCTCCGGGGTGCTTGCCGAGACGATCTTTTTGATCTTAGTGACGGTGTGAATTTTATCGCCAGGATTGATCCGCTCGGGCGAATATCCGCAGAAAAAATCGCGGTTAAATTTAAGCCCGCTTACGCGCTCTAAAACCGGCACGCAGTCCTCCTCCGTAGCACCCGGATAGACGGTGCTTTCATACACGACGATGTCGCCCTTTTTAAGCACGGCTCCAACGCTTTCGCTGGCCTTGATTAGCGGTGTGAGATCGGGGCGATTTAGCCTATCTACGGGCGTCGGCACGCACACGATATAAAAATTGCTCTGCCTCATATCATCTAGATTTGCGCTAAATTTAAGCCCGTTTTGAATCGCCGCAGCAAGCTCCTCGTCGCTAAGCTCCAGCGTGCGGTCGTGCCCGCCGCATAGCTCGTCTATGCGCTCTTGCGAGACGTCAAAGCCCACGACCTCGTGTTTCGCGGCAAACGCCGCCGCCAAAGGAAGCCCCACGTAGCCAAGTCCGATTATCGCTATTTTCATTTTTCCCTCATTTGCTTTCATATTTTCCTCTTTTCTTTGCGTTAAATTTCATCGTTAAATTTCATAGCTAAACTCGCTAAATTTCATACCCGCGCAGACATACGGCGTGAATTTATAGCGCTGCGTCTTATAAATCTACGCTGCAAGCTCGCTCGCCGTTTTACTTGTGTTGCTTGCGCGACGGCAAATTTAAAATTTTGCCTTGACGCGGAATTTTGCGCTACGGCAAAATCCCAAGCCACGATAAAATTCCAAAGCCTTAGCTCAGCGAGCCGCGCCATGCAAAATTTCAAGCCGTGATAAAATTTTACTACCGCGCCAAAATCCCGCGTTACGATAAAATTCAATCGCCGTGCCGCTAAAATTTACGCCACGAAATTCTATCCCGCCAAAATTCCGCGCCGTAGAATTTAAACGTCGCCAAGCCTTACGAAGCCGCACCGAATTCCGCGAAATTTAAACGCTGTAAAATTTCAAAAAAACCTCGCGAAATTTAGCAAATTTAATCTTTAATTTCAACTGCCTCATCCTTGATCTCAACCTTTTGCGTAGCGTTTGCGTCAGCTGCGGGCTTTAGATAGCCCTCTTCTATCAAAATTCCTACCGCCCGCTTAAATATCGGCAGCGCGTTTTGAGCGGCGTAGTAGCTGCCCCTTTTAGGCTCGCGCACCAAAACGCCGATCGTGTAGCTGGTGTCCGCGTCGTTGGCAAAGCCGAAAAACGAGCTGTTATAGGCGCTCGAATAGCCGCCTCCCTTAGCGATGCGCGCAGTGCCCGTCTTGCCGCCGATTTGCAGCCCCGCTACTCGACCCTTGCGCCCCGTGCCGCTCTCAACCGTTTTGATTAAAATTCCTTTAATCACGTCGGCGGTAGGTTTAGAAATTACCTGGCGGGTTTCGCTTTCGTTGACGATGTAAGTTTTGCCGTTATTTTCTAGATTTTCGACTAGGCGCGGGCTAATCATGACGCCGCCGTTGTTAAAGACGGTATAGGCATTGAGCATCTGAAGGAAGGTCATCTGCGCGCCGTAGCCGTAGCTGATCGTGGCTTTGTAAATTTTATTATTCAGGCTTTTGATGCTTGGGATATTTCCGCTTTGCTCATACGGCAGATCAATGCCCGTTTTTTGCGACATACCAAAGTTCATAAGCCCATCATAAATAGCCTGCCCCTCCAGCCGCTCTGAAATTTTAATCATTCCGATATTTGAGCTGTGGATGATGATCTCCTCGCCGCTCATCTGCTTAGCCGGGTGCGTGTCGCGGATCGTGCGAGTACCAAGCTTATAGCTGCCGTTATAGGTATTGATGATCTCGCCCGGTTTGACGGCTTTGGCGTCGTAGGCAATTGCGAAAATTATCGGCTTCATAATCGAGCCCACTTCGTAGGCGTATTCGCTCGCGGTAAAATTTAAATTCTTAAGATCGTTTTTTGTGATGTTTGAGGGATCATAGCGGGCATTGGTCGCGAGAGATAAAATTTTGCCCGTTTTGGAGTTCATAATGCCTACCACGATTTCTCGCGCATCGTAATTATCAGCGCCCTCATCGCTTAGGCGCTCTATCTTTCTTTGCAGCGTTAGCGGCACGCTTAGGCGGACATTGTAGCCGTCGATCCTGCCCGTTTTTTTGCTGCTACGCTCTAGGATGATGTTGCCGCCGATATCGCGCGGGCCCACGATAAACTCATCTCTAACCGGCGCTAGATAATACTCATAGTACTTCTCGATCCCCTTAATTCCGCTAACCTTGGTGATACCATCAACCTCTTTTTTATTGATATAGCCGATTAACGGAGTGAGCGAATCGCCGACATTGTAGCTGCGCTTTTCGCCGCTTTCGCTCACGCTCATGCGGATAGGCGGATTTAGCCTGCCGTTTGAGCCTATGAAGCTAACGAAGACCTTTTTTAAATTTAGCTTATACGCAAGCTCTTTTAGATGCACGGCGGTTTTGGCGTCGATCTTATACGATAGCACGGTCGTGCCGCCAGAGCCCTCGATCGCGCTTTTGACACGCTTTTCGCTATCGCCCGTGTAGATGCAGTATAGACGCACGAAAAGATCAAGCTTGTTTTTATCGATACTGCGTGCGTCGACGCTAACTTTATAGAGTTTGACGGAATTTGCCGCGACATAATTATCTTTTGCGATTATCGCGCCACGGATCGCGCTGTTGGTTTCATTGACATCCAGGCGCGGTAGCTTGCGCTCGGTGCTGCCCCAAAAATATAAAATCGCCAAAAATACAAAAAGCGCCGCCGGCACGAATATAAACATCACGATAATCATACCGACTGAGGAGCTTTTATCTCTTTGCCACATCTTATTTCTTTAAAATTCTAAATTCCGCGCATTTTTTACGCTGCCGCATTTCAAGCTTTGGCTCAATGCTGCGCTCCGCGCGGAACTTTAAGATCCGCAAAGCGCTCAAAGCCGCTATCTTGCGCGCTAAGCTCAGCAAATAGAGCGAGGAATTCCGCTCGCGGCATCTCTTTAGCGCCCATAAATTTCAGATGCTCGTTCATAATCTGACAATCGATTAAAAAGCCTAAATTTGCAAGCACCTCACAAAGCCTAATCAGCGCAACTTTCGAAGCATTGCTCTTTAGGCTCAGCATACTCTCGCCGCAAAACACACGCCCAAAAATTAGCCCGTATAGCCCACCTACGAGCTCGCCATCTTCGTATGCCTCGACGCTGTGAGCGTAGCCGTCTGCTGCCAAACGCGAGTAAGCCTGCACGATCTGCTCGCTGATCCACGTGCCGTCGCTCTCTTTTTTTCGTACGTCTTTGCAGCGCTCGATGAAGCCCTTAAAATTCGCGTCAAATTTAACGTCATATCGCTTGAGATAGGGCTTAATGGACTTTTGCACGCGCACTTCACGCGGATCAAGCACTGCGCGCGGATCGGGCGACCACCATAAAATCGGCTCATCCTCGTTAAACCACGGAAATATCCCTGCGCTATAAGCGCTAAGCAAGCAGTCCTCGCTCAGATCGCCGCCACTTGCAAGCGGCGCAAAATCGGGCGCATCCATAGGATCTGGAAAATCGTAAAACCGAGCCATTATTTAACGACACTGCTTTGAGCTAGTGCAGGTTGCTTTTTTTCTATCTGCGGCAAAGGCGTAGAAGCAAAGCTAAAGCTTAGCTCGCCATCTTTTACGCTCACGCTAACTAAGCCGCCCTCTTGCAGCGCGCCAAAAAGCAGCTCGCCGCTTATATGATCGCTGATCTGAGAGCTGATCTCGCGCTTTAAATTTCGCGCGCCAAACTCGTCCGAATAGCCGCGCGAGATAATCAAATCTTTTGCCTCCTTGTTTAGACTAATCTTTACGTTTTTTAGCTGCGACTCCAGCTCACCGATAGTTTTATCCACGATCTTTTCTAAAATTTCACCGCTTAAGCGGTTGAAATTTATGATTTTATCGATGCGGTTGCGAAATTCCGGCGCAAAAAAGCTTCTTATGGCGCTATCTACTTTATAGCTCTCGTCCTTCGTAAATCCAACCTGCGGCGCTTCTTTCGTGCCTAAATTCGAGCTCATTATTATGATCGTATTTTTAAAATCGGTCGTAACGCCGTTATTATCGGTAAGGCTTGCGTTATCGAAAATTCCTAAAAAAATATTCGTCATGCTAGGATGAGCTTTTTCTACCTCATCAAATAAAATGACGCTGTAGGGGTGCTTTTTGATGTTGTTTGTTAAAATTCCGCCATTTTCAAAGCCCACGTATCCAGGAGGTGCTCCGATGAGCCTCGAGACGCTGTGAGCTTCCATATATTCGCTCATATCATAGCGCTCAAAATGCACTCCAAGCTGCGCGGCTAAGACCTTAGCTAGCTCACTTTTACCCACGCCGCTGCTACCTGCGAACAAAAATACGCCGATTGGGGAGCTTGCGCCTCCAAGCCCGGCGTAAGAGCGCAAAAGTGCCTTGCAAAGGCTGCTAACCGCTTCGTCTTGACCGAAAATTTCGCGCTTGATATTGGCTTCCAGATTTTTTAGTACCTGTTTATTATCGACGCTACTGCTTAAATTTGCGATATTCGCGCTAATCGAAAGCGTATTTACTAAATCGTCCTTACTGATTTCAAGCGGAGCTTCGTGTGGTTTAAACGCAAAGCTAGCGCCCACCTCGTCGATGAGATCAATGGCGCTGTCGGGAAGGAATTTATCGTTTTGATATTTTTTAGCAAGCGTTACGCTATCACGCAAAATTTCGTCGCTAAATTTCACTCCGTGAAATTCCTCATATTTTTTGGCTACGCCTTTTAAAATTTCGACGCTATCGTCAATGCTAGGCTCGCTTACATCGATCTTACAAAACCTGCGGCTAAGCGCTTTATCCTGCGAAAACGAGCGGTATTCGCCGTATGTAGTAGCGCCGATGACCGATAGCTCGCCGCTTGCAAGCGAAGGTTTTAGGATGTTTGACATATCAAGTTCGTTGCGATTACCCGTGCCTGCACCAACGATCGTGTGAATTTCATCGATAAATAAAATTGCGTTTTGATTAGCGCTAAACTCGTCTATGAGATCCTTTAGCCTCTCCTCAAACTCCCCGCGCAACGTAGTGCCTGCGATCAGCGCGCCAGCATCAAGGGCGTAAATCACCTTGTTTTTTAGCTTTTCTGGCACTTCGCCGCGGACGATTTTTAGTGCGATACCCTCGATGATCGCGGTTTTACCAACTCCTGCTTCGCCCACTAAGATCGGATTATTTTTCTTGCGGCGACAGAGGGTTTGTAGCGTCTTTTCGATCTCTTTTTCGCGTCCGATGAGTGGATCGATCTTGCCCTCAAGCGCGATTTTATTGAGGTTTGCTGTATAAAGTGAACTAGGCGAGTCCTTTTTAATATCGCGCTCGTTTATGGCGTCCTTTTCGCCCTCAAACGCAGGCTCAAATTCCGTATTCTGCCACTGCCTGCGGCTTTCGTCGTAATTCATCGCATGCGTGATATCGTCGATATCGTATGAGTTTAGCTTAATCGCTGCGGCTTCGTCGCGAGAAACGACCTCATCACGGTGATCGAAAGCGGATTTGTACTTTCGCACGATGAGCTCAAAAATCGCGGCATTGATACCGTAGTGATTTAAAATTTTAGTGCAGTCGTTTTCCTTATCATTTAAAATTTTAAGCATAAAATCAAGCTCGTTTTTAGGCTCTTTAGCGTTATTCAATTCAGTATAGAACTGCTTAAATTCTATCGTCTGCGCCGGAGCCTTGCCACTTGATTTAGGCATCATATCCAAAAGCCCGCCCAGATTATCCAAGATATTTAGGTAGTTAATATCCGGAATTTCTTTGGCGATGAGCCCGTGAAAGGGCTTATTGTATTTAAAAATCGCATAAACTACGTGCGAAGTGGTGATATATTCGTCCTCACCGTCGTTTGCGACGCTGATTGCTTGTTCAAAATGTTTGTTTAAAAAAAATCCTATCATTGCTTTCCTTTAAATTTAATCCTCTTCGATCTCACATCTAAGAGGGAATCCTGCAGCCTTTGCCGCTTGTAAAACCGCTTGTTGCTTGCACTCGGCTATCTCTTTAGGATACGCGCCGCAAACCGCGCGACCCTGCTTGTGCACTTTCATCATTAAATCTACGGCGTCGTTAAAGTTTTTGGCAAAAATCTCCATCAAAATATAAACCACGAAATCCATCGTCGTCACGTCGTCGTTTAGTAAAATCACCTTATACGGGCGAGGCACGAAAGATTTTGTTTTGGCGCGAGTGTGAATCTGCACACCGGTTTTAGTTGCCATTTTTTATCCTGGCGATATCGCTTTTTATCACATCAGTATCGACCATGCCTAAGTAATACGGCTTGCCCCGCTCATCGCCCTCATTAATGTCGGTAAGCCTTTGATATTTTCCGTCTTTAAGTACTACCTTAAAAGGGATCGAAAGCGCGTGGCGATAACCGATGTCGCTTAAAATTTGACCCACTATGCGCTCGTTTTGTTTTGAATTGGAGATGAAATAATACGCATTAAATTTTTTCGTAAAATTTTCGATCACCTGCGCATCGGTAATGTCCTCAAAATAAATCAAGCCGACCATCAGAAAATCCGCGGAATTTTTTAGCTGAAAGTCCATCAGATGCGGCGCTTCGATGCGGCACGGCTGACAGTAAGTACCGAAAATATCAAACATTAAAATTTTATCGCTGTCCGCAAGCTTAAAGCCCTTTTCTGTCCGCTCGATCGTTACCTCGCCGCCTACGACGCTTTTAAGCGTAAGGCGCTCGCCCGTTTTAAACGGCGTAAAAGCTACCTCCTCGCCACTTTCTCCGCCAATACGCTCGCCATTTTTATCTTGAGCGGAATTTTTTGCCATCTGATTCTCGCTCGCGGCGGAATTCTCGCCCGCAGAGCCCGTCTTTTTCTGCGAATCATCTCCGCAGCCACTTAAGACAAAAATCGCTAAACATAATAGTAAAAATTTCTTCATTGCATTTCCTTCGGGTTTAAATTTAAGCCCGCATTTTAACCAAAGTTTTGTGAATTTAAAATGAATGCTTGTCGTATCGCTTCATCGCGCTTTGCGCTTCACGATCGGCTTCCTTGCGCTTTAGCGATTCGCGCTTGTCGTGCAGATTTTTGCCACTAGCCAAAGCGATACGCGCCTTTACGCGGTTTTTATCATTGAGATACAACGACAAAACCACGATGGTAAGGCCCTCTTTGCTAACCGCGCCAAGCAGTTTGTCGATCTGCTTACGATGCATTAAAAGCTTTCGCGCCGCCCCCTCATCGGGACGAAAATGCGCGTTTGTGCTTTCAAGATAGCTGATATGCGCATTTAGCAAAAACAGCTCGCCGCGGATCACGCGACAGAAGCTATCTTTGAGATTGCCCCTGCCCGCGCGCAAAGCTTTGACCTCGCTACCCTTTAGCACGATGCCCGCTTCAAAGCTTTCAAGTATCGTAAAATCGTGAAATGCCTTGCGATTTTTACTCAGTTCTTTCATCTTTTTCCTTCTAAATTTGACCCTAAGCTTAGCCCGTTTTTGCTTAAATTTAAAAGCGGGCGAGCAAATTTTAAATTTTATCTTTAAATTTAGCTTTTAAATTTTAACCGCGCGCCTTGGAATTCTTATTTTAAGAAAAACACGCTGCTGCCGCTGCCGCTTAGAAACATATCGCGATACTTGCTCATCTGCGGATATAGCTTTATGCACGGCGCGAATAGATCATTTAGCAGGGGGCCGTCGTATCGCGCTAGCAGCTGTTCGCTGCTTAAACTCAACATCTCTTGCGCCTGCGCGGCGTTTATGTTTTGCATAAAGCTTGCGCGAAACTCATTATAAACCGCGCCGGTGGAGCAAAAGATCGCGGGCGTTAAAATTTCGATCGCGGGCAAGAAGTCCTCGAAAGGCTCGATGATCTCGCCGATGCCGCGCACATTTGCCGCCTCAAGTCCGCTAAGAAAAAACGCGACATCCGCGCCGATATTTTGCGCGATTTTAGTAAGCCGCTCGCGCGGAATTTTTAAGCTTAATTCCTCGTTCGCAAGCCGCAAAAACGCCGCTGCGTCGCTACTGCCGCCACCAAGACCCGCGCCGATCGGAATATGCTTTTTAAGCACGATCTTGTGCGAGCCGAAAAACTCCGCAAGCTCGCGCGCAAAGCCCGCCTGCTCGAGCGCCGCCTTGGCTTTTAAAATTATATTATCCGCGATCTGTGCGGCGCCGCATTCAAGCGCAAAGCCGCTCGCTCGCTTAAAGCTTATCTCATCAAACAGCTCCCTGCGCAGCACGAAGCGCGAGGCGATCTCGTGGTAGCCGCCGCGCGTGCCGACGACTTTTAAAAAAACATTGATCTTTGCATAAGCTTTCAAAATTTTACTCCTTTGCCGCTATTTGGCGCATTTTCGTTAAATTTAGCCCGCCGCAAGCTCATCTAGCGCGATTAAAATTTTAAATCCGTGCGCAAGTTAAATTTCAGCCTGCGGCAAGCCCCGTCCAGTGCGATTAAAATTTAAAACCGCGTTCCGTGAAGTGCGCGCCGCGGAATTTAACCCACGATCGCGGCGCCCGATACGTAAATTTTATAAAGCGCGGAATTTCAATCCGCAACGCGCGCGGCCGAATTTCAACCCGCGGCGCGAATCTGTCTTGGCGATTAAAATTCCAAGCCGGTAAAATTCTAGCCGCGCTGCGCTAAGTCGTAAATTTAACTTGGCGGTGCGCCGCCCGCTGCAAAATCAAGCCCATCGGCGCAAACTACGCATTACCGCGAGCAGGAATTTTATTCTGCAAAGACCGCTTGCCGCGGCACTAGGCTCCAACCTACGCGCTTTTTAAATCGTCAAATTTAATCTCGCGGTGCGTCGCCATCGCGCGGCAAAAGCGAATTTAAACGCCACTAGCCGCGTTTAAATTTGGCCCCGCGGATTTAAGCCTTTCGCGAGCGAGAGCCGCCCAAGAAGCCGCATGTTTAAATTTTAAATTTACTCCGCCCGATACCGATTTTACGATCCGTGCGCAACGAAAGAGCGCAATCCCACCGCCGCTCGTGATAAAATTTAACCGCGCATGGCGGCGCGCTATGCTAGCAAATTTAAAACGCGCCGTATTTATAACCGCTCAAATTTCAAGCCAGGGCCGCCCGATCAAAATTCCGCCGTAGACTGGGGCCGCTGATTAAAACACGCCGCCCGCGATCGGGACGTCATTCCAAAGATACCTCACCTCGCCTGCGCCAATCTCGATGATCGAGTAAAAATCGCCGCAGATAAGCAGATAGCGTCCGTCCGCGCGGCTAGCCAGATCTTTTGCGGCGAGCTTCTTGCCCAAGATCACGTCGCGCGCGTCGCCGTCGTAAAAGTTTGGCGCGAGGTCCAAAAACTCGAGCGGATTTAGCGCCGCCTCGTCCGCAAAGCGCGGATCTTGCAGGTCAAAAACTCCCTCGCTTTCTCGCCTAAGCGCGCTTAGCGTGCCCGTGGCGCCTAGCTTTTCTGCTAAAATTTGCGCAAAAGAGCGCGCGTAGCCGCCCTCGCTGAGTGCCACGCGAAAACTCACGAAAGGGTGAGCGTAGCTTAAAATTTCGGCATCAAAAACCCGCATCGAGCTCTCTTTTAGGCTCACCTCTTCGCCCGCGCGAGCGAGCTTGTATGCGCGCACGCCGTCAATTTTCTTGGCGCTGAAAGCGGGCGGGATAAATTTTATCTCGCCGCGCATTTGCGCCATCGCGGCATCTAAAACCTCGCGCGAAAGCGGCGGGATTTGTTCCACGCGCCCTATGTTTTCGTTATCGCCGCTTGGGCTTTGCGCGCCTAGCCACAGCGTCGCGGCGTAAACTTTTGGCTCCTTTTTTAAAAATCTAAAAAAGCGCGCGTATTGCCCGAACGCGACGATCAGCGCGCCGCTCGCGAAAGGATCGAGCGTACCGCTAAAGCCCGCCTTTTTCACGCCGTATTTGCGCTTAAGAGTGCTTAAAAATTTATTGCTGCCGATGCCCGCAGGCTTGTCCGCCAAAAATAATCTATTCATAAGCGCCGATCTTTTCTACGAAATTTGACATTATCACGCGCGAAATTCCGCCGAAATTTATCGTGAGTCGGTCGCCGTTTACCGCCGTGATCTGTCCGATGCCAAAGAGTTTGTGCTTAATCAGCTCGCCCTTGCTAAAGCCGCTACTTTGCTCACGCGGCGGCTCTTTAGCCACCAAACCCGCCTCGGCTATAAACCTGCTCGCATCAAGCCTCTCGCGCTTGCCGCGATAAAAGCGGCTAGCGGCAAAGCTAAGCGTGAGAGTGCGTTTGGCGCGCGTAATCGCTACGTATGCGAGCCTACGCTCCTCCTCGATGTCATTGCTGTCGCCCAAAAGCGGGAAAAAGCCCTCCTCCAGTCCGATTACGAAAAGATGCGAAAACTCAAGCCCTTTGCTGGCGTGCACGCTCATTATGTTTATCGCATCGCCAGATACGGCGTCCTGATCGCTAAGAAGGCTCAACTCGTTTAAAAATTCCGCCAGATCAAAATCGGGCTTATTGCTCGCCTCGTCTTTTAACATCGCCAAAAACTCGTCGATGTTCGCTATGCGGTCGGCGCCATCCGGAAGCGAGGCATAGTAAGCCTTTAACCCGAAAGCGGGCTCCAGCGCGTCTATTTTTTTGATAGTATCCGCTAGCGCGGAGATAGAAGCGATGCCGCTTTTAAGCTCCGCTAGAGCCTGCGCCGCCTTGGCGCTAAGCCCCGCGTCCGGCTCGCTAAAAGCGTCAAATAGACTGATAAGTCGCAGGCGCGAAAGCTCCTCGAGCTTTGCCAGCGAGACCTTGCCGATGCCGCGCTTGGGCACGTTTATGATCCGCCTCATCGAAAAGTCGTCGTGCTCGTCATTTACTAAGCGTAGATAGGCGATCGTATCCTTGATCTCGGCTCGCTCGTAAAATTTCACGCCGCCTACCATTTTATACGGGATTTTGGCTCGATTCAGCCCCTCTTCCAGTGCGCGCGAAAGAGCGTTTACGCGGTAAAGCACGGCGATTTCAGAGGGCGCTACGCCGCTTGAAAGCAGCTTTTTGATAGCTTCTGCGATCTTTGCCGCCTCAATACTCTCCTCGTCCGAACGCAAAATTTCGATCTTTTCGCCCCCGCCGTTCATGCTAGTAAGGCTCTTGCCGAGGCGGTTTTTGTTATGCGAGATAAGCTCGTTGGCGGCATTTAAAATTTCATCCGTGGAGCGGTAATTTTGCTCGAGTTTGATAAATTTTACGTTTGAGAACTGATCTTTAAAATTTAGAATATTTTCTATCCGCGCGCCGCGCCAGCCGTAGATACTCTGATCGTCATCGCCCACTACTACGAGGTTTTCGTGCACGGTGCAGAGCTTTTGCAGCAATTTGAATTGAATGTCGTTGGTGTCCTGATACTCATCCACCGTGATATAGGCGTAACGGCGCGAAATTTCATCGCATAGCCGCTCATTGGCGCTTAAAATTTTATACGGCAATATCAGCAGATCATCGAAATCCACCAGATTATTCGCCGCCAAATACGCCTCGTAGCGCTTATACGCATCAGCGCAATGCGCGTAAAATCCGCTATACATCCTGCTTAGCTCGTCATCTTCGCCCTTTAGAAGCTCGTCGATATCTTTGGGGCCGATCAGAGAATTTTTGTAGGTTGAAATTTTAGCCGCCAATAGCGACGTGGGCAAATTTATCTCAAAGCCCTTGATGATCTTTTTCTTATCGTCGGTATCGATTACTTGGAAGTTTGCGCTACGCCCAAGCTCGCTAATATGAAATTTCAAAAACAGAAGCCCGAATTTATGAAAGGTGCACAGAAGCGGCACACTGCTTAAATTTAGCCCGCTTATCAGATTAAGCGCTCGCGAGCGCATCTCGGCGGCGGCTTTGTTCGTAAACGTAAGCGTGAGAGTATTTTCCGCAGGCACGCCGTTTGAAAGCAAGTAAGCAAGGCGCGCGGTAATCGTTTTAGTTTTGCCGCTGCCTGCACCCGCTAAGATTAACATCGCTCCGTCCACGTGGCTCGCAGCCTCGCGCTGAGCGGGATTAAGACCTTCTAAAATATCGCTCATTTTGAAAAAATTTTACGCGATTTTTCGCGCTTAAGCCACTCGGACTCGGGACGAGAAAAATTTACCGCGATGGGCTTGCCGTCCACGACGATCTGCAAAACCGCGTAAAACGGCACGCTAAGCGTGCTTGCAAAATCCTGCGGCCCGAAACCCGCCTCGAAAACCAGCTCATCCTTGCTAAGATGCGCGCTAGAAAGCGTGTATTCCTCCAGCTGCAAAAAGATCGCGGGCATTTTGAAGCTTTTTAAAATTTCCTCCGGCAACGGCGGGTCAAATTTTATCTGATCCGTCCTCGCAACGATGCCAAATCCGCATCCAAGAGCCAAAACGTAGTCCAAAACCGCGCCTATATTTGCGCTACTCGCAGCGATAAATTTATCGTCTTTTAAAATTTTATCTATCATCCTAACCCCTCACAAACTCATCTACAAGCGCTGCGACCTGCTCTATGCCGATGCGCCAAAACTCGCTTTTATTGATATCAAAGCCGAATTTCGCCACTAGCTTTTGCGGCTCGTCGCTGCCGCCCGAGCTTAAAAACTCGGTGTAAATTTGGACGAAATTTTCGAGCCTGCCGCTCTTATACAGCCCGTAAAGCGCGAGCACCAAAAGCTGCGCATAGGCATAGGAGTAGCAGTAAAACGGCGTATGAACGAAGTGCGGGATGTAGCTCCACCAGCTTTTGTAATGATTCTGCAAAATTAGCTCGCCCGCAAACATCTTGCGCGACTCCTCCATCCAAAGCTCACCCACCTGCTCAACGCTTAGCTCATCCGCGCTCGCATGCACGCGCCGCTCGAAAGTAGTAAATCCGATCTGGCGGTAAAGCGTAGCGAAGATATCCTCGATCTTTGCCGCAAGCATCGCTCTTAGCGCGGCCTTGTCGCTTGCGGTCTGCGAGGGCGTATCCGTATCGCGCGCTGCGTATTTGCACGAACCCGCAGAGTCTTGAGAGGCGGCGCGTTTTACGGCGTGCTCGTTTGGAATTTCACCGCTCTGAGCCTCTTGCGAAGCATCGCGTTTAAAATTTTGCGAGTCGTTTAAATTTGAAAAATTTTCGCGCATATAATCAAACACTAGCATCTCGCAGAAAACCGACGCAGTCTCCGCCGTCGTTAGCGGCGTGAAGGAGTTGAAATAGCCCACGCCGTAGCTTAGATACTGATGTATCGCGTGCCCCAGCTCGTGCGCGAGAGTAAATACGTCGCGGCGCTTGCGCGTGAAATTTAAAAGCACGAAAGGGTGCGTATCGCGCGAGCCCGAATGCGAAAACGCGCCGCTTTGCTTATTTTGCGCGGGCATCGCGTCAATCCAGTTTTGCTCAAACGCGATCAGCGCGATCTGCTTAAATTTCGGGCTAAATTTTTCAAACGCCGCAAGCACGATCTGCTTAGCCTGCTCGAAGCTAAACTCGCTCTCATCGCCCCCAAGCGGCGCGTATCTGTCGTAATCATACAGCGCGTCGTAGCCTAAAATTTCGCGCTTTTTGGCGTAAAATTTGCCGACTAGACCAAAGCTTCGCTCCGCCTCTGCGATCAGTGCATCGACGCTTGCGATGTTTATCTGATTTTCCTCGTGCATCACCGCCTCGGCCTTATCGTAGCCGCGCAGCTCGCAGCGGATTTTAAGATCGGTTTTGATCATATTGTAGATATAGCCAAGCAGGTGGGAGTTCTGCTCTAGCACCGCGCTTAGCGAGGCTGCGGCGTCCTTTCGCACCTCGCGATCAGGGCTATGAAGCAGGCTTAAAATTTCCTCCTCGCCAAGCTTGCGCCCGCGAAAATCAAAGCTCATCCGCGCCATACTCTCGTCAAAAAGTCGCGAAAACGCCTCGCCGCTTACGGGCGAAGTTTTTAAAAGCACGCTTTCTTGCAGCAGGCTTAGCTGGTGGGCCTTGCGCTGCTTAAGCAGGCTCAAATAGTATCGAAATCTCCCGCCTCCTGCGATAAACTCGTCCTGTTTTGCGGTGTCAAGCTCGTTAAATTCAAGCTCGAAAAAAAGCAGGCTCTGCGAAATGTCGTTGCAAGCCTGCTCCGTCTTAGCCTGCTGCGCCCCAAGGCTCGTATCTCGCGCAAATCTTAGATGCGCAAAGCTCATTATCTTGCCGATCTGCTCGCTGATGCTCTCATAAAGCTCAAGCGCGCCTAAAAACTCCTCCGCGCTAAGAGCGTGCAGCTTATCTTTAAATTTAGCTTCAAAATCCCTAGCCTGCGCGGAGGCGCTATCTATCGCGGCGCTAAATTCCGTTTCGTTTGCAAACAGCTCGCCCAAATTCCAATTCATCGATTTCCTTTTAAAATTTTTGGATAATTTTATCAAAAAAGAATAAGTAAAATTTTAAAAACCGCAAAATCCGCCGCACGGACGGAATTCGCGGTAAAATTTTAAGGTAAGTTATTTTTGCATACTTTGCGACGCGATCGCCGTAAAAATCACGTCCGTGGAGCTATTGATCGCGGTTTCTACCGAGTCTTGGATCACGCCGATGATAAAGCCGATCGCAACTACCTGCATTGCGATGTCGTTTGAGATATTAAAGAGCGAACACGCAAGCGGTATCAGCATCAATGAGCCGCCGGGTACACCGCTAGCGCCGCACGCACCGACCGCTGAGACCACGCAAAGCAGCAGCGCCGTCCAAAAATCGGGGCGCACGCCAAGCGTATGAGCCGCAGCAAGCGCCAAGATCGCGATTACCACCGCAGCGCCCGCCATATTTATCGTAGCTCCCAAAGGGATCGAGATCGAGCTTAGCTCGTCGCTGATGCCGAGCTTTTTGCATAAATTTAAATTTACGGGGATATTCGCCGCCGAGCTGCGGGTAAAAAACGCTGTGAGGCCGCTTTCACGCAGGCAGGTAAATACGAGCGGATATGGATTTTTCTTAATCACCGCAAAGACGATGAGCGGATTTACCACGAGGGCTACGAACGCCATCGCGCCTACGAGTACGACTACGATTCGCGCGTATCCAAGCAGCGCATCGACGCCGGTTTGATACACGGTAGAAGCTACTAGGCCGAAAATTCCAAACGGCGCGAGCTGGATGACGAACTGCACGATCTTGGTTACCGCCTCGCCTAGATCGGTAAAAATTTTCCTCGTTTCGTTGGTGCAAAATTTAAGCGCGACGCCAAGCCCTATCGCCCAGGTTAAAATTCCTACGTAGTTTCCGTGCGCGATAGCGTTTACAGGATTATCTACGACCTTAAAAAGCAGGTCTTTTAGCACGACCCAGACGCTCGCAGGAACCGTATTTTCCGCCGCGCCGACACTGCTTAGAGCAAGATCCGTCGGGAATAAAAAGCTAGCCGCCACCCCCACGCACGAGGCCAAAAAGGTGCCTACGATATATAGGACGACCACGCGCTTTAAGCCGCTGACGCTGCCGTATTGTTTATTTATTACCGAACTTAAAATTAAGATAAAAACTAAAATCGGAGCGACCGCCTTAAGGGCGCCTACAAACAGTTGTCCTAAAATTTCTGCGAGGCTTACCAAGCTTATCAAAAGCGGAGTGTGCTCGGTCGTAACGCTGCCTGCCGAGGAACGCGCAGCAAAGCCCAAAATAGCGCCTATTATCAAGCCGGTAACTATACGCAGCACCAGATTTTTATCTTTGTAGCTGGCTACCAATTTTTGCATTGAACTCATTTTTTACCTTTCAATTAAAATGTCGTTTGAAATATATCGAAATTTTATTTAAGCGCATTTAAATTTGGGCGAAATTTCGCAATTTTTAGTTAATCTTAAAACCTCGTTCGATAAAATGGCGCGAAATTCTAATTAGGAGCAGATATGTATCTATTTACCAGCGAGGTCGTAAGCCCCGGACATCCGGATAAGTGCGCCGATATCATCGCAGACAGCATCGTAGATGAAATTTTAAAGCAAGACCCTAACGGGCGCGTAGCGGCTGAGGTTTTTATCGCGGGAAAACACGTAGTAATCGGCGGCGAAGTAAACGCCAAGATCGATTTTACCCACGATGATTACCGCCACATCGTAAAGGGCGCTCTTAGCGAGATCGGCTACAACGACAACCCCTATTTTACGCGCGCGCAGTGCCTACATCCGCAGGATCTGCAAGTAGACGTATTTTTAAACCAGCAAAGCCCCGACATCAACCAAGGCGTCGATCAAGAGGGCGGCGAGATCGGAGCGGGGGATCAGGGCATAATGTTCGGTTTCGCAAGCTGCGAGACGAAAAATTTTATGCCGGCGGCGATCACCTACGCGAGGCTTCTTTGCGATCACGTTTATGCCTACGCAAAATCCCATCCTAACGAGCTTGGCGTCGATATTAAGACGCAGGTTACCGTCGATTACGGCACGAAGAGCAATTTTGAGGAGTGCAAGCCGCAAAGCATCCATACTATCGTGGTTTCCGCGCCCTGCGTCGAGAGTATGAGCATCGAATGCGTCCGAGATCTGATCGGAAATTTGATCGATTCTGCAGGGCTTCCGAAGGAGCTTTACGACAAAAGCAAGACGATCATCTACATCAACCCGACCGGTCGCTACGTAAATCACAGCTCGCTTCACGACAGCGGTCTAACCGGTCGCAAACTGATCGTCGATAGCTACGGCGGCTACAGCCCGATCGGCGGCGGCGCTCAAAGCAGCAAGGACTATACCAAGGTCGATCGCAGCGGGCTTTACGCGGCGCGCTACATCGCTAAAAATATCGTTGCGGCGGGACTTGCGAAAAAATGTATCGTCCAGCTCAGCTATGCAATCGGCGTGGCAAAGCCCGTCAGCGTCAGCGTCGATTGTATGGGGACGAATCTAGGCGCGGCTAGCGACGATGAGCTATCTGCTTTCGTGCTTGAAAAATTCCCGCTCACGCCGCGCTGGATCATCGATAAATTCGGCCTTGATCGCCCTGGCAAAGAAAGCTTCCTCTACGCCGACGTCGCCGCACGCGGACAGGTCGGAAACGACGAATACCCGTGGGAGCAGCTTGACGGCGTGGAGCTTTTTAAGGCTTTGAAATAAAATTTTACGCTTTGCAGTAGCGCCTTTTTAGCTTACGACATTCGCTAGGCTTGCAGCAGCGAGCCTAGCTCAATATTCTACGCGGCTTTTGCATGCCGCGTAGTTTTATCGCATCCCAAAAAATAGCGTTGCGGCAAAATTCTGTATCAAAATTCTAAGTCGTGGAATTTAAGAGTTTTCGCAGGTAGAATCGAATTTTAAAATTTTAAGCCTAACTCGCGCAAAATTTTAAAATTGGCGCGGTGAAATTCCAAGGCTGAGCCCGTCTAGTTTAGTGATAAATTCTAACTAGAGCAGGCTTTAAAAGTATTTGCATACAAGCTTTAAATCTGCAATCGCTTAAAATGAAATTTGACCTACAAAATTTTTTCTAACGCGCTTTTTACTTAATCTCCGAAGGAAAAAATTTTAAATTCTCCTTACTTGTGATATTTAAGCGTGTAAATTTTAAAATTTTGCCATTTTATTTGAAGTTTGCCGCTTTTATATAGAAAGAAACCCCCGAAGCAAATTTCATTTAAAAGCGGCATTTGCAAGATAAAAGCGCTGAAATTTTAAAATATGGAATTTATGAACGCTACTAATTTAAAATCTCAGATTGGCGCGCTTCGCCGAAGCTCTTCCGCTAACTACGCGAAATGAAAAAGTAAGATTAATTCCCTCTCGCTCAATGTCGCCCGCAAGCAAGCACGGCGGAATATCAAGCTTAAATAACGCAAAAGGTATAAGGAATAAAGCAAAAAGATAGGAGGCTTGGAGCTTGATAAAATTCTAGCCTTGTGCGGCGGCGACCGAGCGGCTTTTAAATTGGACTTTAAACGTAGCGATGCAAATTCCGTGCCTTAACTTAAATGCTAAAGCAGCAATAAAATTTCATCGCCGCTTTCGTAAATTAAAATTTTAAAGATACTCCGAGCTACACAGCTGCAATAAATAAATCGCCCGCACTTCGCCTAAATCTACTAAATTAGCGACCGAATTTAAGCCGCTTCTTGACTTGATGCTAGGTTTTGATACGCAACTTAAAGCGAAGCATTATTTCGTCTGATTATCCTCGTTTTTTGGTGCGGCAGTGCTTGCATTTATCTCGCTGGCTGCGCTATTTACGGGCTCAGGAACAGAGATTTTTTTCACCGAAGCGGTGAAATTCTGCTCGGCTTCAACGTCGCCCGTTTTTTCGATATATGTAAAATCACCCATCTTCGTCCACGTTCTAGCTTTAGCTAAAAATGCCTTTTGGCTCTCCCAAATCTCTTTGAAATCGGGATTTTTCTCGCTTTCTTCGGCTAAAATTTCATCCGTCGCCTTGCGAAGCGCACGCATAATCTCAGGTGAAAAAGAGCGAATCTGAACGTTTGGATATTTCTTTTTGATCTCGTCCCAAATTATTACATTTTTATAAAACGTCTCGTTTTCTGCGTATTCGCGCGCCTTTGCGATCGAAGCCTCTAGGATATTTTGCAAGTCCCTAGGAAGCTTCTGCCAAGTTTGTAGATTTATCACGATCTGCTGCTCGCTAGCGGGTTCTTGCCATCCCGTATAATAGTAATTTGCGACCTTGTGAAAGCCTAGAGGTATATCAAAGCTAGGACTTGCCCACTCGACCGCATCGATAGTACCCATCTCTAGCGCCATATATAGCTCACCTACCGGTATCGTAGCGACTGCGACGCCAAGGCGGCTCATAACCTCCCCGCCAAAGCTTGGAATTCTAAATTTAAGCCCTTTTAAATCATCTAGCGTATTAATCTCTTTTTTAAACCAGCCACCCATCTGCATACCGCTATTTAGGATATTAAAGACCTTTAGATTGCTTTTAGCATAGAATTTATCCGCTAGCTCCTTGCCTCCGCCGAAGTAATACCAAGCGTGTTGCTCGTCTTTCGTCATACCAAAAGGCACGGTCGTAAACAGCATATTCGCGCTATTTTTGCCTTTATAATAGTAGCTCGCAGTATAGCCTAAATCGTATTGTCCGTTTTTGACCATATCATAGATCGCAAAAGGCGCTTTATGTTTGCTAGGCGCGTCGATGCTGATTTTCAGCCTGCCATCAGACATACTATCTGCAAGATCTGCCATACGCTTGGCGACATCGCCTACGATAGGCATACTAAGCTCGTAAGTCTGAGCTAGCTTAAGGCGATAAACTTTCTTATCCGCGCCCCACAGCGACGTGGCTATAATCAAACTTAATCCGACAAGAATCGATTTTTTCATATACTACTCCCAAAATGAAATGGTGCGAATTTTATATAAAATCATCTAAATTCACGCTTTTATAACTAGCTTTTAAGCGAAATTTTCGCACAATTGCAGCCAAATTCGATAAGGAAAGGGCATGCAAGAAAAACATTACGACGTAATCATCATAGGCGGCGGTATCACAGGCAGTGCGCTAGCATATGTATTGGCAGAATTTAGCGGGATCGAAAATATTGCTCTACTTGAAAAATACGAGGGGCTTGCGACGCTAAATTCTAAAGCCAGCGCAAATTCTCAGACGATTCATTGCGGCGACATCGAGACCAACTACGACCCGCAAAAAGCAGCAGAAGTCAAGCGCAAGGCGGATATGATCGTGAAGTATTGCCAAAAGCACGGATATGAGAATAAATTTTTATTTCAGGGGCAGAAAATGGCTCTTGGCGTGGGCGAGAGTGAGGTAGAGCTAATTAAAGATCGCTTTGAGAAATTTAAAGAACTTTATCCGTATCTGCAGCTTTTCGACAAGGAAGAGCTCAAAAAAATCGAGCCCAAGTTAGTTTTTGACGGACGCGGCGAGGAGCGAACGGAGGATATCGTAGCAATGGGCGTGCAATCGGGAGTTTACACGACGATCGATTACGGCGCGATGGCGAATTCCTTCGTGCAAAACGCTAAAAACGTGGAGGGCAAAACCTGCGATCTATATCTAAACTCCGAGGTGCAAAATATCACCAAAATAGGCGATAAATTTTATATCCGCACAGCAAATAGACTCTCGCTAAGCGCTGATTTCGTAGTCGTAGATGCGGGCGCCCACTCGCTGTGGCTAGCGCACAAAATGGGGCTTGGGCAGGATCTTAGCACGATTTGCATCGCGGGCAGCTTCTATCTAACCAAGCAAAAACTTCTAAACGGCAAGGTTTACATGGTGCAAAACCCAAAGCTTCCATTTGCCGCGCTTCACGGTGATCCGGATTTGCTCGCAGGCGGCTGCACGAGATTTGGTCCTACCGCGCTTACGATGCCAAAGCTCGAGCGCTACAAGGGCTGTCGTTCGGTGCCGGAATTTTTTCAATCATTAAATTTTGACATGGACGTAGCTAAGGTCATTTGGCAAAATTTTGGCGATAGCGAGATAAGGGACTTCTTAATCCGCAATATAGGCTTTGAGATACCGATTTTAGGCAAAAAGCTTTTCGTCAAAAATGCGCGCAAGATCATACCTAGCATCCGCGAGGAGGATATTTATTATGCCAAGGGCTTTGGCGGCGTGCGCCCGCAAGTAATCTCACACTCGCAAAAAAAGCTGCTTTTAGGCGAAGCTAGAATAGGCGAAAATCCGGGGATTATCTTTAATATGACCCCAAGCCCCGGTGCTACGAGCTGCTTAGGCAACGCGCTTCGCGACGCAAAAAGTGCTTGCGAATATTTGGGAGTGAGCTTTGATGATGCAAAATTTGACGCGGAAATGATGCAATAAAGAGGAATTTTTAAATTTCGCTCGGGCAAGAATTTTAAAATTTTACTTCGGCGAGGGTTTTAGAATTTTGCTCGCGCTTCATATATATAGGGGATTTTAAAAATTTCATTCAAACGCGAATTTTTAGAATTTAATCTGCACCGCAAGCTATGAAATTTTAAAATTTCACCATGCCGTAGAATTCTAAAATTCTCTCGAGCCATAAAATTTTAAAATTCTTTCGTCTAGCGAATTTTAAAATTTAGAAATTTCAAAATTTCACGTAAAATTTCGCCTAATGCGGCGATAAATTTTAAATTTAAAGGAGAAAAGATGCTTAAAAAAACCAAAATCCTAGCGACCATCGGGCCCGCAAGCGACAGCGAAGAGATGATGAGCGCGATGGTAAAGGCGGGCTGCAACGCCTTTAGGATGAACTTCAGCCACGGCACGCACGAGTATCACGAGGCAAATTTAAACAAAATTCGCGCCGTAGAAAAAAGCCTTGGCGTGCGTATAGGCGTCTTTCAGGACATCAGCGGCCCAAAGATCCGCGTCGGCAAACTAGAGGAAAATTTTAAACTAAAAACGGGCGATAAGATTACTTTCCTTCCTCGCGAAATCATCGGCAAAAAGACCGGCGATGGCGAATACGAGCTGTGTATCAACCACCCAGAAATTTTGCCGTTAATGAAGGTAGGCGAGTTTATCTACCTCTACGACGGCTCAATCCGCGCCAAGGTAGTCGCGGTAAGCGAGCAAGGCGTGCGAGCAGTGCTCGAAAACGACGGCTTTTTAAGCTCAAATAAGGGGGTGAACTTCCCAAACACCCGCCTAAATATCGACGTCATCACGCAAAAGGACCTCGAGGATCTGCGCTGGGGCGCGGCGCACGGCGTAAATTTCGTAGGTATCTCCTTCGTGCAGTCGCAAAACGACATCCTGCGCGTGCGCGAAATTTTAAACTCGCTGGGCTCAAAAGCTAAAATTTACGCCAAGATCGAGAAATTCGACGCGGTCGAAAATATAGAGCAGATCATCGAAGCAAGCGACGGTATAATGGTCGCGCGCGGAGATCTGGGCATCGAGATGCCGTTTTATGAGATCCCGCGTATCCAAAAGCGCATCATAGCTCTTGCCAACGCCCTCTCAAAGCCCGTCATCACCGCCACGCAGATGATGCTTAGCATGACCGAGCACGAGCGCGCCACCAGAGCCGAGATCAGCGACGTCGCAAACGCCGTGCTCGACGGCACCGACGCCGTAATGCTAAGCGAGGAAAGCGCCATCGGCAAAAACCCCGCAGCCGTGGTCACCGCGATGAGCGAGACGATCCGCGAGACCGAAAAGATCTATCCTTACGATAAATTTAACGATTACGATTTCTACGACGAGACCGATATGATCACTTCAAGCACCGCAGCGCTCGCTGCAAGACTGGGCGCGGGCGCGATACTTTCGATCACGGGCTCGGGACGCTCGGCGATTAAACTCGCACGCAACCGCGCTAAAATCGACATCATCGCAATCGCGCACGACGAGCAGACCGCGCACGCGCTAAGTCTCGTGTGGGGCGTAAATCCAGCGATGGTCAAGGAAAAAACGAGTATCAACTCGCTGCTCGCACGTATCATAAGCGAGGCTCTGCAGCGCGGGCTCATCGAAGAAGGCGGCACCTACGTGATGACGGCGGGCTTTCAAAGCGGCCATCCCGGCAGCACCGACTACATCCGCATCATCAAAAGAGATCAGATCGATTTCTACCGCGACGCGGCAGAAACGGGCTTTGAAAGTAAAATTTAAAGCGTAGCCAAAGGTCATAAAGTCAGAGGCTGCAGCTAAATTTGATTCCGTTGCCAGATTATGGATAACAATGCCGCGTTTATGTCGTGATAGAATTTGCTAAATTTAATTCCATTGCGAAATGACGGAGCAGTATTTTCTAGCAACTAAAACTTTGGTGGCGCTTTGGTGGCTTTTATTTCGCGCAGATCAAGGACGAGCGCGCGAACATTTATGCCTTTGATTTCATGGCTCACCGCGGACTGGCAAATTTTCTTGTTCGATACCGCACGGCGCGCCACGAGCAGTTTATAGCCGCATTCAGCGATAAATGACTAGCATACGACGCTTAAAAGAGTAAAATTTTAAAACTTTAGTAAGCGCTTCGAGCGATTTCATACGATCTAAATTATAAGCTAAATTTTACGACTAGCGGCGCTTAAATTTAGCCGCGTAAAGCGTCGCGCTAAAGCCTGATCAAAAGAAAATAGAGCCGCCGCAAAATTAAAATTCCGCAAAAATATATTCGTTAAAAATCAAGCTCGCGCTCTTAAATTTAAGGGTATAATTACGAGGAAATTTATAAAAATTTAACCGAAGGAGAGACCATGAAAAAATTTCGTTCATTGCTGCTGTGTGCGGCGGCGGCGGCGACTTTGAGCGCCCAGGGTGAGGATAAAGTGGAAAAAATCACTTCGATCGACATTTATATTTCGCCGTTTTATTCGGCTAAGGAGGGCAAACCCGAATACGTGCACGTTTACGAGCCGATCGACGATCTGTTGATGAAAAACGACGTGGCGAGCCTAAAAAAGGCGATCAAAATCATCGAAGACGCCCCGGATATGGTCGCTTCGACTACGCTGATGACGGTCGCTGCACGCGCTTATGATCTGGGGCTCAAGGACGACGCAGTGTTTTGGTTCTACGCGGGCAAAAATCGATTCCTAACCTTCGCTCGCGTCATCGACATCAAGGACGAGATGTTTCGTGAAACTGAGTCCGCGAACGCGGCGTTTTTACAGCTCGTCGGCAACGCGGTAAATCCATATGCATTCTGCGATCTTGCTAAACAGCGCGATGCGGCGGCACGCGCCAGGGACTGGGTCAAGGCACACCCGTATAAAGCGATATTTGATGAGAAATTTCCGTCTCGCTTCGCAGATCGCGCCGCCGCGCTCAAGGCAGCCGAGGATAAAATGGACGCCGCGCTACTTAGGCAGGACGAGTTTTTCGCAGACCCCGCTAAAAAGGCGGACTTCCTAGCCAAGCGTAAAGCAAATAACGCGGATAAGCGCTTCTGCGATTAGTATCTCCTAATCAGCGGCACTCTTTAAAAACCGGCATTATTTGAAATTTTGAGCTGTCAAAAATTTAGCGCCGCATTTTATCTCTTCAAGCGGATCTGCGCGTGAATTTAAAATTTTATGACGTAGAATTTTATCGCTAACGGCACGCAGTGAAGCTTTGATATAAATCAGCCTAGATCTGTTTAAAATTTAGCAGAAGCTCGCACGCAATTCTATTTCGCATAAATTCTATCGACAACTAACACAAAATCAGATCTAAATATTGCTAAAATTCCAGCCGTTTGGCGACGTAAAATTCCACCACTACCGCCTAAAAATCGAAGTTTTTAAATTTAGCCGCACGCCGAAATTTTATCCGTTTTTATATACGAACATTATATAATTATCAAAATTTTTTCCAAGGAGAGAGGATGAAAAAGCTCGCCACGATACTTGCGCTGCTCTGTGCGGCGGCGTTTGCCAAGGAGTATGAGTATATGGTGCAAAGCATGAGCTACGGCTCACTCGGAGAGTGCAAGGAGAGCACGCATCTAAGCTACGATGCGGCGGCGCGCAAGCTGGAGCAGATAAGAGATACGAACTCCTCGGACGGTCTAGGCTCCAGCTACAAAGAGATCAGCTACTTTGACGAAAAGGGGGATATGGTTAAATTTGAAATATTTGGCCTCGATCTTAAAAGCGGCAAGTGGAAAAAAATAGAAGACTACACGGAAAGCGTAAAAGACGGCATCACGACGCGCGAGAGCAATTCGATAGCAGATGACGGCACGCGCAATGCGAGCAAAACCGTCTCCAGCTACGACGGCAACGCGACCGAAGATGTGCGATATAAGTTTGCGAAGGGCAAATGGCAGAAAGATAGCATGAACAGATCCGTAAAAAACGCGTGGGATAAGGAGGAGCTTACGATAAGCTTCAAATGGGACGACAAGAGCTGGCAGCCCAAAGATAAGACCGAAATTTTCTACGACAGCCTAGGAGAGATGAGCGGATACGTGAGCTACGAGTTTGTAAACGGCGCGTGGCAAAACAGCGAGCGAGAGATGCTTAACGGCGATCGAAACGGTAGCTACGAGCAGATCCGTAGCACCTTTAAGGACGGCGCGTGGCAAAACGCGACGATGAGTAAGCACGAGCTTGACGCCGCAAAGGGCGAGGAGGTCGTTACGAGCTTCATCTGGAACGACGAGAAGGGCGCGTGGGATAATATGAGCAAACAGACCGCTATCAAGAAGGGCGCGGATCTTAATATGACCTCGTATCTGTGGGACGAACAACTTAAAGAGTGGGTCAAAAGCTACTCAAACGGCGAAATTTACGATAAATCGGGCGAGCGCCCGCTCGTGCAAAGCTTTGAATCAAATTCCAGCAGCGGCAAATACGTCTATAGCTACGACGAGCACGGCAGCAATACGGCGATGGATATCTACAAGCTTGATGCGAGCGGCAAATGGGTGCAAACCGGGCGCTCAGAGGCTACTTACGATACCCAAATCCCGGCAGATAGCGTGGGGCACGGAGCCGCGCTGATGATGTTTGAGATGCCTAGCATCTACGCGATAACGAGCTTTAAGGAATTTAAGATTAAAGACGGCAGGTCCGAGCTCATAACGGAGCAGACGTGGAAATATAAAAAGATAAAGTAGCGTTGAAGATGCATCGGTAAAATTTCGCGGCTAAATTTTACCTGCGCGTCCTTGCGCGAGCGCTGCGATTAAATTTAGCAGGTGCGGCGTCTGTAAGCTTTGCATTTAAATTTATACGGCGCGGAGGTATTCGTGCGCCGCGTAAATTTTAAAATTTAATCCTACGCCGCGGCAGGTCCGCACGCAGCGGCGGCAAAAGAAAAGGTTGAAAAATGGTTTTAATTAGAGCGGCAAGGGCGGCTATTTCGGCTTTAATTTCAGCAAGTATCTGTTTTACCGCCGTAGAGGCGCAAGATCACGGCGCGGCGAGCGGACAAAAACAGACGATGCAGGGCGGCGGGAGAGATGATCAAACACCCGCAGGTAAACAGAGCAACGAAATAAGCGCAACAAAGCGCGCAGGCGAGCAAGGCGGCGAGGCACAAAATTTTAAAATCAAAAAGGGATATTTTCGCAGCTGTTCGTGCCTACACAAACAAAAATCAAAGGAGCCCGTATATCTCTACGATGAAATTTCGCAAGAGCAGGTCGAAAAATCGGCGAGCTATTTCATCGGCTATTTCAAAGAGGGCAAGCTAAGCCACTATGAGAAAATTTATGAAGGCGAGAGAGCTTTTTCGAGCGAGGATATAAAGCGGTAGACGCAATTTAAAATTCAGATAAAGGAGCGGTCATGAGAGGTATTTTTAAAATTTCACTCAAGGATGCGGCAGATTTTGCAGCGCCAAATTTAAAGGCGCGAGCGATTATTTCGGCGGGTGCTTTTAGAGCGCTAGCGGCGGTAAATTCGAGGGCGCGGACGGCGGTTTTAGCAGGCTCTATTTTAGCGGCGACATTAACGCTAGCGATGCCTGCGGGCGCGACCGAGACGGCGGCGAAACACGCGGCGGCGGATAAAATTTGCCTGCAAAAGACGAGTTATAAAACAGAGGGCGGAGCCGTGCCGCGCTACGAATATGAAGTGAGCCAAAACTACGACGCTAAAACCCGCCGCCTAGAAAAAATCTACAAAAAGAGCAGCGAAGATGGGGTGTCCGTATCGAAAAGCTTTAGCAAATTTGACGAAAGCGGCGAGCGCGAGATCGAAAATGTCGAATACGACTGGGACGCGGATACAAATAAATTGCGCGAAACGGCGATAAGCAAGCAGGAGATCGCAAAGGACGGCTCGAAAATTTATTTTAGTCTGCAAAAGGACGGCAAGCTATACGAGGGTGAAAAAGCCGTCGAAAAGCGCGAGGGTAAAACGGAAATTTTGCAAAATTTCACGCTAAAAAAGGGCAGATGGACGCCGACGCACCTTACAAAAAGGATTGTCGATGAAAACGACAGAAACAATTTCGTAGCGACCTATGAATGGGATGCTAAAGCGAAAAAATGGGCTCCGTACGAAAAATCGATATATCACTACAACGGCGACGTTTACGCGGGCTCCGAAGGCTACGCGTGGCGCGGCAAATGGGTACCGCTTACAAAACATACCGTCTTTACGGCGGCGGACGGGACGCGCAGCGAGATAAATTTTATATGGAAGGACGACACATGGCAGCGCGATGAAAAGATCTTGCGCAAGATCGAGCCTAAGTATAGGCGCTTTACCGAGCTAAGATCGCGCTGGGATGCCGCAAAAAACGAGTGGAGGGAGTACTACAAAAACGTGCACGAGGAGACCGAGGAGAGCAGGCCTCTACGCGAGCAAACCGCGCTTTGGCGCGAGGAGTCGCAGCGCTGGGAGGTCGTGTTTGAAAACGAGTTTAGCTACGACGCGCGCGGCAACGTGATAAAAAATCGCGGGGCTTCCGACGACAAGCAGTACGAGTATATCTACGACTACGACGAAGCGGGCAACAACATCTCGATCACTCTGCGCGAGCCTGATGAGAGCGGCAAATGGCGCGAGACGCAAAAGACGCAAAACGTCTTTGAGCCTGAAATTTTAGCGCACGACGTCCTGGATCGCGGCTTCATCGGCGACTACATAGCCGCGGGCAAAAACGCGATCAAAAGCAGCAAGCAGTATTTTCTAAAAGATGGCGAGTTTAAGTTAAACGAAACTCGCGAGTGGGTTTACGGCAAATGCGAGCCGTCTCGCGAGTGAGCCCTATATCGTTCAAATTTCGCGCATTTTTTAAAAACGGTGAAAAGATCGGCTTTACGCCAACCAAGCAAGAGGGCAAAAAGCTGCCCATAATGCTGGGCGACATGTATAAGACCCAAGACGGCGCGTTTACGGTCGCAGGCCTGGACGCGGGGGAGCGCGAGTGGAGCGGCGACGAGAAGCTGCGAAGGTCAAGGCGGATCAAAATTTACGAATTTAAAGAAGGCTCCGTCAAGGTAACGGATTATGGGGCAGAGGGCGGCGTCTGCGAGGCGTTTTACGCTGGCAAAAAGATAAGCATGGCGAGCGTAGAAAGCCGCGACGGCAAGGACGCGCGTCAAATTTCTGCCTTGAGAACGCGAGGCGAAATCTCGCTTGCAGGCATCAAGGTTTTTAGCTCGCAAGAAAACTCTTCGCCGCAAAATTTGCTCGCCTCGGACGAAAAAGGCTCGCGTGGCGCGCAAGCTAATGAGGCAACGCTAATCAAACAAGCCCAAACGCTAAAAAACATCGTCTGCGCGGAGTTTGGCGGAAAATAAATTCGGGTTTTGTCGGCTAAAAACTGGCGCGTCTTTGCGTAGGCGAAGTGGTTTGCGCGTTTTGCAAGGTACTCGCCGCTAAATTTCGCTTTTACTAAAAATTTATAAAAGCCTTACACTAAATTTAATGAGCCAAAATAAAATTCGGCAGCGATTTTCTAACAGAAGATCAAAAATAAAAAGCCGAATTTGGGAGGCTAAAGATGTTTAAAAAGATATTGTTTCTAGCCGTTTCTTCGTTATTTGCATTTGGTGCTGAGACACAAGCGGGCGAGATAAAAGCAAGCGACTCGCCCTTTGGTTACGCTAGCATTGGTGCAGAGCAAAATTTTGGCGGATATGCCGGCAAAGAGAGTAAAGAAGTCGTCGTAAAAGATAGGCAAGAGCTCGTAAAATACGCTTAAATGGGTGGTTACGTCATCTATGTGGATGGGCTCATAGACCTTAGCGAAGGCAAGATCCCACAAAATGGCAATAGCGATGGGCTGGATAAATTTATAAGTGAGATTAGCGGTGGCGAGTTTAGCTCTTATGCCAAATTTATGCAGGCTTACGGCGTTTCATGCCGTGCAAATTTAGACGGTTCGCAAGATCCAAAGTTAGCAGCGCTTCGCAAAAATTTAGCCAACGAGTGGAAAAAGCTCATCGTAGTGCCGGTAGCTAGCAACACCACAATAATCGGCTTAGGCGAAAACTCAGGAATAAAAGGCGGCTCGCTTTTGTTAAAAAATGTCCAAAATATCGCGATCCGCAATATGAAGATCGAAGATGCTTTTGATCCATTTCCAGATATACAAAAAAATGACGGCTTTAATGCGCAATATGACGGCGTCAGCATAGAGTCAAGCAAAAACATCTGGGTAGATCACTGCCATTTTAAGGACACGGTCGAGCCTATCCATGTGCATTTAGCAGGCGGAGAGCTTACCAAATGGCAGACTTACGACGGAACTGTGCGAGAGATAGTGCAGCTATCACGATCTCGCACAACATCTTTTAAAACCATGACAAAACGATGTTAATTGGCTCAATAGACTCTGACGGCAGCAGCGAAACAAGGACTATAACGGTCGCTCATAACGTTTTTGACAACTGCGCGCAACGCTTACCTATGGCGCGCAATGCAAAGGTGCACGTCTATAACAACTTTTATGACTCAAAAGATGGCTTCTATGACCAAAAATACGCCATTGGCGTACGCTTTGGCTCGCTAATATACGCTCAAAACAACTACTTTACAAATGGCGTCAAAATAAGCTACAAGTGTAACAAAGGCACCATTTTTGAAAGCGGCAACATAGACCTTTCAAAAAAGGCAGCGTTTGCGAAAAGCTAACCAAGCCGCCATTTGAGCCTCCATATAAATTTGAACTTATCCAAGCCTCAAACGTCCAAAACGAGGTAAATAAAAATGCAGGCACAGGCAAACTAGCCGTTGCTAAATAATTAAAAAGAGAAAAGGAAAATTTCGCCGAGTTTTTAAAATTTACGGTGGCGTTAAAAGCGTAAAATTTAAGCCGAATTTTCGTATAATCGCATAAAAACTAAGGAGAAAAAATGCTAAAAAAGATGGCGGATACGATAAGGTTTTTATGCGCGGATATGGTG